>NZ_CM151224.1:360000-362500 GCF_056482945.1 Stenotrophomonas sp. 62841_Sma | reverse complement strand
AACTTGAGGTTATATGGTCAAGCCTCTCGGATCATTAGTATCAGTTAGCTCAATACATTGCTGTACTTACACACCTGACCTATCAACCACGTAGTCTACATGGTTCCTTCAGGGGGCTTGTGCCCCGGGAGATCTCATCTTGAGGCGCGCTTCCCGCTTAGATGCTTTCAGCGGTTATCGCTTCCGAACATAGCTACCCGGCAATGCCACTGGCGTGACAACCGGAACACCAGAGGTTCGTCCACTCCGGTCCTCTCGTACTAGGAGCAGCCCCTCTCAAATCTCCAACGCCCATGGCAGATAGGGACCGAACTGTCTCACGACGTTCTGAACCCAGCTCGCGTACCACTTTAAATGGCGAACAGCCATACCCTTGGGACCGACTACAGCCCCAGGATGTGATGAGCCGACATCGAGGTGCCAAACACCGCCGTCGATATGAACTCTTGGGCGGTATCAGCCTGTTATCCCCGGAGTACCTTTTATCCGTTGAGCGATGGCCCTTCCATACAGAACCACCGGATCACTAAGTCCTAGTTTCCTACCTGCTTGATCCGTCGATCTTGCAGTCAAGCACGCTTATGCCTTTGCACACAGTGCGCGATGTCCGACCGCGCTGAGCGTACCTTCGAGCTCCTCCGTTACTCTTTAGGAGGAGACCGCCCCAGTCAAACTACCCACCATACACGGTCCCCGACCCAGATAATGGGCCCAGGTTAGAACGTCAAGCACGACAGGGTGGTATTTCAAGGATGGCTCCGCTGCAGCTAGCGCCACAGTTTCATAGCCTCCCACCTATCCTACACAGACGAACTCAACGTTCAGTGTAAAGCTATAGTAAAGGTTCACGGGGTCTTTCCGTCTTGCCACGGGAACGCTGCATCTTCACAGCGATTTCAATTTCACTGAGTCTCGGGTGGAGACAGCGCCGCTGTCGTTACGCCATTCGTGCAGGTCGGAACTTACCCGACAAGGAATTTCGCTACCTTAGGACCGTTATAGTTACGGCCGCCGTTTACTGGGGCTTCGATCAAGAGCTTCGCCTTGCGGCTGACCCCATCAATTAACCTTCCAGCACCGGGCAGGCGTCACACCCTATACGTCCACTTTCGTGTTTGCAGAGTGCTGTGTTTTTGATAAACAGTCGCAGCGGCCTGGTTACTGCGACCCTCTTCAGCTATAGCTCGCACGAGCCACCAAAAAGGGTGCACCTTCTCCCGAAGTTACGGTGCCATGTTGCCTAGTTCCTTCACCCGAGTTCTCTCAAGCGCCTGAGAATTCTCATCCTACCCACCTGTGTCGGTTTACGGTACGGTCTGCGTAAGCTGAAGCTTAGGAGCTTTTCCTGGAAGCGTGGTATCAGTGACTTCGCCTTAAAGGCTCGTCTCGGTGCTCGGTCTTGAAGGATCCCGGATTTGCCAAAGATCCAAACCTACCGCCTTTCCCCAGGACAACCAACGCCTGGTACACCTAACCTTCTCCGTCCCTCCATCGCACTTACGCGAGGTGCAGGAATATTAACCTGCTTCCCATCGACTACGACTTTCGTCCTCGCCTTAGGGGCCGACTCACCCTGCGCCGATTAACGTTGCGCAAGGAAACCTTGGGCTTTCGGCGTGCGGGTTTTTCACCCGCATTATCGTTACTCATGTCAGCATTCGCACTTCCGATACCTCCAGCAGACTTCTCAATCCACCTTCAACGGCTTACGGAACGCTCCTCTACCGCGCATAACAAAGTTATGCACCCCAAGCTTCGGTTCACTGCTTAGCCCCGTTAAATCTTCCCCGCAGACCGACTCGACCAGTGAGCTATTACGCTTTCTTTAAAGGGTGGCTGCTTCTAAGCCAACCTCCTGGCTGTCTGTGCCTTTCCACATGGTTTTCCACTTAGCAGTGAATTTGGGACCTTAGCTGTGGGTCTGGGTTGTTTCCCTTTTCACGACGGACGTTAGCACCCGCCGTGTGTCTCCCATACAGTCCGTCTCGGTATTCGGAGTTTGCAATGGTTTGGTAAGTCGCGATGACCCCCTAGCCATAACAGTGCTCTACCCCCGAGAGGATACATATGAGGCGCTACCTAAATAGCTTTCGAGGAGAACCAGCTATCTCCGGGTTCGATTAGCTTTTCACTCCTAATCACACCTCATCCCCTACCTTTGCAACGGGAGTGGGTTCGGGCCTCCAGTGCGTGTTACCGCACCTTCACCCTGGGCATGACTAGATCACCCGGTTTCGGGTCTACTGCCCGCGACTATGCGCCCTTATCAGACTCGGTTTCCCTTCGCCTCCCCTATACGGTTAAGCTTGCCACGAACAGTAAGTCGCTGACCCATTATACAAAAGGTACGCAGTCACTCCTTGCGGAGCTCCTACTGCTTGTACGCACACGGTTTCAGGTTCTATTTCACTCCCCTCTCCGGGGTTCTTTTCGCCTTTCCCTCACGGTACTGGTTCACTATCGGTCGGTCAGTAGTATTTAGCCTTGGAGGATGGTCCCC
>NZ_CM151224.1:0-357500 GCF_056482945.1 Stenotrophomonas sp. 62841_Sma | reverse complement strand
CTTGCTTTAAAACAATTAATAGTTGCTTGATCAAACGTCTGCAAGATGGACAATCATCCTTCCTGCAGGCGCCTTCACAAGATACCTGCGCATACTTTCAAAGATCTGGGGAAGTGGCCTCAGCGCCGTTCCCGTGTGCTGCGAAGTTTCCTTCGTAGCGAGCCGCCCATTATGCCAGACTTTTTCAGTCCGTCAACACCTTCGTTCGATCATCTCGTTCGGCGGTGGTGGGCGCCCTGTTGTCGCTGAAGCCCCTTGGTGGCGACCCCTGCGACGGGGGAAGAGAAGTATGTCCCCATTCGCATCATTTGTGAAGGGGGTGTGGCGATTTTTTTCAACGGATGTTGCATCCGTTCATCCATCGCGCTGCGGTAGGAACCCACGAAGCGCAGCCAAGCGTGGGCTTGGCTCTACAAGAGCATAAGGAAGGGCCGGCTGCGCCGGCCCTTCCCTGGTGTCAGGCAGCGACCAGGCGCACGCGGGCGAAGGTGCGCTTGCCGACCTGCAGCAGGCCTTCGAAGCCCGGCTGCAGCACCTGCTGGCCATCTTCCACGACTTCGCCGTCCACCTTCACCGCGCGCTCCTTGAGCTTGCGGTTGGCTTCGGAGTTGCTCGGGGTCAGGCCGGCCGCGGTCAGCAGTGCGGCGATACGCAGGCCTTCGGCCGGGATCGCCACGTCCTGCAGCGGCAGCTGGGTGATGTCGCCCTGCCCGGTCACCGCCGCTTCCCAACCGGCAACCGCCTGTTCGGCCGCTGCGGCGTCATGGAAGCGGGTCGCCAGTTCACGCGCCAGGCGCAGCTTGACCACGCGCGGGTTCAGGCCGCCATTGGCCACCTGCTCGCGCAGCTGTACGGCTTCGGCCTGGCTGATGTCGAAGGACAGCAGCTCGATCCAGCGCCACATCAGGGTGTCGTCCACCTTCATGGTCTTGGTGACGATGTCGATGGCCGGCTCGCTGATACCAATGTAGTTGCCCAGCGACTTGGACATCTTGTTGACGCCGTCCAGGCCTTCCAGCAGCGGCATGGTCAGCACCACCTGCGGCTTCTGGCCGTGGTGTTCCTGCAGGCCACGGCCCATCAGCAGGTTGAACTTCTGGTCGGTGCCGCCGAGTTCGACGTCGGCTTCCAGGGCCACCGAGTCGTAACCCTGCACCAGCGGGTACAGGAACTCGTGGATGGCGATGGACTGCTGGGCGGCATAGCGCTTGGCGAAGTCGTCGCGCTCGAGCATGCGCGCCACGGTGTGCTGGCCGGCCAGGCGGATCATGTCGGCCGCGCCCATCTTGCCGAACCACTCCGAGTTGAAGCGGACTTCGGTACGGTTGCGGTCCAGCACCTTGAACACCTGCTCTTCATAGGTACGGGCATTGGCCAGCACGTCGTCCTTGCTGAGCGGCTTGCGGGTCAGGCTCTTGCCTGACGGATCGCCGATCATGCCGGTGAAGTCGCCGATCAGGAAAATGACCTGGTGGCCGAGGTCCTGGAACTGGCGCATCTTGTTCAGCAGCACCGTATGACCCAGGTGCAGGTCCGGTGCGGTGGGGTCGAAGCCGGCCTTGATCCGCAGCGGGCGGCCTTCCTGCAGGCGCGCACGCAGATCCTCGAGCTTGAGGATCTCGTCGGCACCACGGCCGATCAGGGCAAGGGCTTCTTCAATCGAGGACACGTGACTACTCCCGGCAACGCCGATTCTTGTGTGGGGTGTTAAAGCAAAGTTAACCCGATTGGCTTCACAAAAGCCAATGGGCACAAGGGTTTGACGCGGTTTTCTCAGGTGTCTATGGTAACCGGCGATCAGGCCCGCGCTCCCGGGCTGCCAGGAAAAAACCGCCGATGCACAATTCCGAACAAGGGCGCGCACGCAAGCAGCGCTTCCAGGAACGCCTCCACGTCCTGCACGACAACGCCCTGCATCGGAAGCTCAGGCAACATCTTCCCGCCGCCTTCAATGAGCGCTGGACCCGCCGCCATTGGATGCATGCCAGCCTGTTCGCGACCATCGGCGCCCTGGTGGCGACGATCGTTCCCGGCTTCTCGCACACCATCGATGCGCCCTTCGCCGACAGCCATACCAGCCTGGCGCTGCCGTTGCCGCCGCTGACCATGGCCCGCCAGCAGCAGGTGCCCGGTGACAGCTGGCAGGTGCTGCGCGTGCAGCGCGGCCAGACCCTGAGCGACCTGTTCGACAAGGCCGGCATCCCGGCTACCACCCTGCACCGGGTGCTGGACCATCCGGGTGCGCGCGAGGCGCTGACCAAGCTGCGCCCGGGTGCCGAGATCGCCTTCGACATGCCGCTGTCCGGCGACCTGCGCAGCATCCGCTTCGACCGCGATGCCGACAACCGGGTCGAGCTGAGCCTGTCCGGCGACGACATCAAGGAGAAGGTGACCAAACGCGAGACCTCCACGCGCACCGTGGTCACCAGCGGCGAGATCACCAGCTCGCTGTACGCCGCGGCGCGCCGGGCCGGGCTGTCGCCGTCGGCGATCGCGACGATGACCGACGACATCTTCAAGTACGACATCGACTTCTCGAAGGACCTGCAGCCGGGCGACCGCTTCAGCGTGGTGATGGATGAAACCTGGCGCGAAGGCGAGAAGGTGGACACCAGCAAGATCCTGGCGGCGACCTTCACCACCGGTGGCAAGACCTATTCCGGCTTCCGCTTCGACCGCAACGGCAAGTCCGAGTACTACGACATCAACGGCCGTTCGCTGAAGAAGAGCTTCATCCGCATGCCGATCCCGTTCGCACGGCTGAGCTCGACCTTTGGCGCGCGTAAGCACCCGGTGCTGGGCAAGATGCGCATGCACAAGGGCGTGGACTACGCCGCGCGCACCGGCACCCCGATCATGGCCGCCGGCGACGCCCGCGTGCAGTTCGCCGGGGTGCAGCGCGGCTACGGCAACGTGGTGATCCTCGACCACGGCCGCGGCCACACCACCCTGTACGGCCACATGTCGCGCTTTGCGAACATCAAGACCGGCCAGCGTGTGGCCCAGGGCACGGTGATCGGCTATGTCGGCTCTACCGGCCTGGCGACCGGCCCGCACCTGCACTACGAATTCCGCGTCAACGGCGAGCACCGCAACCCGCTGACCGTGACCATGCCGCCGCCGGAGCCGCTGAAGGGCGCCGAGCTGGTCGCCTTCCGCGCGCAGACCGCACCGGCGATGGCCCGCATCCAGGGCATGGAGAAGCTGATCTACGCCGACGCCAGCCCGGCACCGACCAGCCGCGACGAGGCCGCCCCCGAGGTTGCCAGCGCCAAGGACAAACAGGCAACCGGCCGCAAGCGCGGCTGAGCCCTGCGTTGACGAAGAAGGACGCGGCAGCCCAAGCTTGCCGCGTCCTTTTTTTATGCCTGCCATGAATACAACTGCCGACAGCGACGCCCCCCTGTACCTTGGCCTGATGTCGGGCACCAGCGCCGACGGCATCGATGCCGCACTGGTGCAGTTCCCCGCCATTGGTGGCTGCCGCTTCGTGCATGGCCTGACCGCCCGCTGGGAGCCGGTGCTGCGGGCGCGGCTGGTGGCACTGGGCGAAGGGGGCCCGCTGGACTCGCTGGAGGAGCTGGGCGAACTGGACGCGCGGATCGCGATCAGCTTCGCTGAAGCCGCCAATCAACTGCTGGCCGAGGCCGGCGTGGACCGCAGCCAGGTCCGCGCGATCGGCTCGCACGGCCAGACCGTGCGCCATCGCCCGCTGGCCAATCCGGCCTTCACCGTACAGCTGGGCGACGGCAACCGCATCGCCGAGCTGACCGGGATCACCACGGTGTGTGATTTCCGCCGCCGCGACGTGGCAGCCGGAGGCCATGGTGCGCCGCTGATGCCGGCCTTCCACCTCGGCATGCTGGGCACGGCTGATGAAGACCGCGCCGTGCTCAACCTGGGCGGGATCGCCAACCTGACCCTGATCCCGCGCGAAGGCGCGGTGCGTGGCTTCGATACCGGCCCGGCCAACGCGCTGATGGATGCCTGGTGCCAGCGCCACACCGGCCGCACCTTTGATGCCGACGGCGCGTATGCCGCCAGTGGCGCGGTGGACGAGAGCCTGCTGGCGGGTTGGCGTTCGGAGCCGTGGTTCGCGCTGCCGCCGCCGAAGAGCACCGGCCGCGAACAGTTCCACCTGGCTTGGGCCGAGGCCCACATGGGCGAAGGCCAGTACGCTGCCGCCGATGTGCAGGCCACCCTGCTGGAGCTGACTGTGGCGACGGTGGCCGATGCGCTGCTGGCGCAGCAGCCGCAGACCCGGCGCCTGCTGGTCTGCGGCGGCGGGGTGCGCAACCGGCAGCTGATGAAGCGGCTGGCTGCACGGCTGCCGGGGGTGCAGGTGGAGTCCAGCGCGGTGCATGGGCTGGACCCGGAGTACGTGGAAGCGATGGGCTTCGCCTGGCTGGCGCAGCGGACGATGGACGGGCTGGCCGGCAACCTGCCGAGCGTGACCGGGGCGACGGGGCCGCGGATCCTGGGGGCGATCCACCTGGCGTGAGGTGGTCATCCACGCATGGCGTGGATCTACCGGGAACGGCGGTCGAGCGTGGCTCGACGCTACATGGGCACTAATCGAAGCCCTGCCCTGCGGGCAGGGCCTGCAGGGCGGCGATGGCGTCGGAGAGCGCGTCCACTTCGGGATCGCCGAAGCCGGAGCGGACCTCCAGTTCACTGCTGAACAGGCCCTGCTCCAGCAAGGCGGCGCAGGTCTGTTCGTGGGTCCAGCCGCGGGCAACCGCGACACGTCGGATACGTTCCAGCAGCAGCGGGTCCAGGTCCCGCAGCACAACGTCGGCCATGCTCACTTCCCCGTTCGCAAGGCACCGCCCCCTCGGCGCGTCGGGGGCGATGATCCCGCAGACCGGGCGGGCAGGCAATCAGGTGGCGCTTGCGGCCTGGCGACGACGCTGCTGCAGGATCAGCAGGGCGCACAGGATCACCACCGGGATCGCCACCAGCGCGGTACCGACGAAGAACAGCGCGTAGCCTTCCAGCAGCGTCCGGCCCTGTGCGAGCGTCTGTACCGACCACCCCGAGAGCCCCTTGAGCGCCTTGCCTGGCATCGCGTAGAACGAACTCAGCAGCGCGTACTGGGTTGCGGTGTATCCGATGCTGGTCAGGCTCGACATATAGGCGATCAGCGCCGTACCGGCGAAACCGCTGGCGAAGTTGTCGATTGCCATGGCCACGGCGAAATGGGTGGTGTCCGGGCCCGAATAGGCCAGCCAGGCAAACGCCAGGTTGGAGGCCGGACCCAGCACGGCACCCACCATCAGCGCCGCCAGCACTCCCCAGCGCACCGAGACCAGGCCCGCCGCAGCAATGCCGACGAAGGTCGCGACCAGACCCACCGAGCCTCGCACAGCGCCAACGGTGTCCTCGTCCAGGCCGAGATCGACGTAGAACGGGTTGGCCATCGGCCCCATGACGAAGTCGGCCATGCGATAGACGCTGATGGCCACCAGGATCAGGATCGCACCACTACGATGCTCGCGGACGAAGGCGATGAACGGCCCCGCCACGGCGTCGAACAGGCCCCGCGGCGTCCACAGCGAGGTCGCCTGAGCCTGCACGGCAGCCACTTCCCGCGCGGGCTCACGGGCCATGACCACGGCCACCACGCCAAGCGCCATGAGGACGGCCATGATCTCGTACGAGACCTGCCAGCCGACACGGGCCGCGATGATCAGGATCAGCGCATCGGTCACAAGCAACGCAGTGCGATAGCCCAGCGCCGAGGATGAGGTCAGCAGGCCCAGCTGCTCGCTGTTGTCAGCACTTTCAATGCGCCAGGCATCGATGACGATGTCCTGGGTGGCCGAAGCAAACGCCACGATCACGGCCATCACGCCGAACACGACGATGTGCTGCCAGGCGATACCCAGGAACTGGATCTGGCCCCCCTTGGGCTGGACCAGCGCCATGCCGACCAGGCCCACCACCACGACCAGCTGCGACAGCAGCATCCAGCCACGGCGGCGGCCAAAGCGACCGAACAGAGGCACGTCGGTCTTATCAACGATCGGCGCCCACAGGAACTTCATGGTGTAGGCCAGCCCGACCCATGACAGGAAACCGATCGTGCTCAGCTCGATGCCTTCCTTGCGCATCCAGAAGCCGAGCGTGTTGCCCACCAGATAGATCGGCAGGCCGGAACTGAAGCCGAGCAGCAGCATCGCCAGCACCTTGCGCTGGCTCAGGTTGGACACCACCTGCTGCCACGGCCGACGCGGCTTGGCAGCCTCGGTCACAGGTCGTAGTCCACGATGAACGGCGCGTGGTCGGAGAAGCGCTCGTCGCGGTAGATCGAGCAGCTGCGCAGGCGGTCACGCAGGCCCGGGGTGATGAACTGGTAGTCGATGCGCCAACCGACGTTGTTGGCACGGGCGGCGCCACGGTTGCTCCACCAGGTGTAGTCCTCGCCGGTGGGGTTGAGCAGGCGGTAGGCATCGGCCCAGCCACGGCCGGCGGCGACATCGGTGGCCTGGCCATGGTCGGCGCACAGGGCATTGAGCCAGTCGCGCTCTTCCGGCAGGCAGCCGGAGTTCTTCTGGTTGGACTTCCAGTTCTTGATGTCCAGCGCCGAACGCACGATGTTCCAGTCGCCGCACAGCACGTAGTCGCGGCCGCTGCGCGCCCACTCCTCGAGGATCGGCCGCAGCCATTCCATTACTTCGAACTTGAAGCCCTGGCGCAGGTCGCCCGAGCTGCCCGACGGAATATAGAAGGAGACCACGCTGAGGTTGCCGTAGCGCGCCTCGATGTAGCGGCCTTCGTCGTCGAACGGGGCCCAGCCCAGCGAGGTGATCACCTGGTCCGGCTCGCGCTTGCTGTAGATCGCCACACCGCTGTAGCCCTTCTTGGTGATGGCGTCGCGGTAGAAGCAGTGGTGGCCGTCCGGGCGGAACATCGGGTCGGTCAGCTGGTCTTCCTGGGCCTTGGTCTCCTGGATGCACAGGACGTCGGCGTCCTGGGCCCGGAACCAGTCGAGGAAGCCCTTGGTCGCGGCGGAACGGATGCCATTGGCGTTGAAACTGATGATGCGCATGCGGGGGACCTGCGGCGGGAAACCGGGCAAGCATACCGGTTGCCCGCGGGGCTGCGCAGTCCGCCAGGCCGGGCCGCGACACCCTTCACAGGGCCCCGGACGAGCGCGAAACGCCCAGCTGGATTAGGATTTGTGCTCCAAATGAAGATGAATCGAGTTTTGATGAGCGACCACCGCCACCGTTTCCTGCAGCTGGCCCTGACCGCCGACGCCCTGCGCTTCGGCCAGTTCACCCTCAAGTCCGGCCGGCTGAGCCCCTATTTCTTCAACGCCGGTCGTTTCGACTCCGGTTCGCTGCTGTCGCAGCTCGGCGCCTGCTACGCCGATGCCATCGATGCCACCGGGATCAAGTACGACGTGGTGTTCGGCCCGGCCTACAAGGGCATTCCGCTGGCCACCGCGATGGCCTGCGAGCTGGCCCAGCGTGGCCGCGACCTGCCGCTGTCGTTCAACCGCAAGGAAGCCAAGGATCACGGCGAAGGCGGCCAGCTGATCGGCGCCGACATGAATGGCAAGCGCGTGCTGATCGTCGACGACGTGATCACCGCTGGCACCGCGATCCGTGAAGCGCTGGGCATCATCCGCGCCGCCGGTGGCACCCCGGCCGGCATCGTGGTGGCGCTGGACCGCCAGGAGATCGCTTCGGAAACCGATCGCCGTTCGGCGGCGCAGTCGGTGGCCGAGGAAGCCGGCATTCCGGTGATCGCCGTGGCATCGCTGGCCGATCTGCTTGATTTCGCCTCCGGCAACCCGGAACTTGTGGGTTACCGGCAGCCGCTGGAAGCCTACCGGGCCCAGTACGGCGTCCGTTCGATCCGCTGACCGACCCAGGGGAAAGGTCATGTCCCGAGTTCCTGCTGTGCTCTTTGCCGGCCTGCTGCTGGCCGTGCCGTTCACCGTACCGGCGCAGTCGCGCGACAGCGGCAAGACGGAAAAGAAGCTGTACTGCTGGAACGAGGGCAAGGAGCGGATCTGCAGTGATTCGCTGCCGGCCGACGCGGTCAACCATGCCCGCGAGGAGTTCAACGCGAAGAGTGGCCTGCGCAATGCGCAGGTCCAGCGCGCGTTGACCGACGAAGAGCGCGCCGCCGCCAGCACGGAGGCGGCGCAGCAGCAGCTGGACCTGATGGCCGCGCAGACCCGCCAGCGCACCGAGCAGGCGATGCTGACCACCTATGGCAGCGAGGACGACCTGCGCCGGGTGTTCGCCGAGCGCCAGGAAGTGCTGGACAACAACCTGAAGACCGCCGAGTACAACGTCACCAGCCTGCGTGAGTCGCTGGTGGCGCTGCTGGCGGCCGCAGGTGACCGCGAACTGGCCGGTGGCAAGGTGGCCGACAAGCAGGCCGAGGCGATCCGCCAGCGGCACGTGCAGCTGCAGTCGCAGCAACGGCTGCAAGCCGGGTTCCTGCAGCAGCAGCAGGCGTTGAAGGCCGAGATCGACAGCACCCTGCAGCGCTATCGCGAGCTGAAGGGGCTGGTGCCGGCGAGCCAGGCTCCGGCGGGCTGACCACGCTCCCGTCGCCGGGCATGGCCCGGCGCTACCCAGGGCCTGGTTACGGATTGGCCCACGGAATTTATGCACTCTTTACGCGTCGGCCCGGTCCGGCGCGTAGTGCGTTTATGGGGGGCAGGACGACGATGACGGCCTGAGGTGGAGGGGTTCCACCAGGACGCTATTGCAATGTCCCCCTGGCTGTCGTTGTTGTGTGGCGTGCTGGTGCTGGTCGCCGCCGCCTATCTCCTTTATGTCGTGCTGCGGCCCGAGTCGTTCTGAGCGGAGCCGGCCATGACTGAGATGCTTGTGATTATTGCCGCCAGCCTGCTGCTGGCGTGGCCGCTGGGCCTGTACCTGGCCCGCGTGATGCGTGGCACGCCGATGAAGGTCGACGTGCTGTTCCACTGGATCGAGAAACCGCTGTACAGGGTGTTCGGGGTCGATCCGTCGCGCTCGATGTCCTGGCGCGGCTACGTGCTGGCCTTCGTCCTGAGCAACGTGGTGGTCGCGGTACTGACCCAGGCGGTGTTCATGACCCAGGCCTGGCTGCCACTGAATCCGGACCAGATCCCGAACATGCGCTGGGACACCGCGCTGCACACGATGATCTCGTTCCTGACCAACACCAACCAGCAGCACTATTCGGGTCAGGCGCAGCTGTCCTATCTCTCGCAGATGACCGGCATCACCGGCCTGCAGGTGGTGACGCCGATGATGGGCCTGGCACTGGCGGTGGCCACACTGCGCGCGTTGTTCGCGCGTTCGCCGCAGGCCGCAGCGGCCAATGGTCCCGGTGATGACCGCCAGGTGGCGGTGGGCAACTACTACGTGGACGTGGTGCGCCTGTGCGTGCGCTTCCTGTTGCCGCTGTGCCTGGTGTGGACCCTGCTGCTGACCAGCCAGGGCGTGCCGTCGACGATGACCGGTGGGCCGCAGGCCACGCCGATCGACGCCAGCGCCGGCATGGCCGAACAGAAGCTGCCGCTGGGCCCGGTCGCGGCGATGGTCGCGGCCAAGCAGCTGGGCGCCAACGGTGGCGGCTGGTACGGCCCGAACAGCAGCTTCCCGCTGGAGAACCCGACCCCGCTGTCGAATGCGCTGGAAATCGTCGGCATCCTGTTGGTGCCGATGGCAGTGATCTTCATGATCGGTGCGTTCACCGGCCGACGTCGCTTCGGCGCCCTGGTGTTCAGCTGCATGCTGGGCATGTCGCTGCTTTCCACCGGCGCGATGATGTGGAGCGAAGGACATAGCGCCAGCGCCGCCACGCCGCTGCTGATGGAAGGCAAGGAAGTGCGCTTCGGCGCCGATGGCACCGCGCTGTGGGCGGCGGTGACCACCCAGGTCTCCAACGGCTCGGTGAACGGCATGCACGATTCGCTGGCGCCGCTGAGCGGTGGCATCGCGATGGTCAACATGCTGGTCAGCGCGATCTGGGGCGGCATCGGCTGTGGCCTGCAGCAGTTCATCGTGTACCTGCTGCTGGGTGTGTTCCTGGCCGGGTTGATGACCGGGCGCACGCCGGAACTGTTCGGCCGCAAGCTGGAGACGCCACAGGTACGCCTGCTGGCCCTGCTGGTGCTGCTGCAGCCGATCACCCTGCTGGTGTTCACCGCAATCACCCTGGCCGTGCCCGGCCTGGCCGGCACCTCCAACCCCGGTTTCCATGGCATCAGCCAGGTCTTCTACGAGTACGTCTCGGCCTACGCCAACAACGGCTCGGGCTTCGAAGGGCTGGGCGACGCCACGCTGTGGTGGAACCTGAGCTGCTCGCTGGTGCTGCTGCTGGGCCGCTTCCCGCTGCTGATCATTCCGCTGGTGGTGGCCGCACAGCTGGCCGCCAAGCGCCAGGCGCCGGAATCTGCCGGCAGCCTGCAGATCGAAACCCCGACCTTCGCCCTGACCCTGGTCTCGGTGATCGTCATCCTGACCGTGCTGCAGTTCATGCCGGCGCTGGTACTCGGCCCGATCGCCGACCACCTGAGCCTGGGACTGCACTAAGGACACCCTGATGAGTACCCAAGCAAGCTCAACCCGTAGTACCCATGCAGCGCGCCCTGCCCTGCTGGATGGCGCCGGCCTGCGCCGTGCGCTGGTCGAAGCGGTTCTCAAGCTGTCGCCGATGCATCTGCTGCGCAGCCCGGTGATGGCGGTGGTGATGGCCGGCACGATCGTCGCCGCGATCGTCACCCTGACCGGCAACGCGCCGCTGGGCTTCGGCCTGGCGGTGACCGCGATCCTGCTGGTGACCGTGCTGTTCGGCAACTTCGCCGAAGCCGTAGCGGAAGCGCGTGGCCGTGGCCAGGCCGCCTCGCTGCGGCGTGCCCGCCAGGACCTGGTGGCACGCCGGCTGGCGGCGCCGCAGCCAGGCGCCGCCGAAACCCAGGTGCCGGCCGCCGAGCTGCGCCCGGGCGACCACGTGATCGTCAGTGCCGGTGAGCTGGTGCCGGCCGATGGCGAGATCGTGCAGGGCCTGGCCACCATCAACGAAGCCGCGGTGACCGGCGAATCGGCGCCGGTGCTGCGCGAGGCCGGTACCGACCGCTCCGGCGTGATCGGCGGCACCAAGGTGCTGTCCGACCAGATCATCGTGCGGGTGACCGCCGAACCGGGCCACAGCTTCCTGGACCGGATGATCGCGCTGGTGGAAGGCGCCAACCGCCAGAAGACCCCGAACGAGATCGCGCTGACCCTGCTGCTGGCGGCGATGACGCTGACCTTCCTGGTGGTGGTGGCAACGCTGCCGGCCATTGGTGCCTCCGTGGGCGTCAAGGTCGACCCGCTGCTGCTGATCGCGCTGCTGGTGTGCCTGATCCCGACCACCATCGGCGGCCTGCTGCCGGCCATCGGCATCGCTGGCATGAACCGTGCGCTGGCCGCCAACGTGCTGGCCAAGTCGGGCAAGGCGGTGGAAGTGGCCGGCGACGTCGACGTGCTGCTGCTGGACAAGACCGGCACCATCACCTACGGCGACCGCCAGGCCAGCCACTTCCATCCACTGGCCGGCATCGATGCCAGCCAGCTGCGCGAGGCGGCACTGCTGTCCTCGCTGGCCGACCCGACCCCGGAAGGCAAGTCGATCGTGCGCCTGGCGCGCGAACAGGGCTGCGCTACCGCCGAACCGGACCACGCCGAGTACCTGGCGTTCAGTGCGCAGACCCGCATGTCCGGCGTGGACCTGGAACATGGGCGGCAGATCCGCAAGGGTGCCGCTGATGCGATCCGTGCCCACGTGCAGGCGCTGGGCGGCAACGTGCCGGCGGAACTGGCCGGGCGCGTCGAGCAGGTCGCGCGCAATGGTGCCACCCCGCTGGTGGTGGCCGAGGGCCGCCATGTGCTGGGCGTGATCGAGCTGTCGGACGTGGTCAAGCACGGCATGCGCGAGAAGTTCGCACAGCTGCGGGCGATGGGCATCCGCACGGTGATGATCACCGGCGACAACCCGCTGACCGCCGCCGCGATCGCTGCCGAGGCCGGCGTCGACGACTACATCGCCGAAGCGCGCCCGGAAGACAAGCTGGCACGCATCCGCCAGGAACAGGCCGGTGGCCGCCTGGTGGCGATGGTCGGCGATGGTACCAACGACGCGCCGGCGCTGGCGCAGGCCGACATCGGTCTGGCGATGAACTCCGGTACGCAGGCGGCGAAGGAGGCCGGCAACATGGTCGACCTCGATTCGGACCCGGCCAAGCTGCTGGCGGTGGTGGAAGTAGGCAAGCAGCAGCTGATCACCCGCGGCGCGCTGACCACCTTCTCGCTGGCTAACGACGTCTCCAAGTACTTCGCGATCCTGCCGGCGCTGTTCGCCGCGGCCGTTCCGACCATGGCCGCCTTGAACGTGATGCAGCTGTCGAGCCCGCGCAACGCGGTGCTGGCAGCGCTGATCTTCAACGCTCTGGTGATTCCCGCCCTGATCCCGCTCGCCCTGCGTGGCGTGCGCTTCCGCCCGGCCACTGCAACCGCACTGCTGCGCCGGAACATGCTGGTGTACGGCCTCGGCGGCGTGCTGCTGCCGTTCGCAGCGATCAAGGCGATCGACCTTCTTCTTGTCCTGGTATTCGGCGTATGAACCGTACTGCTTCCACCTCCACCTCCCTGTCCCGCGAAGCAAAAGCCGAGGCCCGCGTGGCCAGCCTGCAGGACGGCGCCAGCTGGCGCCCGGCGATCGGCCTGGGCCTGGCCACCCTGCTGCTGGCCGGTGCGGCCTACGCCGGTATCGCCACCGGTTTTGCCGGCCTGGCCTACCCGACCCAGGCCGAGGGCAGCCTGCTGCGCGATGGCAACGGCCAGGTACGCGGCTCGGCGCGGCTGTCGCAGCCGTTCACCGGTGACGGCTACTTCCAGGCACGTCCGTCGGCAGCCAACTACGACCCGATGGCCGCGGCCGGTTCCAACATGGCGCGCAGCAACCCGGCCCTGGCCGAGCGTGTTGCCGCCAGCACCGCTGCGGTGGCCGCGCGCGAAGGCGTCACCCCGGCGCAGGTACCGGCAGACCTGGTCACCCAGTCCGCCGGTGGCCTGGATCCGCAGCTGTCGCCGGCCGCGGCGCAGCTGCAGGTGGCACGCGTGGCGCGCGCCCGTGGCCTGCCGGTGGAACGCGTGCAGGCACTGGTGCAGGCGCATACCGAAGGTCGCCAATGGGGCCTGTTCGGCCAGCCGCGGGTGAACGTGGTGACGCTGAACTTCGCGCTGGACCACGCGGCCAAGGCACCGTGATGCCGGCCTGCACCGGCTGCGCGCACAATGGCACCCATGACTGATGCGCGTACCCGCCAGGCCGATGCCCTGGTCGAAGGCCTGCAACGCGAAGCCGGCGGCAAGCTGACCGTGTTCCTCGGTGCGGCGCCGGGCGTGGGCAAGACCTACACCATGCTGACCCGCGCACAGGAACAGCTGCGCCGCGGTGTCGACCTGGTGGTGGGCCTGGTGGAAACCCACGGCCGCGCCGATACCCAGGCGCTGCTGGAGGGCCTGCCACAGCTGCCGCTGAAGGCAGTGGCCTATCACGGCCACACCCTGCAGGAGATGGACCTGGATGCCGTGCTGGCACGGCATCCGGCGCTGGTGCTGGTGGACGAACTGGCCCATCGCAATGCGCCGGGCAGCCGCCATGAGCGGCGCTGGCAGGACGTGATGGAGCTGCTGGACGCCGGCATCGACGTCTGGACCACGGTCAACATCCAGCATCTGGAAAGCCTCAATGATGTGGTGATGCGCATCACCGGCGTGCGGGTCAGCGAGACCGTGCCCGATGTCGTGCTCGACCGCCTGCACGACATCGTGCTGGTCGACCTGCCGCCGCGCGAACTGATCGCGCGCCTGCAGCAGGGCAAGGTCTATGTGCCCGAACAGGCCGCACAGGCCCTGCAGGCATTCTTCTCGCCGGCCAACCTGACCGCGCTGCGCGAACTGGCGATGCAGGAAGCCGCCGACCGCGTCGACAGCAGCCTGCGCGAAGCACGGGCGGCACGCGGTGAGAGCAACCTGCCGCTGCGGCGTGGCGTGCTGGTGGCCATTGATGGTGGCGGCCAGAGCGAGTACCTGGTGCGGGTGGCGCGACGCATCGCCGAACGCCGCGACGCGCCGTGGACGGTGGTGACCGTTCAGGGCCGGCGCCAGGATGACGCGACCCGACGCGAAATCGATGCGGCCTTCGCACTGGCACGGCGGCTGGGCGGCGACGCCGAACTACTGCACGGATCGAGCATCGCCGA
The DNA here is from genome assembly GCF_056482945.1 of Stenotrophomonas sp. 62841_Sma. Classification (NCBI taxonomy): domain Bacteria; kingdom Pseudomonadati; phylum Pseudomonadota; class Gammaproteobacteria; order Lysobacterales; family Lysobacteraceae; genus Stenotrophomonas; species Stenotrophomonas sp. 62841_Sma. Next base: position 343,237 of record NZ_CM151224.1, on the reverse strand, counting down.
TGCCCTGCTCGACCATGCCGCACATAACGGCGTGTCGACCCTGGTGCTCGGCCGGACCCGAGAACGTCCGCTGGCGCGGATGTTCAACCGCACCCTGACCCAGCAGCTGATCCAGCGCGGCGCGCATTACGAGATCACCATCATCAGCACCCCGCAGGCACGTGCGCGCTCGCGCCGCGAGGGCCTGCTGCCGCCGGTGCGCGGCATCAGCTACGAACCGGCGCAGGCACTGATCGCCACCGCGTTGGCCTGTGCGGTGGCATGGCTGGCCGAACGCTGGGTGGGCATGGCCGACCTGTCGATGGTGTTCATCGTGGCGGTGGTGCTGGTCGCTGCGCGCACGCGCGCCAGCGTGGCGGTGATGGCGGCGATCCTGTGCTTCCTCGCCTACAACTTCCTGTTCATCGCGCCGCGCTTCACCTTCGCCATCGGTGCACGCCAGGGCGTGATCACCGTGTTCCTGTTCCTGGCCGCGGCGCTGGTGGCCGGACGCCTGGCCTCGCGCCTGCGCATGCAGGTGATCGCGCTGCGTGCAGCCAACCGCCATGCGCGTGCGCGCCAGCAGCTGGGCCGCCAACTGGCCAGTGCCGCCGGCAACGGCGAGGTGGCGCAGGCGGGTCGGCATGCACTGGAACAGGCCATGGACGTGCCGGCATGGCTGCGGATCGGCGCCGATACCGCAACCGGTGGCCGCAGCCAGCCCGGCGACACCGACCTGGCCGCCGCCGACTGGGCGCTGCGCCATGGCCAGCCCAGTGGCCGCTTCACCGACACCCTGGCCGGCGCGCAGTGGTGGTTCCTGCCGTTGCTGGATGGCGAGGACCGCGCGATCGGCGTGGCCGGCCTGTACCTGCCCGGCGCACAGGCGCGCCTGCTGCCCGAACAACGGCAGCTGGCCGAAGCAATGGTCGATGACATCGCGCAGGCCGCGCTGCGCACGCGGCTGGTGGCCGAACTGGAGCAGGCGCACGTCAGCAACGAGACCGAGCGACTGCGCTCGGCGCTGCTCTCTTCGGTGTCGCACGACCTGCGCTCGCCACTGGCGGCGATGATCGGCTCGGCCGACAGCCTGGCCAGCTACGGTGCGGCAATGGATACGGCCGATCGCCGTGCCCTGCTCGACACCATCCTGGTCGAGGGCGAACGGCTGGACCGCTACATCCAGAACCTGCTGGACATGACCCGCCTCGGCCACGAGGGATTGAAGATCAACCGCGACTGGATCGGCGTGGACGAACTGATCGGCTCGGCCGCACGGCGCCTGCAGCGCTACCAGCCCAAGGTGCGGCTGGAGCTGGACATTCCGGCTACGCTGGGGCCGATCTGGGTACACCCGGCGCTGGTCGAACAGGCGGTGTTCAACGTGATGGAAAACGCGGCCAAGTTCTCACCGCCGGATGCTGCCGTGCAGGTGCAGGCGCGTGAACTGGACGGCCAGCTGCGCATCGACGTGATCGATGCCGGCCCCGGCATTCCCGACGACGAGCGTGCGCGCATCTTCGACATGTTCTACAGCGTCGAACGCGGTGACCGTGGCCGCCACGGCACCGGCCTGGGCCTGACCATCTGCCAGGGCATGATCGGCTCACATGGTGGCAGCGTGCAGGCGCTGCCCGGACGCGACGGTCGCGGTACCCTGATCCGCATCACCCTGCCCCTGCTCAAGCCAGCCTCCCACGATGAGCCCGACCCCGATTGATGCCAGCGTACCGGCCGCGCGCGTGCTGGTGATCGATGATGAAACCCAGATCCGCCGGTTCCTGGACATCAGCCTGCGCGCGCAGGGCTACCAGGTACGGCAGGCCGCCACCGGTCAGGAAGGCCTGCAACTGGCCGCCAGCGAGGACATGGATCTGGTGATCCTGGATATCGGCCTGCCGGACATGGAAGGCCACGAGGTGCTGGAACAGCTGCGGCAGTGGAGCCAGGTGCCGGTGATCATGCTGACCGTGCGCGCCGGCGAAGCCGAGAAGGTACGGGCGCTGGACACCGGCGCCAACGACTACGTGACCAAGCCGTTCGGCACGCAGGAGCTGATGGCGCGGGTGCGGGCGCTGCTGCGCACCCGCAGCGTGCCCAGCGACGGCACGCCGCCGGTGTTCGACGACGGCCACCTGCATGTGGACCTGGTGCGCCGTGAAGTGGCGCTCGACGGCGAGCCCGTCGCATTGACCCGCAAGGAGTACGCGCTGTTGTCGCTGCTGCTGCGCAACGCCGGGCGGGTGGTGACCCAGCCGCAGATCCTGCAGGAGATCTGGGGACCGACCCACCAGCACGACACCCACTACCTGCGCATCCTGGTCGGCAAGCTGCGGCACAAGCTGGGCGATTCAGCGCTGGATTCGCGCTACCTGTTCACCGAACCGGGCGTGGGCTTGCGGTTCAAGGGGTAGTGCCGGCCGCTGGCCGGCAACCTCCTGAACCCCAGAACCATCCTGTGGTTGCCGGCCAGCGGCCGGCACTACCCGATCGATCCAATCCCGATCAATCAGAACCCCAGCGGGGTGTCGCCCAGCACTGGCTGCAGCTGGCTGCGGAACAGCGCCTGGATGCGTTCCAGCGCCGCCTCGTCATTGCCCTCGAAGCGCAGCACCAGCACCGGCGTGGTGTTGGAGGCGCGCACCAGGCCCCAGCCATCGGGGAAGTCCACGCGCAGGCCATCGATGGTCGACAACCGACCGCCCACATACGGGTTGTCCGGCGACTGCGCCGCCGCCACCAGCATCGCCACCAGCGCGTGCGGCGTACCGTCGGCCACCGGCACCTTCAGTTCCGGCGTGGCCACCATCTCCGGCAGCTCTGCCAGTACCTCGTCCGGAGTCTCCTCGCGCTGGGCCAGGATCTCCAGCAGGCGCGCAGCCGCATACAGGCCATCGTCAAAACCGAACCAGCGCTCCTTGAAGAAGAAGTGGCCGCTCATCTCGCCAGCCAGCTCGGCATCGGTCTCGCGCATCTTCGCCTTCATCAGCGAATGCCCGGTCTTCCACATCAGCGGGCTGCCACCATTGCGCAGCACGTGGTCGGACAGCTTGCCGGTGCACTTCACGTCGTAGATCACCATCGCGCCCGGATTGCGCATCAGCACGTCGGCGGCGAACAGCATCAGCAGGCGGTCGGCATAGATGATCTTTCCTTCGCCGGTGACCACGCCCAGGCGGTCACCGTCGCCATCGAAGGCGACGCCGAGATCGGCACCGAAGCGCTTCACCGTCTGCACCAGGTCTTCCAGGTTGGCCGGCTCGCTGGGGTCGGGATGATGGTTGGGGAAGGTACCGTCGACATCGCAGTACAGCGGGATGACTTCCGCACCGATCGCTTCCAGCAGCTGCGGCGCCAGCGCGCCGGCCACGCCGTTGCCGGCATCGGCCACGACCTTCAACGGGCGGTCCAGCTGCACGTCGTCGGCGATGCGCTGGATGTAGTCGGCACTGACATCGCGCTGCTGGTAATCGCCCGGCTCGGCGGCCTGTACCAGGCGGCCTTCGACGATGCGCTGGTACAGATCGGTGATGGCATCACCGGACAACGTCTCGCCGCCGATGACCACCTTGAAACCGTTGTACTCGGGCGGATTATGGCTGCCGGTGACCGCCACGCAGGTGCCGGTACGCAGATGGAAGGCGGCGTAGTACACGACCGGGGTCGGTGCCAGGCCGATGTCGATCACCGCGCAACCGGCGCGCCTCAGGCCCTCGGCCAACCCTGCGGCCAGTTCCGGGCCGGACAGGCGGCCGTCGCGGCCGATCACCACCTCGCGCAGGCCCTGCTCCAGGGCCACGGTGCCGATGGCCTGGCCGATCAGCGCCGCCGTTTTCGGCGTCAGTTCACTGCCAACCACGCCGCGGATGTCGTAGGCGCGGAAGATACCGGCCGCCAGTTCCTCGGCCGGAACCGGTGGCGGGGGCGGCGGTGCACTTTCAGTTGTGCTGGCCTCGGCCACCGGCGGCGGCGCCATCTGCAGGCTCTCGCTCAGGGTCGGGCCATGATCGGCTTCCGCCACGGTCGCCCGGCGCGGCAGCGGCAGCGACTTCGGCAGGCGGCCGCGCCCCACCACCAGCAGCACGGCGATGAACGCCAGCAGCAGCGCAACGATGGCGCTGGCCAGCGAACCCAGGCCCAGCGGACCAGGTTCGACATTGGGTACCGCGGCCACCAGCCGCAACGGCGTCCCCGAAATCGGCCGCGCCAATGCTTCGGCGCTTTCGGCCAGGCCGGCTTCGCCCTGGGCGACGAGGTCATGCGCGCCCTGGCGCAGGCCAAGGAAACCGGCCGATGGCGCACTCACCTGGTCCAGCGGCGAGGTCAGCCGCAGCAATGGCTGGCGCACGTAGAGCACCGCCGGGCCGAGACTGCCCAGTTGAACCGGCGCTGCCAGGCCCAGGCGATTGCCACCGCCATCGCGGACCACGCGCAGGCTGGGCTTGCCTTCGGCCAATGCCGCTTCCAGCAGCGCCAATCGGGCATAGCCAAAGGCGGCCGGGTCGGCGTAGGCGTTGGCCAGATCGGCCGTCAGTACCTCGGCGTGCTCGACGCCGGTCCAGCTCTCGCGGACCGCGAGTGCCGCCGCAGCGGCATCACCGGCCTGCAGCGCCTGCTGCACGCGCTCGTTCTTCAGCTGCTGCTGCAGCTGCTTCAGCTGGCCGGCAGCGGCCTCCTGCAGGCCCTGCACGGCCTGGTCACGTGCAGCTTCCAGCGCCTGGCCGTTGGCCTCCTGGCGCCATTGCTGCACTGCGCTCCATCCGAACCAGCCGGCCAGCAGGATCAGCAGCACCCCCAGTAGTGGCGCACTGCGTCCCAACGACCGTCCCCGCTGTCCTTCCCCGATGCCGCTCATCGATGTCCCCCGTCAACGCACCCCGGTATGGCCGAATCCACCCGTTCCCCGCACGCTGTCGGTGAAAGTATCCACCACCTGCAGGCTGACGCGGGCAATCGGCACGATCACCAGCTGCGCGATGCGATCGCCCGGCTCGATGGTGAAGGCCTCGCGGCCACGGTTCCAGACGCTGATCAGCAGCGGGCCCTGGTAATCGGCGTCGATCAGGCCGGTGCCATTGCCGAGCACGATGCCGTGGCGATGGCCCAGCCCCGAGCGCGGCAGGATCACCGCGCACAGGTTCGGGTCGGCAATGTGGATGGCCAGGCCGCTGGGCACCAGCGCGGTGTCGCCCGGCTGCAGGGTCAGCGCGGTATCCAGCGCCGCGCGCAGGTCCATGCCGGCGCTGGCTTCGGTGGCGTAGGCCGGCAGCGGCCAGCTGTCGCCGAAGCGCGGATCGAGCAGCTTGACCTGCAGCGGTTGGGAAGTGAAAGCCTGGTTCATGCCTGGAGTCTCCGCGCGATCAGCGCCAGCAGTTGTTCGGCCAGCTCACGCTTGGAGGTGGCCGGGAATACCTGTTCACCGTCCTGCCAGAAGGCCGTGGCGGCATTGTTGTCGCTCTCGAAACCGCCGCCGCTGATGCCGACCTGGTTGGCGATCACCAGGTCCAGGCGCTTGTCGACCAGCTTGCCACGTGCGTATTTCTCCACGTCGTGGGTTTCGGCGGCAAAGCCGACCACCAGCTTCAGCGACTGCGTCTGCGCAGCCACCTCGGCAAGGATGTCCGGCGTGCGCACCAGTTCGATCACCAGCGACTGGCTGTCGGCGGTCTTCTTCAGCTTCTGCGGCGCGACCTGGCGCGGCGTGTAGTCGGACACTGCAGCGGCACCGATATAGATGTCGGCCGGCAGCGACTTCAGCACGGCATCGCGCATCTGCGCAGCCGAGCGCACGTCCACACGCTGCACGCCGGGCGGCGTCGGCAGCTGTACCGGGCCGCTGACCAGCACCACCTGAGCACCCATCGCGGCGGCGGCCGCGCCCAGGGCAAAGCCCATCTTGCCGCTGCTGCGGTTGCCGACATAGCGCACCGGATCGATGTCTTCATAGGTCGGGCCGGCGCTGATCAGCAGGCGCAGGCCCTGCAGCGCGCGGGTTTCCGGCGCGGCAACGGACGCCGCGCTGCTGCCATTGGCGGCCAGCGCGGCCACGATGTCGCCCGGTTCGGCCAGACGCCCCGGACCGGACTCGCCTTCGGCCAGCGGGCCATCGACCGGGCCGATCACCTGCGCGCCGCGCTGACGCAGCAGGGCGATGTTGGCCTGGGTGGCCGGGTGCAGCCACATGCGATGGTTCATCGCCGGGCAGATCGTCAACGGCGCGGTACTGGCCAGGCACAGCGTGCTGACCAGGTCATCGGCGTGGCCCTGGGCCAGCCGGGCCAGCAGATCGGCGGTTCCCGGGGCAACCACGATGCGGTCGGCCCAGCGCGCCAGCTCGATGTGGCCCATGGCCTGTTCGGCGGCGCTGTCCCACAGCGTGGTGCGGGTGGGCTGCCCGGACAGGGCCTGGAAACTGAGCGGAGTGACGAACTGCTGGGCACCGGCGGTCATCGCCACCTGCACCTGGGCACCGGCGTCGCGCAGGCGCCGCACCAGTTCCAGGGCCTTGTAGGCCGCGATCCCGCCTCCGACGCACAACAGCAGTTTCTGACCTTCCAGCGCGCGGGCCTGCGCGGGGGAAGCGTTGGGGGAGTCAGCCACCTGGAATTCCTGTGCAAACGAGGGCGCTAGCTTACCCGATGGTCGGTAATGTCCCGGTGCAGGGTGCACATAGCGGACAGCTATCAGTAGATGGAGCGCGCTGCGCCTGACCCTGGGTCAGCCGGGCATCGGTTTCGGACCTTTCCTATACCTCTACGGGTCTGCGCTTTTGCAGAATCAGGCATTGGCTGCCGTCTGCCGTGGCCTGTTCGACCTTCGAGGAGCCTCGTGCATCCACGCATCATCATTGCCGACGACCATCCCGTGGTCCTGCATGGCATCCGTATCGTGCTGCAGACCCACCTGATGGACATCGTCGGCAGTGCACGTGACGGCGCCCAGCTGCTGGAGCTGGTGGACCACCACGACTGCGATGCGGTGCTGACCGACCTGTCGATGCCGGGTGACGGCCCGGACGGTCCAGAGCTGATCGACGCGCTGCGCGTGCGTCACCCCAGGCTGCCGGTGGTGGTGCTGACCGGCGCCCGCCATCCCGGGCTGCTGGACGGACTGCTGCGCGAGGGCATCAGTGGGCTGGTCGACAAATGCGCCGATTTCGCCGAACTGCCGCAGGCACTGAACGCCGCACTGGCCGGGCAGGTCTTCGTCTCCCAGCAGCTGCGCCACCACCTGCAGGCGCGCGACCTGCTGTTTCCACGCGAACCGTCGCCGCTGTCGGCACGCGAACAGGAAGTGCTGGATCTGCTGGCGGCCGGGCTCAGCGTGAATGCCGTCGCCGAGCGTTGCGGGCGCAGCCCGAAGACCATCAGCCGGCAGAAGGCCGAAGCCAAGCGCAAGCTGGGCCTGCAGAACAACCAGGAACTGTTCGACTATCTGCAGACCCGGCGCGGGTGAGGCATCCTCCGACCCGGTGCTGCGGTATGCACCGATGGGAGCCGCCACGCAGGCTGGCGATGATGCAGGCATGCCCATCCATGACTGGCCCGAACAGGAACGCCCCCGCGAGAAGCTGATCGCGCGCGGGCCCACGGCACTTTCCGACGCCGAACTGCTGGCCCTGTTTCTCGGCTCCGGGTTCGGTGGCCGCGATGCCGTGCAGACCGCGCGCGACCTGCTGCAAGCGCACGGCCCGTTGCGGGTGCTGCTGGACCGCCCCGCGCGTGAACTGGCCCGCCTGCCCGGGCTCGGCCCGGCGCGCAGCTGTACGCTGGCTGCCGGGCTGGAACTGGCCCACCGCTACCTGGCTGCCGAGCTGGAACACGGCGAAGCGGTCGGCAACAACCCGGCCGCGGTCGGCCGCTATCTGCAGCACCGCCTGCGGGGGCAGGCCCGGGAGATCTTCATGGCCCTGTTCCTGGACAACCGGCACCGCCTGATCGCCTGCGAGGAACTGTTCCACGGCACCATCAACGCCGCACCGGTCTACCCCCGCGAAGTGGTGCGGCGCGCCCTGCTGCACAACGCGGCGGCGGTGATCCTCAGCCACAACCACCCTTCCGGCGACCCGGAACCCTCCAGCGCCGATACCCGCATCACCGACGAACTGCAGCAGGCACTGGCGATGGTGGACGTGCGCCTGCTGGACCACTTCGTGGTCGGTGAGGGCCGCCCCGTTTCGTTTGCTGAACGAGGCCTGCTGTCGCCGCCCCAGCCCCGCCTGTTCGGCTGAGCGCCCGCCCTCCAGGCGCCATCGGTCGCCCCCACAGGCAGGTTTCGGTCAGCGTGGCCGCTGGTATCTGCGCTAAAATGGGCGATTCCGCCGCTCATTCTCACAGCAGGCCTCGTGAAAAATCTCCTCCGCGCCCTGATCAGCCAAGGCATCGAAGCCTTGCGCGCCAATGGCACCCTGCCCGCCGACTCCCTGCCGCCGGACTTCGTGGTCGAGCGCCCGAAGACCCGTGACCACGGCGACTTCGCCACCAATGCCGCGATGCTGCTGGCCAAGGCCGCGCGCAGCAATCCGCGCGCACTGGCACAGGCGCTGGTCGAGGCGCTGCCGCGCAGCGAGGACGTCAGCAAGGTCGAGATCGCCGGCCCCGGCTTCATCAATTTCCACCTGGCGCCGGCCGCGTACCAGCGTGAAGCCGCGTCGGTCATCAAGGAAGCCCACGACTACGGCCGCAACCTGTCCGGCAATGGCCGCACGGTGGGCGTGGAGTACGTGTCGGCCAACCCGACCGGCCCGCTGCATGTCGGCCATGGCCGCGCGGCGGCGATCGGCGACTGCGTGGCACGCGTGCTCGATGCGAACGGCTGGAACGCCAAGCGCGAGTTCTACTACAACGACGCCGGCGTGCAGATCGAGAACCTGGCGCTGTCCACCCAGGCACGGATCAAGGGTATCGCGCCGGACCAGGATGGCTGGCCGGAGGGTGGCTACCGCGGTGAATACATCGCCGACGTCGCCCGCGCCTACATGGCAGGCGCCAGTGTCGATCTGGAAGGCAGCACCGTGGTCGGTGCCAAGGACCCGGACGACATGCAGGCGATCCGCCGCTTCGCCGTGGCCTACCTGCGCAACGAGCAGAATCTGGACCTGGCCGCGTTCGGCGTCGACTTCGACATCTATTTCCTGGAAAGCTCGCTGTACGCCGACGGCAAAGTCGCCGAAGCGGTCGCCAAGCTGCAGGCCTCGGGTCATACCTATGAAGAAGGTGGCGCGCTGTGGCTGCGCAGCACCGACTTCGGTGACGACAAGGACCGCGTGATGCGCAAGTCCGACGGCACCTTCACCTACTTCGTGCCGGACGTGGCCTACCACCTGTCCAAGTGGCAGCGCGGCTACGAGCGCGCGATCACCGAGCTCGGCGCCGATCACCATGGTTCGCTGGCACGCGTGCGCGCCGGCCTGCAGGCGATGGAAGTGGGCATCCCGCAGGGCTGGCCGGAGTACGTGCTGCACCAGATGGTCACCGTCATGCGTGGCGGCGAGGAAGTGAAGCTGTCCAAGCGTGCCGGCAGCTACTTCACCCTGCGCGACCTGATCGAGGAGGCCGGCCGCGATGCCACCCGCTGGTTCCTGATCGCGCGCAAGCCCGATTCGCAGCTGACCTTCGACATCGACCTGGCCCGCCAGCAGAGCAACGACAACCCGGTGTTCTACGTGCAGTACGCGCACGCCCGCGTCTGCAGCCTGCTGCGCCAGGCACAGGAGAAGGGCCTGGTGTACGAACAGGGCAATGGCCTGGCCAACCTCGGCCGCCTGGCCGACGACGCCTCGCTGCTGCTGATGAACGAGATCTCGCGGTACCCGGAAGTGGTGGAGGCGGCCGGCGTGGCGCTGGAACCGCATCTGGTGGCGCAGTACCTGCGTGAATTGGCGCACGCGTTCCACACGTGGTATCACGGGACGCCGGTGCTGGTGGAAGACGCTGCGGATCGCAACGCCAAGCTGACCCTGGCCTGCGCCGCGCGCCAGGTGCTGGCCAACGGCCTCGAACTCCTGGGCGTCAGCGCCCCGGAAAAAATGTAAGCATCAGGAGACGCAGTACACATGGCAGCACGACGCGGCAAAAACCAGGCACGACGCAACAGCAGCAGCCAGGGCACACCCGGATGGGTGTGGCTGGTCGCTGGCGTGGCGATTGCGGCCGTGGTGTTCCTGGCGGCGCCGAACCTGTTCAAGGGCGAAGGCGATGGCTTCCTGCGCGCCGGTCCGCAGCCGAACCCGAACGCGCAGCCTGCCCCGGTCGCTGATGCCGACAGCGATGTCGGCACCCAGCCGGCCGCGCAGCCGGCCACGCCGAAGCCGGCCGAACCGGAAAAGCCGGCCGCCACCCAGTACGACTTCTACACCCTGCTGCCGGGCAAGGAAGTTGAAATGTCCGACGCCGAGCTGGCTGCCAGCGCGCGTGCTGAAGACCAGCGCCGGGCCAAGGCTGAAGCGCAGCGCGCGCAGGCGGCACTGGAAGGCAAGCCGGTTCCGCCGCCAGCGGCTACCGCGCCCGCACCGACGGCAACCGCCAGCGTGGCCAGTACCGCGCCGGTGACCGCCACCAGCCGTCCGCTGCCGGCACCGCTGAGCGAACGACCGGCTGCGGCAACGCCTCCGGCCAGCACACCGACGGCGTCGACCAGCACCGCCGCCGCCACTCCGGCAGCGCGTGCGGAAACCGCGCCGACCGCGGCCACTCCCCCGGCCGCTGCGGCACCGGCTGCCGCCGACAATGCCCGCTACATCCTGCAGGCGGGTGCGTTCGGTGCCTCCGGCGATGCCGAAGCGACCAAGGCCAAGCTGGCGATGATGGGCCTGGCGGCACGCGTGGAATCGGCGCAGATCAACGGCAAGACCGTGTACCGCGTGCGCATGGGGCCGTATGGCAGTGCAGGTGAACTGTCTGAAGCCAAGCAGAAGCTGGATGGCACCGGCCTGCAGGCGATGGCGATCAAGGCACAGTGAGTCTGCGGAAGTGAATGAAAAAGCCGGGCACAGCCCGGCTTTTTTTGTCTGTGTAGAGTCGAGCTTGCTCGACTGCCGTTCAAAGCAGTCGAGCAAGCTCGACTCTTGTGTCTTGGATCGTGCCCTGATCAGGCACAATCCCCCGGTGACCCGGGAGGCTCCGATGACGCTGCCTCGGCTCTTAAGCCTTCGAGCTTGCAAAGTAGATTCAGCGCGTCGGCGGCCTGACACCGCCATGGAACTTGAACGGTATCTTAGGCCCGCCATCGGGTGAGAGCCTGTACTCACAAGGGCAAGTCTGGCGGCTTCCGATCACGATCGTAAGTTCAAGCTGGAGCGAAATCATGCAATTTATCGGCATCGACGCAGCCAAGGCGACTTTTGACATCGCCCTGCCTCTATCTCACGGCAAGTATCGAACCAAGGCCAAACTCCCCAATACGCCAAAGGGTTTTGATGAGCTTCTGGCTTGGCGCGCCAAACATGCGCCGAACGCGGCGGTAGGTATGGAGGCTACAGGCATCTATCACGAGGCCTTGGCTCAAGCACTGGTGGAGGCAGGGGTCGTGGTTCATGTGGCCAATCCCGCCCGAGTAAAGGCGTTTGGGCAGGCGGAGGGGATGCGGACCAAGACTGACCGCAGCGACGCCAAGCTGATTGCCCGTTTTTTTGAGGCACAACGCTCGGAAAAGCTATATCCCTACGTTCCACCGACGCCCTCGGAGGTGAAGCTGCGCGCCTTGGTACGGCGTCGAGATGACCTCCAGGAAATGCTGCAGATGGAGCACAACCGCCTGGACGTTGCCGATATCTCGGTCCAGCAAGGGATCAAGGATGTGATCCGGACGTTGGAAGAGCAGATCAAGCAGGTCCAGAAGGCGATTGAGGACCATATCGATAACGATCCGGACCTGCGCCGGCGTCATCAACTGCTTACCAGCATCCCCGGTGTAGGCAACACCAGCAGTGCCCAGCTGTTGGCCATTCTGGGGGATCTAAGCAAATACAGCGACGTGCGCCAGGTGGTTGCCCACGCGGGCCTGAATCCGGCCCAGCGTCAATCAGGAAACTACGAAGGCAAATGCCGGATATCACGCGTCGGCGACGCCAATTTCCGCAAAAAGCTGTACATGCCGGCGCTGACCGGGAAGACCCACAACCCCACACTGAAGTCCTTTGCAGACCGGCTCAGCGCGAAAGGCAAGCCCTTCAAGGTCGTCATGTGTGCAGTGATGCGCAAGCTCATCCATCTGATTTGGGGCGTACTGAGAAGTGGCCGACCCTTTGAGCCTGACGTCGCCCTTGCCTAGGCGAGGGCGACACGGTATCTACAAAGGGCGAAGGGCAGTCGAGCAAGCTCGACTCTACAGACGGCGGTCAGCCTTCGCGGGCGACCTGGAAACCGGCGAAGGACTGGCTGACCGGCATCAGTTCCAGGCGATTGATGTTCAGGTGCGGCGGCAGGCTGGCCACCCAGAAGATCTGTTCGGCGATGTCTTCGGCGGTCATCGGGTTGGCGCCGGTGTAGAGCTTGTCCGACGCCGCCTGGTCGCCATGGGTACGCACCACGGTGAACTCGGTTTCGGCCATGCCTGGCTCGATCGTGGTCACGCGCACGCCGGTGCCGTGCAGGTCCGAACGCAGGCCGAGCGAGAACTGGCTGACGAAGGCCTTGGTGCCACCGTAGGCGTTGCCGCCCGGGTACGGGTAGACGCCGGCCACCGACGAAATGTTGATGATTGCGCCCTTGCGCTCCACCAGCTGCGGCAGCAGGCGGTGGGTCAGGGTCACCAGCGCGGTGATGTTGGTGTCGATCATCGTGGTCCAGTCCGACAGCTTGGCGCTCTGTGCCGGCGCGGTGCCCTGCGCCAGACCGGCGTTGTTGACCAGCAGATCGATCTCGCCGAAGGCCGGCGGCAGTGCCAGCAGCGCCGCTTCCATCGCCACCGGATCGCGGATGTCGAAGGCGGCGGCATGCACCACGTCCTTGCCGTAGCGCTCGACCAGCGGCTGCAGGCGTTCACCGCGGCGGCCGGTGGCGATCACCTTCCAGCCCGCCTGGGCGAAGCGGTGGACGGCGGCGGCGCCGAAGCCGGACGTGGCGCCGGTAATCAGGACAGTGCGGGTCATCAGGCAACTCCAGGGGGAAAAACCAGACCCCCATTCTGGCACCGTCGGCCGGGGGTTGCGTTGCCTGATCGGCCAGATCCGGCCCCACCTGCCGGGGTGACCGGTACAATTGGGGCCATGATCAACAACGATGTCCTGCGCAGCGTGCGCTACTCCCTGGACCTGGGCGACCACCACGTGGTGACCCTGTGCCAGATGGCCGACCCGGCCTTCGCCGTGGATCCCGAACAGGTGAAGGCCTGGCTGCGCCGCGAGGACGAAGCCGGTTTCGAAGCGATGAGCGACAGCGCGCTGGCGCACTTCCTCGACGGCCTGATCGTGCACCTGCGCGGTCGCGACGAAAGCCAGCCGCAGCGTGCGGTGGAAACCCGCATCGACAACAACCTGGTGCTGAAGAAGCTGCGCGTGGCCTTCCAGCTGCGCGACGTCGATCTGATGGAGATCTTCGCCAGCGCCGGCTTCAACGTCTCCAAGTCGGAAGTGGGCGCATTGTTCCGCCAGCCCGGGCACACCAATTACCGGCGCTGCCTGGACCAGATGCTGCGCAATTTCCTCAAGGGCCTGAGCCTGCGCCTGCGCGGCTGAGCACAGCTTCGACAAACGCCCGCGCCGCCGGTGTTGGCAGTCGCTGCCAGACCAGGTGCACGCGGCGGGTCGGGGTCGGCTGCAGCGGAATCTGTACCACCCCCTGGAACCCGTCGGCGATCAACGCTGGCACGATGCCAACCGCCAGCCCATGGCGGACGAAGCGCTCGATCAGTTCCATCAGATTGACCTCGAAGCGCACCGTATGCGGCAGGCCAGCGGCGGCGAAGGCATCGTCGGTCTGGCGGCGTGCACCGGTGCCGCGCGGAAAGTCGACCAGCGCCTCGTCCTGCAGTTCGGTCAATGGCAGCCGCTTGTGGCGGGCCAAGCGGTGCGACGGCGCCAGCACCGCCACCAGGTCTTCTTCCTGCAGCATCTGGTGGCAGACCCCGTCCAACCCCGCCGACGGCGCCAATCCGACCAGTGCCACGTCCAGCTCTCGCGACTGCACCTGCGCGATCAGGTCCTCGCTCTTGTCGACCCGCAGCTGGAACTCCACCTGCGGGTGCGCCTGCTGGAAGGCCGCCAGCATCGCCACCACATCGATGTCGGTCAGCGAGGAGATCTGCCCGATCGCCAGCAGGCCACGCACCTCGCCAGTGACGGCGGCCACGTCGGCGCGCAGGTGGCGCAGGCTGGCCAGCACATGGCGTGCATGCACCAGCAGCGCCTCGCCGGCGGCGGTGGCCCGCACCTGGCGCGGCAGGCGCTCGAACAGCGTTGTGCCCAGTTCCTGCTCAAGATGGGCGATCTGGTGACTGAGCGCGGACTGCACCACGTGGCAGCGCTCGGCGGCGCGGGTGAAGTTGCCCTCCTCGGCCAGGGCGACGGCGAACTCGAGCTGCTTGAGATTCACGCAACCATCTCATTTCCAGATGACAGGGATGATGATGATTCATTTCCATCATGACTGCAGCAGGCGGACACTGTGCTCCCCCGCTTCCTGGAACACCGCGTGAGTCCGTCCCTTCCCCCTCTGCACCGCTGGCAGGTGCTGCTGATGTCGGTGGCTACCGGCGTGGCCGTGGCCAGCAACTACTATGCGCAGCCGCTGCTGCACACCATCGCCGATGCCTTCGGTGTGCCGTTCGGCCAGGTCGGCATGGTGGTCACCGCCGCACAGCTGAGCTATGCCGCCGGACTGATCCTGCTGGTGCCGCTGGGTGACCTGTTCGAACGTCGCCGCCTGATCGTGGTGATGAGCCTGCTGTCGGCAGGCGGGCTGGTGATCAGTGCCTGTGCACCGTCGCTGACCTGGTTGCTGGTCGGCACCGCGATCACCGGCCTGTTCTCGGTGGTGGCGCAGGTACTGGTGCCGTTTGCGGCCACGCTGGCCGCGCCGGAACATCGTGGCCGCGTGGTCGGCACATTGATGAGTGGCCTGCTGCTGGGCATCCTGCTGGCGCGCACCGTGGCCGGCCTGCTTTCCAGCCTGGGCGACTGGCGCCTGGTGTATGCGATCGCCGCCGGCACCCTGGTGCTGACCGCACTGGCGCTGCAGCGCGGCCTGCCGCGATTCCACCACAGCGCCGGCCTCGGCTATTTCGCATTGCTGCGCTCGATCGGCGTGCTGTTCGTGCAGGAGCCGGTGCTGCGCCAGCGCACCCTGCTGGGCGCCTGCAGCTTCGCCATGTTCGCGATCTTCTGGACGCCGCTGGCGTTCCTGCTGGCACAACCACCGTACGCCTACAGCGATGCCACCATCGGCCTGTTCGGGCTGGTCGGCGCCGCCGGTACGCTGGCGGCCGGCCTGGCCGGGCGCATGTCCGACCGCGGCCAGACCGGACGCGCCACCGCCATCGCGCTGGTGCTGTTGCTGCTGTCATGGCTGCCGCTGGGACTGTCGGCACACTCGCTGCTGGCGCTGCTGGTCGGCGTGGTGGTGCTGGACCTGGCCGCGCAGCTGCTGCACGTGAGTAACCAGAACCTGATCTATGCACTGCAACCGGCAGCGCGCAACCGCCTCAATGCCGGCTACATGACCGGCTACTTCATCGGCGGTTCGCTGGGTTCGCTGCTGTCGGCGCAGGTCTACCAGCGCTTCGGCTGGACCGGCGTCTGCGTGGCCGGTGCTGCGGTGGCCATGCTGGCCCTGCTGCTGTGGCTGCCCGGCGCGCTGCGCGCGCGCCAGGCTTCGGTGACTGACTAGAAGCTGCCCTGCAGCGCCAGCTCCCAGCGTCCGCCGGCATTGCCCGGAAACAGCCGCTTCGCTGCGTTGTCGGTGTCATGCACGGTGGCGCGCAGTTCCCATGCCGGGGTCAGCGAGGCGATGGCACTGAGCTGGCCATGCAGGTAATCAGGCCCCTGTGCGGTGGCCAGCCAGTACTGGCCTACCGCCGCTTCCAGGCGGAACCGCTCGTGCAACGGCACCCGCACACCCAGCTGGGCGTAGGTGCCGCGATGGCCGCCCGCCAGCGCGTTGTTGGAATGCGCCAGCTGCAGCCAGGCGCGCTGCTTCCAGGTCACGGTGGTATTGAGCTCGGTCCAGTCCAGCGCGCGGCCGGTGCCCGGGTACACGTAGCGGGTCAGGTTGGCATCCAGTGCCCAGTCCGGTGCCAGTGCACCACTCCAACCGGCCACCAGGTCGAACTCGCTGCGCGCGCCGTTGTCCGGTTTGAACGATACGTTGGACCCCCACACGCTGGCGTACCAGCCCGATGGGATCGAGACCTTCGCGCCGGCCTGCACCGCCGGGTCGCCGTCGCTCTGCGAGCTGCCGCGCCACACGTAATCGCTGGTCAATGCGGCACTGCCACTCACCTGCGCCTGGGCGGTGCCGATGCCGAGCAGCCCTGCCAGGGCGGCCACCACTGCCGCCATCATCCCCTTGCTGTTCACTGCACTGTGTTCCTCGTCGAAGGCGGTCACGCCGCCGGGACCGCAGTGTCGAGGCGGTGGCCGTAACGGATCGAGGGTGCTGCCGGGCCCGTGGCGCAAATTCGGCGTAAATCCCGCGGACCGGGGCCACATGCCAGCAGCGCGGTATCATGGCGCCCTGTTTCCAGGAACCAACCGCGTGGACGCCATCCTGACTCCGGTATCGATCGGCGAGCTGATCGACAAGATCACCATTCTCGAGATCAAGGCCGAGCGCATCGACGATGCCGCCAAGCTGAGCAACGTGCGCACCGAGCTGGACGGCCTGCTGCCGTTGCTGCAGCTGCAGCTGCAGGCTCAGCCGGCGCTGGCCGTGCTGAAGCAGCAGCTGAAGGCGATCAACGAGCGCATGTGGGACATCCAGGACCAGCTGCGCGACAAGGAAGCGGCCCAGGTGTTCGACGATGCCTTCATCCAGTTGGCGCGTGGTGTCTATGGCACCAATGGCGAGCGCGTGCAGGTGAAGAACGAGATCAACCGCGTGGCCGGTTCGGCCCTGGTGGAAGAAAAGCAGTACCAGGGCGAGTAACGCCACCTCAGTCAGCGTCGATCAGATGGCGGAAGCGGAACAGCTCGCCATCGTTGCGGATGCCCAGCTTGCGGTACGCCGCTCGCTTCTGCGTGCTGATGGTGCTGGCTGCACGCCCACTGCGGCGTGCCATCTCGCCGGTGCTGCAACCACGCAGCACCCACTGCAGGACGGTGCGCTCGCGGGTACTCAACCGTGGTGAACGCATGGACTGCTGGCGCTGCCGACGGGACTGGTTCAACTGTGCACGCAGCTCCGGCGGCACGAAGCGCCCGCCACGGGCAACCACGCTCACTGCCCGCAGCAGCATCTGCGGCGCGCAGGCCTTGGACAGGAATCCGCGCGCACCGGCCTGCAGGGCCAAGGACACGACACCCGCGTTGCAGTGCGCGGACAGCACCAGGATCGGCACTGCCGGCCAATGGCGTGATAGGTGCCGCAGCAGTTCCAGGCCTTCGCCGCTGTCACCGATCGGCAAGGCGTCGACCAGCAGCAGATCGATCGCGGCCGCCTGCTGCTGCAGGCGCTGCAGCAGATCACCGCTGCGGCCGTAGCTTCCATCCACCTGCAGGCCCGCCTGCCGGGCCAGGACTTCCTGCACGCCATGCCGCAACAGCGGGTGTGGATCCAGCAGCAAGAGGCGGCAGGGAGGATCGCGGGGCGACGGAAACGTGGGCATCGTTGCATTCCTGCAGAACAGGCCACTCACCCTAGGGCGCAGCCGACGCCTGCGGAATCCAATTCGTTGCAATGCCGCCCTTCCGCCGCGACACGGTCAGGTAGCGTTTGCCCAGCCGGAAACGCAACAGGCCCGGCATGGGCCGGGCCTGTCGAGGCATCTTCGGCGCGCAGGCGCGCCGAGGAAGCAATTACCAGCTGAAGCGCGGTCCGACGGTGTATTCCTTGTCGCCGTCGCGGTTCATCTTCAGCTCGCCGTTCAGGCCCCAGTTCTGGTTCAGCTTGACCTGACCACCCAGGCGGCCGTACCACTGGCCTTCCGGATTGATGCCGTGCTTCTTCGAGAAATCTTCGTAGCCGACCATGCCGTAGACTTCGGCGTGGGCACCGAAGGCGGTGCGGATACCGGCTTCAGCGCTGTAGCCATTGAAGTCCAGGCCGTGCTTCTGGTCGCGCTTCTGGTAAGCAACGCGGGCAACGAAGTCGGTGGTCGGGGCGATTTCAACGTTGTAGCCGGCGCCGATCTTCCACTGGTCCAGCTTGATGTTGGTGTGGTCGATTTCCTGGCGGCTGTACTCACCGAAAGCGTGGAAGTTCGGCAGGAAGCCGTACGAACCCTTCACGCCCCAGCCGTCGGCCTTGAACGCGTCGATGTCGGTCTTGGCGTAGTCGGCTTCGGCGTAGTTGTACGACAGGTTCTCAGCAGCCGAGGCGGTGAACGGCAGGGCAGCGGCCAGGGCCAGAGCAATCAGCGAATTCTTCATGGGGGTACACCTTTACTTTCTTATGGTGTGCAGCAGCGCCAGGGCGCCATCGCATCGGGAATGTAAATTCTCCGTTATTCGCCACAACGCTCCCTGAAAACAGCGGTCTTCGCATTGCTGAATTTTTTGCCTTGATTCAGGCTGTCTCTGGCATACGCGCGCGGCGCGCGTGCATTTGTGATTCGTCGTCGATTGCAACAGGAGGTTGCCTTGTACGTTTCCGATCCGCCGCTGATGCCTGTTCGCGCCGCGCTCCTGGCATGCGCGGCCCTGTTTCCGATCCACGCTGCGCACGCACTGCAGGCGGCTGACTACCAGCGCGCCGAACGCGTGCATGACAGTCACCTTCGCGGTGCGCTGCGCAATGCTTCGGTGCTGCCCCACTGGCTGGCCGATGGGCGCTTCTGGTACGAACGCGAAAACACGCAGGGCCGGCGCCAGGCGGTACTGGTCGATCCAGTCCAGGCCACACGCCAGATCATGTTCGAACCCGATGCGCTGGACGCCGCGGTTGCACCTCTCGGCGCCAGCGGACCACGCCTGCGCTTGAGCAGCGTGCAGGTACTGGATGAAGGCCTGCGCCTGCAGTTCAACGGCGAGGCGGCGATCAGCTGTCAATGGCCACGCCTGCAGTGCGTGCGTTCGCAGGATGCAGCGCCAGCGACCGATGCACTGCCATCGCCCGGCGGTGATGCCTGGCTGCAGGTACGCGATCACAACCTGTGGCTGCAGTCGCCCGGAATGGCAGCACGAGCGCTGACCAGCGGCGGTGAACCCAATCATGGCTTTGGCGTGCTGCCGGACTTCACCCTGCGCGGCATTCCACGCCGCCAGGGCCGGATGCCGACGCGGCCGTTCGCGGTCGGCTGGTCACCGGATGGCCGCTACGTGGCCGGCATCCGCTACGACGAACGCGCGCTGCAGGACTACCCCTATCTGGAAAGCAGCCCGGCCAACAGCGCGCGGCCGCGCGTGCATACGGTGAAGCTGGGGGTGCTGGGTGACACCCGGCAGGTGCGCGACAGCGTGTATGTGGTCGACACCCACAACGGCCAGCAGCGTGACATCCCCCTGCCAGAAGGCTGGAACACCCTCAGCGAAGCCGGCGTACTCGGCTGGGACGGCGACCGGTTGTATGCCGTGATCGCGCACTTCGATGCACCGCGCAGGCTGCGTCTGCTGGAGATCGATGCCAACAACGGTGCGTTGCGCACGGTTCTGGAAGAAGCCAGCGACACCCGCCTGCAGCTCAACGTGTATTCCTACAACCGGCCAGCGGTGGCCATCCTGCCCGGCCAGGACACGGCGGTGTGGTTCTCGCAGCGCGATGGCTGGGGCCATCTGTACCGGGTCCGCCTGTCCGACGGCAAGGTGCTGCGCCAGCTCACCCGCGGCCAATGGGCGGTGCGCGACCTGCTGGGCGTGGACGCTGCGGGTGGCTGGGCGTACTTCAGCGCCGGCGGCGTCGACGGTGGCGACCCCTACGTACGCGGCCTGTACCGTGTATCGCTGCAGGGGGGGCCGGTCCAGCGCCTGGCCGCCGATGGCAACGACCATCTGGCCGATGCCGGCACCGGCGCGTTGTTCGGCGGGCGCGACCCCCAGGCGCTGTCGCCTGGCGGTGGCTATCTGGTGGATACCGTTTCCCGTCTCGACCAGCCACCACGCACCGTGCTGCGGGCCAGCGATGACGGCCGTGAAGTGATGGTGCTGGAAACAGCGGATGACGGCGCGATCATTGCTGCCGGCTGGCGCCCACCACGGCGCGAACGGCTGCTGGCCGCCGATGGGCGAACGCCGATCTTCGCCACCGTCTACCTGCCCCGCGACTATCGCGACGACGGCCGCTTTCCGGTGATCGACGCGATGTACGGTGGCTCCTTCGTCAGCAATGCGCCGGTGACCTACGCCGAGGCGGTGTCCGCCTTGAATCCGGTGTCACGCGCCAGCCTGGCCGAACTGGGCTTCGTGGTGGTCAGCATCGACGCGCGCGGCACCGGTGGCCGCGACAAGGCGTTCCATGACAGCAGCTTCCTGCACGGGGCAGATGTGCAGCTGGATGACCATGTGGCTGCGCTGCGCCAGCTGGGCGAACGCTACCGGGGCATCGACCTGCAGCGGGTCGGCATCTACGGGCATTCGTTCGGTGGTTACAGTGCAGCGCGCGCCCTGCTGCGCTATCCGGCGTTCTACAAGGTGGGCGTGGCCTCGGCCGGCAGCCACAATTTCCAGGGCATGTACGGCGGTGCATTGCACGGCATGGACCGGCTGTTCGGTGGCGTGCTGCCACCAACACCCCTGGCCGATGGCGTGCCGGCGCCGTTTGCCGGACTCGACAATGCAGCGTTGGCCGGCAACCTGCGTGGGCATCTGATGCTGGTCTATGGCGAACTGGACGAGAACGCGCCGCCGGCGCTGACCCTGCAGCTGGCCGCCGCCCTGAACAAGGCCCAGCGCAGCTACGACCTGCTGTACCTGGCCCGGCAGGACCACGAACTGTTCCGCAACGACGCCACCTACACGCACCGCATGTGGGACTACTTCGTGCGCCACCTGGCCGGCCAGCAGCCACCGGAGACGGTGCTGGCGCCGCTGCCCGGCGGGCCGGGCTGAACAGGCGCACACAGGATGTCGATCCACGGCGCCCTGGTTCGTCGGGTACTTGAAGGCCGTGCATGCGGCACGGTCCATCCGGAGGCAGGCAATGAGCTACATCGATGGTTTCGTCCTGGCGGTGCCCACCGCCAACAAG
Organism: Stenotrophomonas sp. 62841_Sma; assembly: GCF_056482945.1. NCBI lineage: Bacteria > Pseudomonadati > Pseudomonadota > Gammaproteobacteria > Lysobacterales > Lysobacteraceae > Stenotrophomonas > Stenotrophomonas sp. 62841_Sma. The sequence goes on along the minus strand of NZ_CM151224.1, from coordinate 321,983 downwards.
GAGAAGTTCCTCGCCCATGCACGCACAGGGGATCCCGTTTTCATCGAATACGGCGCGCTGCGCGTGGTCGAGTGCTGGGGTGACGACGTACCGCACGGCAAGACCACCGACTTCTTCGGCGCGGTGAAAGCCACGCCGGATGAGACGGTCGTGTTTTCCTGGATCGAATGGCCAGACAAGCCGACCCGCGACGCCGGCATGAAGAAGATGATGGAAGACCCGCGGTTTGATCCGGCGACGAATCCGATGCCGTTCGACGGCGCGCGGATGATCTACGGTGGGTTCGTGCCGCTCTACGAGCTGACGCGCTGAATCCGGCGGACGTGCTCAGCGCGCGTCCGTGTCATCGCTGGCAGACGCATGGCCGGCGCCCAGTGCGGCGCCGGCGCCGAGGCCCATGCCGCCCATTCCGGCCCCCATTCCGCCACCGCCACCGCCGCCGCCACCGCCACCACCCGCACGACCGCCCTTGGCATCGCCATCGTTGCGGCCCTTGCCACCGCCACTGGCAGCGGGCCGGGTCGGGCCCTGCGGTGGAATCTGCAGGTCGGTCGGGATGGGGGCCAGATCCAGCGCTTCGCGCACGAAGTCGCGCAGCGAGACCACCAGTTCGTGGAGGTGCACCGGCCGCCCCTGTGCCAGTTCGTTGGCCGCACGCGCGGCCAGCCGCACCTGCTCGTCGGTGCCCAGCAACAGGATGTCCGACAGTGCCGCTTCAACCGCATCGCGGATGCGGCGCGCGCGATCCGAGCGGGGTTCGGCGATGCCTTCGGCATCTTCGCGCTGGCGCAGGTCGCGGCGATGGCTGGGATCCACACCCAGTTCGCCAGTGAACGACCCGCCCAGGGTCTTGTAGGCCGCCATCAGCGTGCGCAGCCGTTCGTTGATCTGCCGGTTCTCGCGTTCGCGGCGCTGCTGCAGGGTCTGCATCACCAGCAGGCGGATGCCCACGCCCAGCAGGGTGATCAGGACCAGGCCGGCCAACGTGGACAGCACGCCCTGCCAGGAACTGAAGTCGATACCACGCATGCCCGGGGCTCCTGCAGGAAGAACCTGCATCTTGCCCCAGACCGTGCCCCAGAAACGCGAAAGGCCCCACCACCCGTTGGGTGGCAGGGCCTTCGGTCACGGCGCGATTACTTGCGCTTGGCGACCTTGCGCACGGCCTTCTTGGCCGGAGCCTTCTTGGCGGCGACCTTCTTCAGCGGCGCAGCCTTCTTGGCGACCGTCTTGCGGGTGGCGGCAACCTTCTTGCCCACCGCCTTCTTGGCAACGGCGGTCTTCTTGCCGACAACCTTCTTGGCAGCAGCGCTCTTCTTGCCGACGGCCTTCTTGGCGACAGCAGCCTTCTTGCCGACAACCTTCTTGGCGGCCGCGGTCTTCCTGGTGGCGACCTTCTTGGTAGCGGCAACCTTCTTGCCGACAACCTTCTTCGCAGCCACGGCCTTCTTGCCAGCGACCTTCTTGGCGGCGACGGTCTTCTTGGCCACGGCCTTCTTGGCGGTGGCGACCTTCTTGCCGACAACCTTCTTGGCGGCCGCGGTCTTCTTGGCAACGGTCTTCTTCGCGACGGCGGCCTTCTTGGTGGCAGCCTTCTTCACGGTAGCGACCTTCTTGCCAGCAGCCTTGGTGGCAGCCTTGGTGGTCTTCTTGGCAGCGGCGGCCTTCTTGGTCACGGCCTTGCCTGCAGCCGCCTTCTTCTTGGCCACTTCCTTCTTCAGGGCAGCGGCTTCGGCCTTGGCGTTCTTCTTGGCGGCTTCCAGCTTCTTCTTGGCGTTGGCAACAGTCTTGCCGACCGACTTGGCAGCCTTCTCGGCCTTCTTGGCAACGGTCTTCTCGACCTTCGCCACGGCCTTCTTGGCCTTGGCAACGCGGGTGCCGGCAGCCTTGGTGGCGCGCTTGACGGTCTTCTTGACCGACTTCACTGCGTCTTCGGCAGCGTGGGCGATGGTCTCGCCAACGTTGGTGGCGGTTTCTTTGACGTTCTCGACGGCGTCGGTCACGACCGACACACCATTACCGTTGCTCATGTTGCCCTCCTGCGGGCCTTAAGTATCAAAACGGGGCGATGCTATACCGACATTGACGATCGTGGAACGGGGCATGCGCCCGCAATCGCATCTGCTGCGACGGTAATGGTGTAGCCCAGCACCCTCTCGAGCACAGTGGGTTGACAGGAAACCCCTTTTTTTCAGTGCTGCGCCGCACGGTGCGGGTAGCGGCAGGTGCTGCCTGCGCGCACCTGCCAGAGTGCTGCGAAAGGCATGCGATATGGCGCATCGCGGCACCAGGATGCGCAGAACTGCGCAAGTATCAGCCTGTATCCACACGCGCTTCGGCAGACGTCGGCACATTGCGAAGCACGCCCGACGTTGTCGCCACCGCCCCACAGATGGCGACGCCGACCCGCGTTCCGGGCGCCCGGTTTTCATGGCGCATTTATCCAGATCGCGACACACTCATTCAGCTTGTTTTACCGTAGGGCCGAACCGCCCCCACCCACGCCAGCGAACCGACTCCCATGCGACCGCTTCCCACCCTGCTCACGCTCGCAATCGCCGCCGCCTTCGGTGGCTTCGTTGCCACCGGCATCAATGCCCACCTGGACAACCGTGCCGACGCCGCGCCGCTGCCTGCGGTACTACCGACCACGGCGGCATTGCCGGCCTCGGTGGCCGGACAGGCGGTGCCGTCGCTGGCACCGATGCTGGAGAAGGCGATGCCGGCCGTGGTCAGCGTCAACACCAAGCAGGTGGTGCGCGTGCGCAACCCCTTCTTCAACGACCCGTTCTTCCGCCGCCTGTTCCCGGACATCCCGCAGGAACGCATCAACGAATCGCTGGGCTCGGGCGTGATCATCGACGCCAAGGAGGGCCTGGTGCTGACCAACCACCACGTCATCGACAACGCCGATGACGTGCAGGTGACACTGGCCGACGGACGCACGGTCAAGGCCGAGTTCCTCGGTTCGGACCGCGATACCGACATCGCGCTGATCCGCATCCCGGCGCAGAACCTGACCGACATCAAGCTCGGCAACAGCGACCAGCTGCGGGTGGGCGACTTCGTGGTGGCGATCGGCAACCCGTTCGGCTTCAGCCAGACGGTCACCTCGGGCATCGTCTCGGCGGTGGGCCGCAGCGGCATCCGCGGGCTGGGCTACCAGAACTTCATCCAGACCGATGCGTCGATCAACCCGGGCAACTCCGGTGGCGCACTGGTCGACCTGCAGGGCCAGCTGGTCGGCATCAATACCGCCAGCTTCAACCCGCAGGGCAGCATGGCCGGCAACATCGGCCTGGGCCTGGCGATCCCCTCCAACCTGGCGCGCAGCGTGGTCGACCAGCTGGTCAAGCACGGCGTAGTGGTGCGCGGCACGCTGGGCGTGGAGAGCCAGAACCTGACCGCGCAGATCGCGCAGGGGCTGGGCCTGGGCGAAACGCGGGGTGCGCTGATCACCCGCGTGCTGGCCGGTTCGGCCGCTGCGACCGCCGGCCTGAAGCCGGGCGACGTGGTGGTCTCGGCCAACGGCCAGCGCGTGGACAGCGCAGAAGCCCTGCACAACGTGGAAGGCCTGGCGGCGGTCGGCAGCACGCTGACGCTGGACGTGCGCCGCGAGGGCAAGCCGCTGCAGATCAAGGCAACCTTGAAGGAACAGGCGCGCGCGGTCACCGGCGAGAGCCTGGACCCGCGCCTGACCGGGGCCACCTTCGTCGACCTGCCCGAGTCGCTGCGCCAGTCCGGTGTCGGTGGCGTGCTGGTCAGCGAGGTCAAGCGCGGCAGCCGCGCGGCCACCAACGGCCTGCAGCAGGGCGACATCATCACCGATGCCACCGTGGGCGAATTCGCCGACCTGGCCAGCTGGCGCGCCAACTTCCAGCAGCGCCCGCCGACCCTGGTGATACGCGTGCTGCGCAACAATGGCCAGCAGCAGGGCCAGCTCGTGATGCGCTGATCGCCCTGCCGTAACACCCCCTATACCCCGGCAATGCTATTGCTGTCAGTCCAGGTCGGCACCGCCGACTCCCGTTCCCCCATCGCAACAGGAGTGATTCGATGAGCCCCACCAATACCGAGAACCTGAAGGAACACCTGGGTGAAGCCGGTTCCCATCTGAAGCAGGCCGCGTCGGCCGCCGGCGGTGCGATCAAGGGTGCAACCGGCGCAGCCGGCGACGAACTGCGCATCGGCAAGGCCAACGTCAAGGCTGAACTGTCCGACAGCGCGCTGTCCGGCCTGGCCGCCGCCGAGTTTGGTGGTGCAGCCGCCAAGGAACAGGTCGACGCGCTGATGGACAAGGGCAAGGACCTGATCGACAGCGCCGCTGAGCTGATCCGTGAACGTCCGCTGGCCTCGTTCGGTGTCGCCTTCGCTGCCGGCTGGATCATCGCCAAGCTGGCCCGCGGCAGCAGCGACAAGTAAGCCGCGGCGTGAGCGAAGACAACGCGCAAGCGCCTGATCCGGCGGCTACCCCGCCGCTGGATGAGAGCATCCGCCAGGTCGGCGCGGCCGGTCGTGCCGCTGCCGATTCTGCCAAGCACACGCTGCGCTCGCTGCGCCGGTTGGCCTCGGCCGACTTCGCGCTGGCGCGTAGTGCATTCGGTCGCGCGCTGGCCTGGGCCGGCGTGGCGATCGTGTTCGGTGCCTCGGCCTGGCTGCTGATGGCCGCCACCCTCATCGCCCTGCTGCAGAGCTGGGGCCTGAGCTGGCTGCAGGCGCTGCTGATCACCTCGCTGCTGAGCCTGGCCGTCACCGGTTATGCGATCTGGCGGGTGTCCTACTTCTTCCACCACACCGGCATGCACGCTACCCGGCGCCAGCTGTCACGCCTGGGCCTGTTCGACGAACCCAGCGAAGAGGATCCCGATGCCGAGGTGCAGCTGCCCGAGGGCAAGCCATGAAGTTCGGCGCGCTGCAACGGCGGGTGAAACGCTGCGAACAGGTGGTGACCGTGCGCCTGGGCGAAACCCAGGACCACTGGTCCACGCTCAGCGACGTCTGGCGAAAGGGCTGGTCGCCGCTGCGCATCGTGGTGGTCGGCCTGGCCGGTGGCTTCATCGCCGGCAAGCTGGAAGTGCCGGGCAAGGTCAACGGTGCCCGCTGGCTGCAGATGGTGGGTTCGGTCTCGAACCTGTTCGCCAGTGCACAGGCGGCGTTCGCCACGGCGATGGCGGCACAGGCCGCAGCCACTGCCGACGACGCGGCTGAGGAAGCCGACGAAGCCAGCGAACAGGCACAGGCGGCGGCCTCCGCTGCCGAGCCACGGCCGGCACCGGCTCCACGCTCCGTGCCGGAGCCAGAGCCGGACCCGCGCGGACCGCATCCGGCCGAAGCGGCCACCGAGCTGTCCGAACGTTGATCCATGGAATCCGCCGCGCCGATCGCGGCCGGCGGATAATGCGCTCCCCTTCCCGGTTGGTGCGTCGATGAGCGAGTCCCTCCTGTCCCCGTCACCGGCCGGCCCCGAACAGCCCGACGCCCCGTTGCCGCCACCGTCGCGTCCACGCGGACCGATGTCGCTGGTGGTGCTGGCGACCCTGGCGGTGGGCTACACGCTGTGGGCGGCACAGGACATCATCCTGCCGGTGCTGCTGGCGATGTTCTTCGCACTGGTCGGCAATCCGATCCTGCGCCTGCTGCAGAAGCTGTGGATTCCACGTGCGCTGGGCGCTCTGCTGATCCTCGGCGCGGGCCTGGGCGTGACCGGTTCGCTGGCGGTGCAGTTGATCGGCCCGGCAATGGAATGGGCACAGGAAGCACCGCAGCAGCTGCGCAAGATCGCCCGCCAGGTGCAGGACCTGACCAAGCCGGTGCAGCAGGCCAACCAGGCTGCGGAGAACTTCGCCCGCGTGGCCGGTGGCGACAGCAACCGCAAGGTGCAGGTGATCCGCGCCCAGCTCGATGACCCGTACCGCATGTTGACCCGTGCGCCGCGGCTGGCCGCCTCGGTGCTGGCGGTGGTGCTGCTGACCCTGTTCTTCATGATCTACGGGCAGAGCCTGCAACGCGCGGCGATCGCCTTGTTCCCGAACCGTCAGCAGCAGCGCTTCACCAGTGACATCCTGCGTTCGATCGAGCGCGAGGTGTCGCGCTATGTGTTGACCATCAGCGTGATCAACACCCTGGTCGGGCTGGTGTTCGCCGGCGTACTGATGCTGCTCGGCATCGGCCTGCAGGAAGCGTTGCTGTGGGGCACGGTGGCCGCACTGCTGAATTTCGCTCCGTATGTGGGTCCGTTGATCGGCGTGGCGCTGATGCTGCTGATGGGCTTCGTGGAATTCCGCGACCCGCTGCAGGCCCTGCTGCCGGCCGCCGCCTACCTGGGCCTGCACACCCTGGAAGGGCAGATGGTGACCCCGATCGTGCTGGGCCGTCGCATGAAACTGTCGCCACTGGTGCTGATCCTTGCGCTGATGGTGTTCGGCTGGGCCTGGGGCATGATCGGGCTGCTGCTGGCGGTGCCGCTGCTGGTCTGCATCAAGCTGGTGCTGGCGCGGTTGGACGGGATGCAGGGCTGGGCGCGTCTGCTGGAATGAAAGCCCGCGCGGGCAGGGGTAGAATGGCGGGGTGAATTTCCCCGTCCAAGCCATCACCCTCGACCTTGACGACACGCTGTGGCCGTTCGCTCCGATCGGCGCCCGCATCGACCTGGTCTTGCACGAGTGGATGCGTGAACACAGCCCCGCCACGGCCGAGATGTATCCGGTGGCGGCGATGCGCGAACTGCGCGAGCGCCTGTACCACGCCCATCCGCACCTCCATCACGACCTGAGCGCACTGCGCCGGCTGACCCTGCACGAAGCGCTGCACACCAGTGGTGCCAGCCTGGATCTGCTGGAGCCGGCGTATGACGTGTTCTTCGCCGCGCGCAACCAGGTCGAGTGCTACCCCGATGCGATCGACGCACTGGCACGGATTGCCGCGCGGGTGCCGGTGGCGGCGCTGAGCAACGGCAATGCCGATCTGGAGCGGATCGGCCTGGCCCATCATTTCGCCTTCCAGCTGGGCGCGCGCGAACACGGCGCGGCCAAGCCGGAGGCGAGCATCTTCCACGCCGCCTGCGCCCGCCTGGGTGTTGCGCCGGCGCAGGTACTGCACGTCGGCGACCACGCCGAAATGGACGTGGCCGGGGCGATCGCTGCCGGCCTGCGCGGCTGCTGGATCAACCGCGAAGCAGCCACCTGGACCCATCCGCAGCTGCAGCCGGACCTGCAGTTCGACACCCTCACCGGCCTGGCCGACTGGTTGGATGCCAACCTCGACGCTGCCGCACCCCGGAGTACCTGACGCATGAGCGAGATCACTGGTTTCACTGCCGACACCGCCGCAGCACTGCCGCTGTACGTGCTGGACCGCGAGCAGTTCGCGTCCTGGAAGGACGGCCAGCCGGCCGCCACCCAGGCATGGCTGGCGTCGCAGGGCTTCACCTCCGGTGCCTTCACCACGGCGTTGCTGCCCGGCGCCGATGGCCTGGCCGGTGCGGTGATCGGCGTGGGTGATCGTGGCGATGCCTACAGCTACTCGCATGCCCCGCACGCGCTGCCGGAAGGCAGCGTGTGGCAGCTGGCCAGCGAACTGCCGGCCGCCGAACAGGCGCTGCTGCAGCTGGGCTGGGGCCTGGGCAGCTACCGCTTCGACCGCTACCGCAAGCGCCACCGTGCACCGGCGCAGCTGGTGGCGGCGCCGACCGGTGAAGTGGCCGACCTGATCGCCGCCAGCCTGCGCGTGCGCGACTGGGTCAACACCCCGACCGAAGACATGGGTCCGCAGCAGCTGGAAGACGCCGCGCGCGCGCTGGCCGATGCGCACGGTGCGCAGGTCGAGGCGATCACCGGCGATGAACTGCTGAAGCAGAACTTCCCGGCCATCCATGCCGTCGGCCGCGCCTCGCACCGCGCACCGCGCCTGGTCGTGCTGCGCTGGGGCAAGGACACCGATCCGGCACTGGTGCTGGTCGGCAAGGGCGTGTGCTTCGATACCGGCGGCCTGGACATCAAACCGGCCGACGGCATGCGCAACATGAAGAAGGACATGGGCGGTGCCGCGCATGCACTGGCCCTGGCAGGCCTGGTGATGGCGCGCGGCCTGCCGGTGCGCCTGACCCTGCTGGTGCCGGCGGTGGAAAACGCGATCGGCCCCGATGCCTTCCGCCCGGGCGAAGTGATCGCCACCCGCAAGGGCCTGAGCGTGGAGATCGACAACACCGACGCCGAAGGCCGCGTGATCCTGTGCGATGCGCTGACCTTCGCCAGCGAACAGAAACCGGACCTGGTGCTGGACTTCGCCACCCTCACCGGCGCCGCGCGCATCGCGCTGGGCCCGGACCTGCCGGCGCTCTTCAGCAACGACGACAGCGTGGCGCAGCAGTGGCTGCAGGCCGGCGACGCGACCCGCGACCCGGTCTGGCGCATGCCGCTGTGGCGCCCCTACCTGCGTTACCTGAGCAGCGGCATCGCCGACCTGGCCAACGCCGGTTCGCGCATGGCCGGCTCGGTCACCGCCGCGCTGTACCTGGAACGCTTCCTGGAAGACGGCCAGCGCTGGGCGCACCTGGACGTGTACGCCTGGAACGACGGCGAACGCCCGGGCCGTCCGGCTGGCGGTGAAGCACTGGCGCTGCGTTCGGCGTGGGCGATGCTGAAGCAGCGCTACAGCTGATCGGGTGGGTGCCGACCTTGGTCGGCACGCCGTCCCCGGCAAACTTGACGAAAAATTGAATACCGGGCCTGGAAGGGTTCTGCGAGGATGTGTGGGTCGACCACCCACACGCTCCGTGAAGGCAGGACTCCGACCATGTCGCTCTTCCGCTATACCCGCGCCGGCCAGACACCGGGCGCGCCGCGCAGGCATTCCCCACTGCTCTGGATCGCACTGATCGCACTCATTCTGGGTGCGGTGGCGCTGGCCTTCGCCTGGTTGGCCGGCTGGATTGGCGGCCGCCTGACCGCGCAGCGCTTCACCGACACCATCGAGGCCACCGGCCCGGCCCATCCGGGCTTCCGCCGTGCGCACAGCAAGGGCGTGTGTGTAAGCGGTTGGTTCGAACCCAGTGCGCAGGCCCCCACCCTGTCCAGCGCCCGCGTGTTCTCGCAGCGCCGCGTGCCGGTGATGGGCCGCCTGTCGATCGGCGGCGGCGACCCGTACGGCGCCGACAACACCGCACGCGTACGCAGCCTCGCGGTACAGATGGTCAGCGATGATGGCCAGGAATGGCGCATGGCGATGAACAGCTTCCCGTTCTTCGCCGTGCCCAACGCCGAGGCGTTCTACGAGCAGACGCGCGCCTCCATCCCGGACCCGGCCACCGGCAAGCCAGACCCGCAGAAAATGGCCGCGGTGCTGGCGAAATACCCCAGTGCACAAGCGTTCCAGCAGTGGGCCAAGACCGCGCCGTGGACCAGCAGCTGGGCCGACACCACCTTCAACAGCGTCAACAGCTTCTGGTTCACCAACGCGCAGGGCCAGAAACGCGCGGTGCGCTGGCGCTGGCAGCCGCAGGCGCCGGTGGTGGAGATGGATGCGGAAACGCGCAAGAACGCCAGCGTCGATTTCCTCAGCCAGGAACTGCAGCAGCGCCTGGCCAGCGGCCCGGTGCGCTGGAACCTGGTCGTGACCACCGCCGAGCCCGGCGATGCCATCGATGATCCGTCGGTACCGTGGCCCGAATCGCGTGATCAGGTGGTGGCCGGCGTGCTCAGCCTGGACCGCATGCAGTCGCAGGAACAGGGCGCGTGCGGCCAGATCAATTTCGATCCGCTGATCCTGCCCAGTGGCGTGCGTGGCAGTGACGATCCGATCCTGGCGGCCCGCTCCGCCGTGTACTCGCAGTCCTTCAACCGCCGCGAACGCGAGCGCGCCACCGGCAACGTCGAGCAACCGAAGGAGGCCGCACGATGAGCACCGGCAACGGCCACTTCAACCTGCTCGCGCGCGTGCTGCACTGGTCCATGGCACTGATGATCATCGCCATGCTGTTCATCGGCGTGACCATGGTCGCTTCGTTGCATCTGCGGCCGATGCTGATCGATCTGCATCGCCCGTTGGGCATCGCCATCGGCGTACTGGTGCTGCTACGCCTGTACAACCGGCTGCGCCATCGCCCGCCACCGCTGCCGGCGGATCTTCCCGTATGGCAGGTGATGGCGGCCAAGGCCTCGCACTGGATGCTGTATGCACTGATGCTGGCGATGCCACTGATCGGCTGGGCGATGCTGTCGGCCGGCGGTTACCCGATCGTGCTGTGGGGCGGCCTGCACCTGCCGCCGATCGTGCCGCACACCCCGGCGCTGTATGCCGCGTTGCGTAACGCGCACAGCCTGCTGGCCTATGTGTTGTTCGCCACGGTGCTGATGCATGTGGGTGCGGCGCTGTTCCACCTGTGGGTGCGGCGCGATGGCGTGTTCCAGGCGATGGCGCGCGGGAAGGATTGATCGGGTTCGCCGGGAGTTCCCGGCGGATCGTTTCCGCGACCGCGGGGGGTGTCACTTTTCTTTTCGCGCGAAAAGAAAAGTAACCAAAAGAAACGCGCCGCCAGAGCGCGAGCCGGTGCTGCGCACCGGTGCCCCGTGCTTCTCGGTGAATCAGGGGACGGCGCCGAACTCGCTGCGCTCAAGCAGCGGCGCCTCTTCGCCCCTGATTCCCCTGCGATGCTCGGCTCGCTCAAGGCGGACCCAAGGTCAAATGCCACAGCTGCACCCAGTAGATCCACGCCATGCGTGGATGCCGTTGCCGTTGCCGTTGCCGTTGCCGTTGACCTTGACCTTGACCTTGACCTTCCAGTCCGCCTTCAAGCGAGCCGAGCACCGCAGGTCCGGCGAGGGCGAAGAGGTGCGGGTGTCTGAGCGCAGCGAGTTCCCGCGCCGTCCCTCGACGGACCGAGGAGCGCAGGGCACCGGCGTGCGCAGCACGCCGGCTCGCGGCCGGCGGAGCGTTTCTTTGGTTACTTTCTTTGCGCGCAAAGAAAGTGACACCTCTCCGCAGGCGCGGAAATGATCCGCTACAACCACCCCTTCTGCCGCGCCAGCCGGTACGCCTCGATCCGATTTGCCACGCCCAGCTTGCCGATGCACTCGGACAGGTAATTGCGCACCGTACCGTGCGACAACCCCAGCTGCTCGGCGATCTCGCTGGCGGTGCGGCCCTCGCCCGCCAGCCGCAGCACGCGGCGTTCGCGGTCGGTCAGCGGGTCGGCCTGCGACCACGCATCCAGTGCCAGCTGCGGGTCGATCGCGCGGATGCCCTGCTTCACCTTGCGCAGGGCATCGGCCAGGTTCTCGGCCGGTGCGTCCTTCAGCAGGTAGCCCAGCACGCCCGCCTCCAGCGCGCGGCGCAGGAAACCGGCACGGGCGAAGGTGGTCACGATCACCACCTTGATCGGCAGTTCGTGGCGGGCGATGCGTTGCGCCAGCTCCAGCCCGCTCAGGCCCGGCATCTCGATGTCGGTCACCAGAATGTCCGGCTGCAGCTGCTGCAGCATCCGCCAGGCGGCCTCGCCATCGGCAGCACTGCCCAGCACTTCGATGTCCGGCTCCAGGCCCAACAGAGCCGACAGTGCGCCGCGCACCATGGCCTGGTCTTCGGCCAGCAGGATGCGGATCATGCGGCACCGTCCTGCGCCAACGACGTGGGCGACAGCGGCGTGGTCGCGGCCATCAACGGCACGCGTACCGTCAGCACGGTGCCCGCCCCGCGCGGCGACTGCAGCGTCAACTGGCCACCCAGTGCTGCGGCCCGCTCACGCATGCCACTCAACCCATTGCCCTCGGCCTGCACGCCGCCACGGCCGTCATCGCGTATCTGCATCGCCAACTGTCGTTCCTCAAGCATGAAATCCACCTGCACCCGGGTCGCCTGCGCATGGCGCACGATGTTGGTCGCCGCCTCGCGCAGCACCAATGCCAGCCCGCGCTCCACCTCCACCGGCATCGCAGGTGGCGTCGTGTACTGCAGATGTACCTGCTGGCATTCCAGCAGCAGGCGCGCCGATGCCAGCTCGCCAGCAAGGTCGCTGGCGCGGATGCCGGTCACTGCACTGCGCACCTGTGCCAGCGCTTCGCGTGCAATGTCCTCGGCCTCGCCGATCTCCTGCCGTGCACGCGCGTCATCGCGATCGTAGAGCTTGCGTGCCAGCTCCAGCTTCAGCGTGATCAGCGACAGCGTGTGCCCCAGCAGATCATGCAGGTCGCGGCCGATACGCTCGCGCTCGGCGGTGGTGGCCAGTCGCCGCACCTCGTCCTGCGACAGCTGCAGGGCAACGTCGCGCTGCTGGCTCAGGGCCTCCACGTTCACCACCAGCCCGACGATGAACGACACCGCCGGCATCCACACCATGGCCTGCCACGGATAGCCGAAGTACAGCGCGGTGCCGCAGAACAGCAGGTTCAGCGCGGTCAGCTGCAGCAGGTACGCCCACCAGCTGCTGCGCCCGCTCATGCGGATCATCACGCAGCCGAACACGAAGTAGCTCAGTCCCGAGGGGTACCAGGGCAGCAGTACCAGGGCCATCACGATCATGCCCAGCGCATAGCGCCACCCATGGTGCCGTGGCGACAGCATCACCCTGGCATAGAGCAGCAGGAACAACGGATAGCTGAGCAGGGTCAGCAGCAGCCAGCGCAGCGTGAAGCCATTGCCCAGCACCGGGGTGAGGAAGATCCATACCGACCACAGCAGGTGGATCGCTCCGCTCCAGGGCGACTTGCCACGTCGCAGCAGTTCGGCCACGGCCGAATCCGGCGCAGGGCGCAGCAGGGACGCAAGCCAGCTCGACGACACGGGAGAATCCAGGCGGGGACGATCGCTGCCGATCATGCCAGTTCAGCCGATCCGGCGCAGGCGACGGCGCGCCAGCAGCAGCGCGACCACCGTGACCGCCAGCAGCACCAGCAGATGGCCGGCCACGCTGCCCACCGACGGCAGCCCGACCACCGGCAGCGCCAGCTGCGCCAGATGCCAGGTCGGCCACAGTGGTGCCATCGTCGAGAACAGCATGGGCAGCGCAGACAGCGGCAGCCACAGGCCCGACAGCAGGGCCAGCGGCAGGTAGACCAGATTGACCATCGCCGGTGCCGCGCTGGCACTGACATGGCTGCCGATCAGCAGGCCAATCGCCCCCAGCGGCAGCGCCGCCAGGCCCGCCACCGCCAGCAGCTGCACCATCTGAAACGCCTGCAGCTGCACGCCACCGAGCACGCGCGCGACGCCGATCAGCAGTAACGCCACCAGCAGCGCGAACATCACCGCCATCGCCAGCCGTGCCAGCAGCGGTGCCGCCGCCGGCATCGGCAGCGCGCGCTTGAGAGTCAGCAGGCCGCCTTCACGATCCAGCGCCAACTGCACGCCGAAGCCGAACAGGGCCGGGGCCATCGCGCCGAACACGCAGTAGGTGGCCAACAGGTACAACGGCGCATGACCACGCCCCAGCAGCACGCCGAACAGCAGATAGAACAGCACCGGGAATAGCAACGAGGGCACCGCGAACGCCGGCGTGCGCCAGGCGCGGCGCAGTTCGGCCTGCAGCTCGGCGCGGTAGGGGCGCAGTACGCGGCGCCATGAGGCTGCTGGCGCGCTGGCGGTACGGATCAGGGTGTTCATGCGGCCTCCCGGGTCAGATCGAGGAAAGCGTCGGCCAGCGCCGCGCCCTGTACTTCCAGTTCGCGCAGCTGCGCATCGGCGGCCAGCAGGCGCGCCACCACAGGCTCGGCCGGGCTCGCCAGCAGCTGCAGGTGCTCGCCGTCGCGCTGCACCTCCTGCACGCCCGGCCACTGCTGCACGTCCGCAATGGGCAACCCGCTGCGGCAGCGGATGCGGCGCGGCCGATCGGCCAGGCGCAGCTCGCTCAGCGGCGCGTCGGCCAGGACCCGGCCCTGCTCCAGCACCACCACCTGCTGCGCCAGCGCTTCGGCTTCCTCCAGGTAATGGGTGGTCAGCAGCACACCACAGCCTTCGGCCACCAGCTGCCGGATCGCCTGCCACATCGCCTGCCGCGCCTGGATGTCCAGGCCGGTGGTGGGCTCGTCCAGGAACAGCACGCGCGGGCGGCCACACAGCGCGATGGCGAATTGCACGGCGCGCTGCTGGCCACCTGACAGCTGGCCGTAGCGGCGGCGCGCGAGCGCCTGCAGGCCAGCGCGCTGCAGCACCTCCTGCAACGGCAACGGGTCGGGATAGCAGGCGCTGGCCTGCGCCACCAGTTCGTCCACCTGCAGCATCGGCGGCAGGCTGGTGCTCTGCAGCATCACGCCCAGGCCGATACGGCTGGCGCGCTGCTGCGGGTCACCGCCAAGCAGCTCGACCTGTCCGGCGTCGGCGCGGCGCAGACCCAACAGCACGCTGATCGCGGTACTCTTGCCGGCACCGTTGCGGCCCAACAGCGCCAGCACCTGGCCAGCGCGTACCTGCAGATCGATGCCATGCAGGGCGGTATGGTCGCTATAGCGCACCTGCACCTGCTGCAGGCGGGCCAGCGACGGGGCGATCGGATCCATGGGCGGTACCGGTAGCGGGGACGTTGCCATCCTGTGCCGCCGTGGTCACATTTCGCAGTTGCCGCCGTCAGTGTCATCGGGTGACAGCTGTCACTGCCGTCATCGCTGTGCCTGCCTTCATGCTGTGCCGCACGCTCCACCGCCGGAACCGCCGCCGTCCGCTCTTCCGGCCACACCCGCCCGAACGTCTGTGATGGAACGAATGAACGCTTCTGCCGAGCTGTTGAAGGAACTCCGTATCGACCGCAAGTCCCCGCCGCCCGCCTCCGGAGGGAGTGGCAGTGGTGGTGGCCGCCGCTGGCTGTGGATCGCGATCATCGTGATCGTGTTGCTGCTGGCCGCTGCTGCCTTCGCCCTGTTCGGGCGTACGCCGGCGGTAGACGTGGAAACCGCACCGGCGGTGGCCATCCAGCAGGGCAACGCCAGCAGTTCGGTGCTCGACGCCAGCGGCTATGTAGTTGCGCGGCGCATGGCCACCGTCTCGGCCAAGATCACCGGCAAGGTTCGCGAGGTGATGATCGAGGAAGGCATGCGCGTGGAGCAGGGCCAGATCATGGCCACGCTGGACCCGATCGATGCCGACGCGCAGCGCAGCCTGTATGCCTCGCAGCTGCAGGCCGCACGCAGCCAGGTGGCCGGTCTGGAGGCACAGCAGAAGCAGGCCGCCGCCGAAGCCAGCCGCCTGCAGGCACTGGTCGGCCAGCAGCTGGTGTCGCGCTCGCAGTACGACCAGGCGGTGGCCCAGCGCGACAGCCTGCGGGCACAGCTGGACACCGCACAGCGCAACGTCAAGGTGGCCAACGACCAGCTGGCCATCGCCGACCTGGGCGTGGACAACAACATCGTGCGCGCGCCGTTCTCCGGCGTGGTCACCGCCAAGGCTGCGCAGCCCGGCGAAATCGTTTCGCCGCTGTCGGCCGGCGGCGGCTTTACCCGCACCGGCATCGGCACCATCGTCGACATGGACTCGCTGGAGATCGAAGTCGAGGTCGGCGAAGCCTTCATCGGCCGCGTGCAGCCGAAGATGCCGGTGGAAGCCACGCTCAATGCCTACCCGGAATGGAAGATTCCCGGCGAGGTGATCGCCATCATCCCCACCGCCGACCGCGGCAAGGCCACGGTGAAAGTGCGCGTGGCGCTGAAGGTGAAAGACCCGCGCATCGTGCCGGAGATGGGCGTGCGCGTCAGCTTCCTGGAGCAGGCGCAGCCGCAGGCGGCCGCCAAGCCGCAGGGCGTGCGCGTGCCGGCGGGCGCCGTGGTGCAGCGCGAGAGCGCCTCGGTGGCCTTCGTGCTGGGTGATGAGAACCGCGTACAGCAGCGCACGGTCGAGGCCGGCCAGGCGATGGGCAAAGACCGCCAGATCCTCAAGGGCGTGAGCGCGGGTGAATCGGTGGTGGTCAACCCGCCCGACACCCTGCACGATGGCGCCAAGGTGCAACAGAAACAAGCGCAGTAACGGCCTGGCGCCCATGGGCGCCGCCGGCAACACCGCTCGACGCACGCCTGCGGCCACCGCAGGTGCGCTTCCCCGTTTCCCGCCTTCCGTGGAGAACCACCCATGTCGACCCTGGTTTCATTGCGCAACATCACCAAGACCTACCAGCGTGGCCCCGAAAAGGTGCAGGTGCTGCACGGCATCGACCTGGACATCGCCAGCGGCGACTTCGTCGCGCTGATGGGCCCGTCCGGCTCGGGCAAGACCACCCTGCTCAACCTGATCGGCGGCTTGGACAACCCCAGCGGCGGCGAGATCAGCATCGAAGGCGAGCGCATCGACCAGATGAGCGGCGGCCAGCTGTCGACCTGGCGCAGCCACCACGTCGGCTTCGTGTTCCAGTTCTACAACCTGATGCCGATGCTGACCGCGCAGAAGAACGTGGAACTGCCACTGCTGCTGACCCACCTCAATGCGGCGCAGCGCAAGCGCAACGCCGAGATCGCGCTGACCCTGGTCGGCCTGGCCGACCGCCGCAGCCACCGCCCGAATGAACTGTCCGGCGGCCAGCAGCAGCGCGTGGCGATCGCGCGGGCGATCGTCTCCGACCCTACTTTCCTGATCTGCGACGAACCGACCGGCGACCTCGACCGCCAGTCTGCCGAGGAAATCCTGGGCCTGCTGCAGCAGCTCAACCGCGAGCACGGCAAGACCATCATCATGGTCACCCATGACCCGAAGGCCGCCGAGTACGCCACGCACACGGTGCACCTGGACAAGGGCGAGCTGGCCGACGCGCCGCTGGCCCACTGACGGAGGCTACGGCGATGAAGTATTTCTCCCTGGTGTGGGCGCAGCTGTTCCGCAGCCGCACCCGTACATTGCTGACCCTGCTGTCGGTGGTGGCTGCGTTCCTGCTGTTCGGCATGCTCGATTCGGTACGCGTGGCGTTCAATTCCGGCGGCAGCGTGGAGGGCGCCAATCGGCTGGTGGTGGCGTCGCGGCTGTCGATCACCCAGTCTCTGCCGATCCGCCTGGAAACGCAGATCCGCCAGGTGGCCGGTGTGCGTGATGTGGCCTACGGCATGTGGTTCGGCGGCATCTACCAGGATCCGAAGAACTTCTTCCCGAACTTCTCGGTGTCACCCAACTACTTCGATGTCTACCGCGAGCTGCAGATCGACCCGGCGCAGCTGGAGGACTGGAAGCAGACCCGCACCGGTGCCATCGTCGGCGAGACCCTGGCCAAGCAGTTCGGCTGGAAGATCGGCGACACCATCCCGCTGCAGGCAACCATCTTCCCGCGTGGCGGCAGCAATGACTGGCCGTTGGAACTGAAGGGCATCTTCCGCTCGAAGGACCGCACACAGGCGGGCAACGAAGAACGCCAGTTGATGATGAACTGGAAGTACTTCGACGAATCCAACGACTACATCAAGAACCAGGTGAGCTACTACACGATCACCCTGGACAACCCGGACCATGCCTCGCGGGTGGCGCAGGCGATCGACGCGATCTCAGCCAACTCCGACCACGAGACCAAGACCCAGTCCGAATCGGCGTTCCAGCAGGCGTTCGTCAAGCAGTTTGCCGACATCGGCATGATCGTCACGTCGATCATGGGCGCGGTGTTCTTCACCCTGCTGCTGTTGACCGGCAACACCATGGCGCAGGCGGTGCGCGAGCGCGTGCCCGAACTGGCCACGCTGAAGACGCTGGGCTTCAAGGATGGCACCGTGCTGTCGCTGGTGATGATCGAGTCGGTGCTGCTGGTGGGCCTTGGCGGCCTGCTCGGCATGGTGCTGGCCTCGCTGGTGCTGCCGGTGGTGGCCGCGAACTTCGGCGGCGTGCTGCCCGCGCATGTGCCGTGGAATACTTGGCTGCTGGGCGTCGCCCTGGTGCTGCTGATCGGCACCATTGTCGGCCTGCTGCCCGCGCTGCGTGCCAAGCGCCTGAAGATCGTCGACGCACTGGCCGGCCGCTGAGGAGAACGCAGACATGTTCAAGAGCAAACTCAAGAAGTGGCTGGGCAACGGCGTGACGGTGCTGCTGCTGGTGATCGGCCTGGTGCTGTGGATCAGCCTGCCGTGGATCGGCGTGCTGGCCGTGGCCGTGCTGGTGGCACTGTGGCTGCTGCTGACCCGCGGTGGGCGACTTGCACTGGCCGCCACCCGCATCGGCGTGGCCAGCCTGCCGCAGCGCTGGGGCGCGTCCTCGGTGATCGTGGTCGGCATCGCTGGCGTGGTCGGCGTGCTGGTGGCGATGCTGGCGATGGGCGAAGGCTTCCAGGCCACGCTCAACAACACCGGCGATGACACCACCGCCATCGTGCTGCGCGGCGGCTCGCAGGCCGAAATCAACTCGGTCATCACCCGCGAACAGGTGCCGACGCTGTCCACCCTGCCCGGCATCAGCCGCGATGCCGAAGGCCGGCCGCTGCTGTCACCGGAGCTGTCGCAGGTGGTCAACCTGGTATCGAAGTCTGATGGCACCGACGTCAACGCGCAGTTCCGCGGCGTCGGCCCGCAGGCGTGGGCGGTGCATGACAAGGTCAAGATCGTCGAAGGCCGCACGTTCGCCACCGGCCTGCGCGAGATCGTGGTCGGCCAGGGCGCCAAGGGCCAGTTCCGCGATCTGGATGTGGGCAAGACGCTGACGCTGGGCAACCAGACCTGGACCGTGGTGGGTGTGTTCGCCACCGGCGATGCGCATGACTCGGAACTGTGGACCGACGCCGATACGCTGGCCACCACCTACCAGCGCAGTGCGTGGCAGTCGATCAGCGTGCGCACCGATGGCAAGGCCGGCTTCGAGCAGTTCAAGGCCGCCGTCGCCGCCGACCCGCGCCTGAAACTGGACGTGGAAACCACCCGCGTCTACTACAGCAAGCAGGGCGGCGGGCTGACCAAGCTGATCGACATCCTCGGCAAGGTGATCGGCACCATCATGGCGGTCGGTGCGGTGTTCGGCGCGCTCAACACCATGTACGCGGCGGTCGCCACGCGTGCGCGCGAGATCGCCACCATGCGCGCGATCGGCTTCCGCGGCCTGCCGGTGGTGACGGCGGTGATGCTGGAGACGATGCTGCTGGCCCTGCTGGGAGGCCTGCTGGGGTGTGCGGTGGCATGGCTGCTGTTCAATGGCTACAGCGTGTCCACCATCGGCAGCAACTTCAGCGCGGTGGTTTTCAAGTTCCATGTGTCGCCGGAACTGCTGTGGACCGGACTGAAATGGGCGCTGGGTATCGGCCTTGTCGGCGGCCTGTTCCCGGCGCTGCGCGCGGCGCGTTTGCCCATCACCACGGCGTTGCGCGAAACCTGAGCATCACGCAGCGATACAACGCGCATTGCGCAGGGGACGGAGCGAACGCTCCGTCCCTTTTTCTTGCGCGTCATCCGCGAATGGCGTGGATCTACCCAGGGCGATGCAGCCAGGCCGGGTGATGAACCAGTACGTCCAGTAGATCCACGCCATGCGTGGATGGATGCCTGCGCACACGCAATGCTACAGATTGCGGGAAATCCGCCGCTATGGATGCCTCTGCCCATCGCCAACGCAACGCACGTGACGTTGCGCACATCACATCTGTGGATTGTTGGTTGCGATTCATTTTCGCGCACATCCGCGGCACAGCGATAAACAGTTACGAATGGAAACATTCTAGAATCGCGCCCCCACGTTGGTTTGCAGCACCCCACGCGCCCATAGAACGGGCGCATGTTTTTCCTGAAACACGAGATTTCACGGATGTCCCTGAAGACCACTCCGCTGCGCAACGCGATCGTCATCGCGCTGGCCGCCAGCTGCACCACCCCCGCCTTCGCACAGAGCGCCGGCGATACCCCCACCAACCTCGACCGCATCGAAATCACCGGCTCGCGCATCCGCCAGGCCAGTGTCGAGACCGCACAGCCAGTGATCGCGCTCAACCGCGCCGAGATCGAGAAGAAGGGCTACGTCAACGTCGCCGACATCCTGCAGGACATTCCCGCTGCTGGTTCGCCGAGCATGAGCCGCGCGTCTTCGCTGACCTCCTCGCGCGACTTCGGTGGCATGTACGTCAGCCTGCGCAACCTCGGCCCGGAACGCAGCCTGGTGCTGATCGACGGCCGCCGCATGGGCGTCAGCGCCGGCGGCTACTCCGACCTGGCCTCGATTCCGTCGGCCATCGTCGAGCGCGTGGAAGTGCTGACCGATGGCGCGTCCGCGCTGTACGGCTCGGACGCCATCGCCGGCGTGGTCAACATCATTACCCGCAAGAACTTCGACGGTGGCCAAGCCAGCGTCTATGTCGGCCAGTACGGCCAGGGTGACGGCCAGAAGCGCTCATACAGCGCCACCTTCGGCAAGACCTTCGACCGCGGCTGGTTCACCGTGGGTGCTGAGCGCACCAAGGAAGACGAAGTGCTGGGCAAGGATCGCGAGTTCAGCCGCTATCCCAACGGCCCGCGCCACCCGACCGACAACCTGAACGGCAACACCCCGTGGGGCTACGTCACCGTCGGTGGCAAGAACCTGACCGTGGGCCCGGGCGGCGATCCGAGCCAGAAGGGCAACTTCCACGCGCCGGATCCGGCCGATGGTGCCAACAGCAAGACCAACATGAGCCTGCTGACCGGCCTGGAGCGCACCTCGGTGTTCGCCAACGGCGGCTTCTCGATCACCGACGACCTGCGCATCGTCGCCGACGCGCTGTACAGCAAGCGCGAATCGACCAAGCAGCTAGCCGGCTACCCGTACTCGGTCAGCGCCGCGCAGGCGCGCAACGGCAGCCGTGCCGCCCTGTCCAAGGACAGCACGTTCAACCTGTGGGGCCAGGATGTGCTGTTCGCGCACCGCTCCGAGGAGCTGCCGCGCGGCACCGAGAACAATCTGGAGACCAAGCGCGCCAGCATCGGCCTGGAAGGCAGCTTCGAAACCGGTTCGCGGTACTGGGACTGGAACGTCAGCTACATGTACAACCGCAATGAAGGCGAGCGCATCGGTACCGGCAGCATGTACCAGCCGCACGTCAACCAGGCCGTCGGCCCGTCCTTCATGGATGGCAACGTGGCCCGCTGCGGCTCACCGGGTGCGGTGATCGCCGGCTGCGTGCCGTGGAACCCGGCTGCGCCGATGGGTTATACCGGCCCTGGCTCGCTGAGCAACCAGGACGTACAGGACTACCTGTTCGCCCGCTTCGTCGACAAGATGAAGAGCACCACCAAGGTGGCCAGCGCCAACATCTCCGGTTCGCTGTTCACCCTGCCGGCCGGCGACATCATGGGCGCGATGGGCTTCGAGCACCGCAGCGAAGAAGCCAGCTACACCCCGGACATGCGGGTGCAGAAGGGTGAGATTACCGGCACCAGCGGCCAGCCGACCCGTGGCGACTACTCGCTCAACGAGGTCTACCTGGAGCTGCAGGTGCCACTGCTGGCCGATCTGCCGTTCGCGCGCGAACTGTCGCTGGACGTGGCCGGTCGCTACTCGGATTACAACAACTTCGGCTCGACCACCAACAGCAAGTTCGGCCTGAAGTGGAAGCCGATCGACAGCCTGCTGGTCCGCGCAACCTATGGCACCGGCTTCCGTGCGCCCACCGTGGATGACCTGTACGGCGGTACCGTCAGCACCCGCGATTCGTTCACCGATCCGTGCGATACCTCGTTCGGTACCGCGGCCACCAGCCCGACCGTTGCTGCCCGTTGCCAGGCGCTGAAGGTGCCGGCCAACTTCCGCCAGCTCAACAGCGATGGCACCGTTGCCACCAAGCCGGGCCAGCAGTCGACCGTCGACTTCAACTCGGGTTCCAACGCGGCGCTGAAGCCGGAAACCGCCAAGACCTGGACCGTGGGCCTGGTGTACAGCCCGGACTTCGTGGCCGGCCTGGATGTCAGCCTCGACTGGTGGAAGATCCGCATCAACAACGCCATCGTCTCCGAGACCACCAACAGCATTCTCGAGCAGTGCTATGTGCAGGGTTCGGACGCCGCCTGTGGCCGCTTCACCCGTGGCAGCAACGGCCAGGTCAACAGCCTGGACCGCTCGCTGGTCAATGCCGGTTTCCGCGAAACCGCCGGCTATGACATCAACGTGCGTTACCGCCTGCCGGAAACCACGTTCGGCCAGTTCGCCGTCAACTGGAACACCACCTACACCGACTACCTGAAGCAGCGCAACGACAACGCCGCGACCACGCCGGTGGAGCAGCGCACCAGCTGGGGCGGCGACTTCCGCGTCCGCTCGACCTTCAACCTGGATTGGCAGTACGGCGACCTCGGCATCGGCTGGACCGCGCGCTACTACTCCAGCATGAAGGAGAAGTGCTCGTACATGGACGAGTGCAACCTGCCGGGCTTCAGTTCGTCGTACACCAGTGCATCGCCGACCAACAAGGTGGGCTCCAACACCTTCCACGACCTGCAGGTGCGTTACAGCCTGCCGTGGGACGGCACCGTGTCGCTGGGCGTGAACAACGTGTTCAACCACCAGGGTCCGATCATGTACAGCCAGCCGAACAGCAGCTTCACCTACTACGGTGGCTTCGACATCGGCCGCTTCATGTACATGAAGTACCAGCAGCGCTTCTAAGCCTGCAACCGCGTTCCCGTCACAGCCAACTCTCTCCTGGCTGTGGATGGAAGCAGAGCGGCGCCCCTCGGGGCGCCGCTCTTTTTTGTGCACACGTGTCAGCCGAGCGGACGCGGCGCTAGCGCTTGGCGCGCATCGTGCGGATGTTGTCGCCGACAAACAGCACCAGGCCGGCCCAGATCGCGGCAAAGCCGATCGCCTTGGCGGTGTCGAACGCTTCGTGGAAGAAGAACACACCCAGCAGCAGCTGCAGGCTCGGCGCGATGTACTGCAGGATGCCGACCAGCGACAGCGGAATGCGCTTCACGCCGTAGGCGAAGCCGATCAGCGGCACGGCGGTGACTGCGCCGCCGAAGATCAGCAGCAGGTCGTTGCGCCAGCCCCAGCCATGGAAGAACGCGCCGCCATGGCCGTTCTCGGCCCAGATCGCGAAGGCCAGCGCCGGCAGGAACAGGTACATGCTTTCCACGCCCAGGCCGGCCACCGGGTCGACCGAAACCAGCTTGCGCAACAGGCCATACAGGCCGAACGAACAGGCCAGGCCCAGCGCGATCCACGGCGGTGTGCCGGCGTCGATGGTCAGCCAGGCCACGCCCACCGCCGCCATCGCCACCGCCACCCACTGCAGGCGGCGCAGGCGTTCCT
This sequence comes from Stenotrophomonas sp. 62841_Sma, assembly GCF_056482945.1. Classification (NCBI taxonomy): domain Bacteria; kingdom Pseudomonadati; phylum Pseudomonadota; class Gammaproteobacteria; order Lysobacterales; family Lysobacteraceae; genus Stenotrophomonas; species Stenotrophomonas sp. 62841_Sma. The sequence goes on along the minus strand of NZ_CM151224.1, from coordinate 298,844 downwards.
TCAGCACCAGCACGCCCAGCAGCACGTTCACCAGCGGGTTGATGAAGTAGCCCAGGCTGGTCTCGATGACATGGCCGGCGTTGACCGCCCAGATGTACAGGCCCCAGTTGAAGGCGATGGTCAGGCTCGACACCAGCAGGATCGGCAGCGCGCGCGGCTGTGCGGCGATCTTCTGCCACCAGCCCAGGCGCGAGCTGATCAGCAGCCAGCCCAGCACCAGCACGGTGCTCCAGATGATGCGGTGGGCGATGATCTGGAACGAGGGCACCTCGTTGAGCAGGTGCCAGTACACCGGCACCAGGCCCCAGATCACGAAGGTGGACGCAGTGACCAGCAGGCCCCGGCGTTGTTCTTTCTCATCCATGCTCATTTCTTTCTCGTCCTTGCCATCGTCAGCACCACCACACCCAGAAGAATCACCACCATCGCCAACAGGTCGCGCCAGCCGAACCGTTCACCGTTGAGCAGTGCGCCCAGCAGCACCGCGATCACCGGATTGACGTACGCGTAGCTGCCCGCCAGCGCGGGGCGCACGTTCTGCAGCAGCCACACGTAGGCGGTGAACGCGACGATGGAGCCGAACACGCACAGGTAGGCCATCGCCAGCAGGCCACCGGTATCGGGCAGCGTGGTCGGGCGCTCGCCCACCGCCAGGCCGATCAGCACCAGCAGCACGCCGCCGCAGAGCATCTGCCCGGCAGCGGTCATGAACGGGCCCGGCAGATCCAGCCCGCGTGCCCAGACCGAACCGAAGGCCCAGCCGATCGGCGCGATCAGCAGCAGCACCAGCCCGGTCGGCGAGGCCGTCAGGCTGCTGCCGGCGTTGAGCCAGACCACGCCCAGGAAGCCGATGGCGATGCCCAGCCACTCGCCACGGCTGGCGTGCTGGCCGCGCAGCGCCGAGAACAGCGCCATCCACAGCGGCACCGAGGCCACTGCGGTGGCGGCCAGGCCCGAGGACACCTCACGCTCGGCCAGCACCACCATGCCGTTGCCCAGCACCAGCATGGTCACGCCCATGATGACCAGGTTGCGCCATTGCCGCAGGGTCGGGTTCGGCATCTTCCAGAACAGGCGCAAGGCCAGGAACATCAGACCACCGGCAATGATGAACCGGCTGCCGGAGACCATCGTCAGCGGCAGTGCGCCGCCGTGCAGGGCCTTGGCGATGCCCAGGTAGGTCGAGCCCCAGACCACGTAGACCAGCAGCAGTGCCAGCGCGACAAGGCCACCCCGGGGGGCAGCCGCAGACGAAGAGGGGGGAGCCGACATGACACACCAGGGAGCCGGGGGAAGGCGGATTCTAGGACGTTTTGAGTATGGTCCGGGACCCCATACGGTGGCACGCTGTCATCCATCCATGCACCCTGCTCTGGTCTGCTACCCCGTGTTGACGGTCGATGCAGTACCAAGAGGGCTGCCCGGCCGCGCCGCCCCAAGGCCGGGCGCCGTTTTCCCTGCGCACGGACGCGCCGCATCGAGGATTCCCACCCAGATGAGCACCACGTCCCAACCTGCTGTCCCCGCGAACGACCGCGCCGCCCTGCGGCGGTCGATCTCCAATACCCTCAAAGGCTCCGCCGGCAACCTGGTGGAGTGGTACGACGTCTACGTGTACTCGGTGTTCGCCGTGTACTTCGAATCGCAGTTCTTCTCGCCCGACGACAAGAACTCCACGATGTACGTGTGGGCGATCTTCGCGGCGACCTTCCTGATGCGCCCGATCGGTGCCTGGTTCTTCGGCCGCTTCGCCGACCGCCATGGCCGCCGCCTGGCACTGACCGTGTCGGTCACGCTGATGGCGCTGTGTTCGTTCCTGATCGCCATCACCCCCACCGCCGCCAGCATCGGCATCTGGGCCGCGGTCATCCTGCTGTTCGCGCGCCTGCTGCAGGGCTTCGCCACCGGTGGCGAGTACGGTGCCAGCGCCACCTACATGTCCGAGGCCGCCATTCCCGGCCGCCGCGGCTTCCTGTCGTCCTTCCACTACGTCACCCTGGTCGGTGGTCATGTGCTGGCCCAGCTGACCCTGCTGCTGATGCTGACCTTCTGGGGCAAGCCGGAGATCTCCGAGTGGGGCTGGCGCATCGCCTTCGGCATCGGTGGCATCGCAGCAGTGGTGGTGTTCTGGCTGCGTCGTGGCATGGACGAGTCGCTGTCGGAGTCGTCCATCGAGGCCGCACGCGAGGGCAAGGCACAGAAGTCCGGCTCGATGTACGAACTGTTCGTGCACCAGTGGCGGCCGCTGCTGCTGTGCTTCCTGATCACCGCCGGCGGCACCGTGGCCTTCTACACCTACTCGGTGAACGGCCCGAAGATGATCCAGAGCGCCTTCGCCGGCAACGATCCGATGACCGGCACCCTGATCAACCTGGGCGTGCTGGCGTTCCTGATGGTGCTGCAGCCGGTCGGTGGCTGGCTGTCGGACATCATCGGCCGCAAGACCCTGCTGGTGTTCTTCGGCGTCGGCGGCGTGCTGTACAGCTGGTACCTGATCACCCAGCTGCCGCACCAGCATGACGCCACCCTGGCCTTCCTGACCCTGGCCATGGCGTTCGTCATCCTCACCGGTTACACCTCCATCAACGCGGTGGTGAAGGCCGAACTGTTCCCCACCCATGTGCGCGCACTGGGCGTGGGCCTGGGCTACGCGCTGGCCAACTCGCTGTTCGGCGGCACCGCCCCGCTGCTGTACCAGGGTGCGCTGAAGACCGGCCACGTCGACTGGTTCGCCATCTACGTGACCGCGACGATCGCGGTATCGTTGGTGGTCTATGTGTTCTTCCTCACCAACAAGGGCCCGAACTGGCTCGACGGCACCCGCAAGTAAGCGCGTTGCCCTGATCGCGGCCACCGGTGCACTGCCGGTGGCCGCTGCGTCTCCCGCCACGCCTCTGATGTGGATCGCGGCGACGCTGGCCGCAGCCACGGCATTGGCCTGGCTGCTGCGCCGCCCCAACGCACAGGCCGCGTGGCCGCGCATCGGATTCGGGATTGCCCTGCTGGTGTTCTGCGCCGCGCTGGCGCTGCAGCTGGCGGTGGACCTGGGCAGCGGCCACAGTTCGTTGCAACTGCGCCTGCATCGCGGCATCAATGCAGGGTCGCCGGTTGGACTGCGCACGATGGTGGCGTGCTATCTGGCAGCGCTCGCCGCCAGTGGCTGGGGCGCGTGGAAGCTGCTGCGCCGGCGCTGACGAATACCCGGGCGTGCCGGCCGCTGGCCGGCAACGCCACCTCTTTCGGTAGTGCCAGCCGCTGGTCGGCAACTCCACATTCTTTCCGAAGGTTCATGAGGTTGCCGGCCAGCGGCCGGCACTACCTCAACGGCGGGCCGCTTCGCTCTTGTCGCGCGCGCCGCGGAACTCCGATTCCTTTTCCCACGTCGGCCAACGGCGGCTGTTGGCCAGCTCGGCGCCCAGGTCGTAGACCAGCAGGGTGTCGGCGGCGTGGCCGCTCGGGTCCCAGCTAGGGGTCCAGGCATCGCAGGCCTGGTGGTAGCAGTCAGCGAAGTACTTCTCGCGCAGCGCGCGGCCGGCTTCAATCCCACCGTCCAGCTTGTCCAGGCCCGGGCCGATGGTGATCGCCGGCACGCCCAGGCGGGCGAAGGCGAAGTGGTCGGCACGGTAGAAGAAGCCGGCTTCCAGGTTCGGGTCCGGGCTGTAGCTGCGGCCGCGGGCCTTGGCCACGCGCTCCAGGTCACCCTCCAGCGACACCCGGCCCTTGCCCCACGAGGCGATGTCACGGGTCGCGCCATCCGGGCTGAACATTTCGATGTTCAGCACTGCAGCGGTCTTGTCCAGCGGCGCCAGCGGGTGCGCGGCGTAGTAGCTGGCACCCAGCAGGCCCTTCTCTTCGGCGGTCAGGGCCACGAAGTACAGCGTGCGCTGCGGCTGCGGGCCGGCGGCGAACACCCGGCCCAGTTCCAACACGGTGGCCACACCGGTGGCGTTGTCGATCGCGCCGCGGCGGATGCGGTCACCCTTGGCGTCCGGCTGGCCGATGCCGAAGGCATCCCAGTGCGCGGAGAAGATCACCGCCTCGTCGGCGTGTTCACCACCGGGCAGCTTGGCCACCACGTTGCGGGTCACCACCTGCTCGCGCTTGAGCGCGAAATCCACGCTCAGCTTTGCATTGTCCAGCGCCACCGGGCGGAAGTCGGCGCGCATCGCCTTGCGCTTCTCGGCATCGAAGTCGAGGCCGGCGTCGGCGAAGATCGCCTCGGCCAGTTCGCGCTGCATCCAGCCACGCAGCGGGGTGTGCTGGGCCATCGCCTCGGCCTGGCCACGCTCGATGTCGAACAGCGGCGAGGTACCCGAGCTCTTCACCGTGGCCCAGCCATAGGCGGCCGGTGCGGTCTCGTGCACGATCAACACGCCCTCGGCGCCACGGCGCGCGGCTTCCTCGAACTTGTAGGTCCAGCGGCCGTAGTAGGTCACCGCCTTGCCGTCGAACGCGCCCGGCGCATCGGCTTCGAAATCGGCGTCGTTGATCAGCACGACGGCGATCTTGCCGTGCAGGTCCACGTCCTTGTAGTCGTTCCACTGGCGTTCCGGCGCGTCGATGCCGTAGCCGACGAACACCAGCGGCGCATCCTTGATCTGCACGCGCTTGCGCGGCTGCAGGCTCTGCAGGGTCACGTCCACGCCGTTGGCCAGCGCGCGCTTGCCCTGCTTCAGCGACAGGCTGGCCTTGGCCGCGCCATCCAGCTGTGCGCGCACCAGCGGCACCGGCTGTACCCAGCTGCCATCCACGCCACCCGGCTGCAGGCCGTAGCTGCGGAACTGCTCGATCAGGTACTGCACCGTGCGTTCTTCGCCCTCGGTGGCCGGCGCGCGGCCCTCGAATTCATCCGACGCCAGCACATGCACGTGGCGCGATAGTGCCTGCGGATCGATACCGCCACCCGGCAGGTCGTTGGCCGCATGGGCCAGGCCACCGACAAACAGGCAGGACGACAGCAGCAACACGCGCATCGGATTCACGGCAGTACCACGGCTAGCTTGGAAGTCACCAGAGTGTAACGTGGTCGCGACATCACGGCGCAGCCTGGGCCCACGTCATCCACGCATGGCGTGGATCTACCTGCTGATGCGGTCCAGCCAGCAGGCCAGGCCCTGCGCGTTGAGTTCGATGTCCATCGCCAGCACTGCAGTCACCGCGGCATCGTCCAGCGCACAGCCATGCAGCTGTGCGCGTTCCAGGTACAGCGCCTGCAGTGCGGCCAGCAGGCAGCGGTGGCGGTCCGGTCGGCCATCGCACTGGCGGCCGATGGCGGCCATCGCATCGATCTGCTCAAACAGGTCGTCGGCCAGTTTCTCCACCTGTTCCACACGACCGTAGTGGGTCAGGTACATCGCCTGCGGCGCGTAATCGAGCATGCGCCGGATCGAGGCCTTCATCGCCTCCGGATCGAACTGCACCGGCGATGAGGTGGGGAAGATGAAAGCACCCTGCGCACTGTCCAGCTCGCGGTAGGAGATGCCGAACGTATCGCCGGTGAACCAGCTGCGGCTGCGCGCATCCCACACGCAGTAGTGGTGCAGCGCGTGGCCCGGGGTATGCAGCAGCACCAGCTCGCGGCCGGCCAGGTCGATGCGGTGGCCGTCTTCGGCCACCACCACACGGTGCTCCGGAATCGCCTCGATGCGGCCATAGCTGCGCGCGATCTCTTCGGCGCCATACACCGCCGTGGCACCCGCAATCAGGCGGGTCGGATCGATCATGTGCGGCGCACCGCGCGGGTGCAGCACCGCCTTCGCATTCGGCAACTGCTGCATCAGCAGGCCTGCACCGCCTGCATGATCCAGATGCACGTGGGTGAGCAGCAGCCAGTCCACCGCCTCCACGCCCAGGCCGGCATCCGCCAGCGCCTGCAGCATCGCCGGCACCGACAGGCCGGTGCCGCAGTCGACGAACGCAGCACGGCCGTTCTCAACGATCAGATACGCCGCGTCGAAATCCGGGCGCTGGAAACCGGTATCGATGGTGTGGATGCTGGGGTCGGCGGTCATCGGCACGCACCTGGCAGGATCGGGAACAGACCCCCATGGTAGGCGCGCGGGCAGCCCGGGTTCGATGCGGCTTTGGTCGGGTAGTGCCGGCCGCTGGCCGGCAACCTCGGGATAGCCAGGAGAATGCATGTGCCGGCCAGCGGCCGGCACTACCGATCAGCCGGGGCGCAATGCGAACCGCGGCCGCAGCAACAACGCCAGCACCAGCACCGCCAGGAACGCGCCGTAGGCGTACAGCACCGCCAGCACCTGCGGCCAGATCGGGCCGGCGCCGGGCTGCACCACGCCAATGCGGTAGCCCCACAGCATCGACACGATGCTCAGCGCGAATGCGAGCACCAGGGTGGTGCTGTCGAACAGGCGCCGCCGCGCGGTACGCGGCTGGCGCGGGAACAGCCAGTACAGGCTGCCCAGCAGCAGGAACCAGGGCAGGAACAGCAGCAGCGACAACCAGGCCATCGCAGACTCCATGTCATCGCGCCGGAGGCGCGCGGACATCATGCCATGACCTTCGTTCACGGGTAGTGCCGGCCGCTGGCCGGCGTTTCCTATGCAAATGCCGTGGTAGTGCCGGCCGCTGGCCGGCATCCGCCCTTCAACGGGGCCGACCAAGGTCGGCATCTACCGATCATTCGGCTCGCAGCGCCGCCAGTGCGGCCAGCACTACATCCACTTCCGCTTCCAGCTTGAACAGCTCGCTCTGCAGCTGGTCACCCTGCTCGGCCTGCTTGATCACCGCGATCAGCTGGCCCGCATCGCGCGGCGAATCGAAGCCTTCGCTCTGGATCAGCAGCGTGCCGTCACCGGCGGTCAGCTTGAAGTAGAAGCGGCCATCCTTTTCGCGGTACTGCTTGAACAGCGGCGGTGCCACGCGGGCCACGCCGGCGTCCTCGCTGGCGATGTCGCCCGCAGTGGACAGGTCACGCAGGCCCACCGCATGGCGCAGCTCGTCCAGCAGCGGTGCCGCCAGCTGCTCGCGCAGCTGCTGGCCACGGCGCTTGAGCAGCGCTTCGATCTTCTCCGGCTCGGCCATCAGCGCGTTGTAGCGCTCGCGCAGCGGCGACAGCTCGCTGTCGATGCGCTCGAACAGCTGCTGCTTGGCATCGCCCCAGCTGATGCCGGCGGCGAACGCCTTGGCGAATTCCGCGGTCTGTTCCGGGGTGGCGAACGCCTGGTACATCTGGAACAGCGCCGAGCCCTCGGTGTCCTTCGGCTCACCCGGTGCGCGCGAGTCGGTCAGGATCGAGAACACCAGCTTCTTCAGCTCCTCGCGCGGCACGAACAGCGGAATGGTGTTGTGGTAGCTCTTGCTCATCTTGCGGCCATCCAGGCCCGCCAGCGTCGCCACCTGCTCGTCGATCACCACGTCCGGCAGCGGGAAGTACTCCTTGCCGTACACGTGGTTGAAGCGCTGGGCGAAATCACGCGCCATCTCGATGTGCTGGATCTGGTCGCGGCCCACCGGCACCTGGTTGGCCTTGAAGATCAGGATGTCGGCGGCCATCAGCACCGGGTACATGAACAGGCCGGCGCTGACGCCTGCGTCCTCGTCCACACCTTCCTCGCGGTTCTTGTCCACCGCCGCCTTGTAGGCGTGCGCGCGGTTGAGGATGCCCTTGCTGGCGATGGCGGTCAGGAACCACATCAGCTCGGTGGTCTCGCGGATGTCGCTCTGGCGGTAGAACCACACGTGTTCCGGGTCCAGCCCGCAGGCCAGCCAGCTGGCCGCGATCTCCAGGGTCGCGCGCTGGGTGCGCTGCGGGTCCTGCGACTTGATCAGGCTGTGCAGGTCGGCCAGGAAGAAGAAGCTCTCGATCCCCGGCGCGCGGCTGGCCGCGATGGCCGGACGGATGGCGCCAACGTAGTTGCCCAGGTGGGGCGTGCCGGAGGGGGTGATGCCGGTAAGGACTCGGGTCGTCATGACTGCGTGGGGTAACCTTCGATGAACGGGGCCAGTTTACCTTGCACGCCACCAACCCCGTCAGGGCCTGCGGCGCGTTCATTCACGCAACCCCGCTGGAGACGCCCGATGAAACGCCTGCTGCCCCTGCTGCTGATCCTGCCCCTGGCCGGCTTCCGCCCGGCCCCGATGCCGCCGCCGGTGTACGAGGGCGGCCCCGTGCGCATGGCCCTGGTCGACCGCGACCGCGGTACTGAACTGCGCGCCTACCCGGCCGACGGCCAGCGCTGGGTGGCCGGCGAACGCGGCCACCGCTACGCCGTGCGCCTGTACAACGACAGCCCGCGCCGGGTGCTGGTGGTGCTGTCGGTGGACGGCGTCAACGCCATCTCCGGCGAAGATGCCGATCCTTCGCAGACCGGCTACGTGCTCAATCCCGGCCAGCGCGCCGACATCACCGGCTGGCGCAAGAGCCAGGACGAAGTGGCGCAGTTCGTGTTCAGCAGCCCCAGCGGCAGTTATGCCAGCCGCACCGGCCGCCCGGACAACATCGGCGTGGTGGGCGTAGCGGTGTTCGAGGAAGCGCGCCGCTGGCGTCCGGATCCGATCCTGCGCCGTGGCCTGCCGCTGCCAGCCCCGGCGGCGGAAGCGTCGGCCGATGCCAGCGCCAGCAGCAGCCGCATCGAGGGCTACGCCAACAAGTCGCAGGCGCCAGCGCTGGGCACCGGCCACGGTGCACGCGAGCAGTCTTCGGTGCGCGATACCGACTTCGAACGCGCCAGCCGCAGCCCGGCACAGGTACTGCAGCTGCGTTACGACAGCGCCCGCAACCTGCGCGCACGCGGCATCCTGGTGGATTCGCCGTCGCGCCTGCCGCGCGAACCTCAGGCGTTCCCGAACCGCTACGTGCCGGACCCGCCGGCGCGCTGATCGTACCGCCCAGACAACACAACGCCCGCAACCTCTCGGTGCGGGCGTTGTGTTGTGGGGGAAACCGAAGTGCTTACTTGTAGTCCGGGTAGTCCTTGCTCACGGCGTCCTGGAACTCACGCACTTCCTTCTCCGCGCGGTCCTTGGCCCAGCCATAACGTTCCTGCAGGCGACCGGCCAGATACTCGGCATTGCCTTCGGCCACATCGAAGTCGTCGTTGGTCAGATCGCCCCACTTGGCCTGGGCCTTGCCCTTCAGCTGCGACCACTTGCCGGAAATGATGTCTTTGTTCATTGCTGGGAGTCCTTGGTTGCAACGGCGTTCTTACCGTGGCTCCAGCTTCGCGCAGCGGCTGTTGAATACCGGTCAACCGGCAATGAAATAGATGCTCACCTGCTTGAATGGTTCACTCCGCTTCGACAGCACGCAGCGAAAAGCACGCGCAAAAAAAGGCCGGGGAAATCCCCGGCCTTTTCTCTTTCCGTTCCGTGCAGGGCTCAACGGCCCTTCGCGGTGTCCTCGACCTTCTCGCCCGCCTTCTGCACGTCCTTGCCGGCACCGGCAATGGTGTTGCAGCCGGCCAGCAGGGCCACCGAGAACATCGACAACAGCATCAGGGCAACTACGCGCTTCATGGGCTTCTCCTTGGGTTTGCCGCTACACCGCTTCATTCGCGGATGGGATTGTTTCGCTCGGCGGGAGAAGGCCAATGCCCACCACCGCCGCGTGAAGTGCAATCTGGCGGCAGTGGCGTGGAGCGGGCGTGAACGGATCACAGATCCGTTCAGGCGGCGCCGTCAGTCACGCATCAGGGTGGACTTGCCGAACAGGCTTTCGACCAGGTCCACGGCCAGTTCGGCGGTGGCATTCTGCTTGTCCAGCAAGGGGTTGAGCTCGACGATGTCCAGCGAACCCATGCGCCCGGTGTCGGCGATCATCTCCATCACCAGCTGCGCCTCGCGGTAGTTCACCCCGCCCGGCACAGTGGTGCCCACGCCCGGCGCGATGCTCGGGTCCAGGAAGTCCACATCGAAGCTGACATGCAGGTGGGTGTTCTCGTCGATGCCGGCCAGTGCGGCTTCCACCGCGCGCTTCATGCCGTTCTCGTCGATGTAGCGCATGTCATAGACATCCACCTTGTGGGTCTTGATCAGGCGCTTCTCGTCCGGGTCCACCGAACGGATGCCGATCTGGTGCATCTGCGCCGGGGTGATCGCCGGCACGGTGCCGCCAAGGCGGGTCAACGCATCCGGGCCGAGGCCGCACAGGCAGGCCACCGGCATGCCGTGGATGTTGCCCGACGGGGTCACGTCGCTGGTGTTGAAATCCGAATGGGCATCCAGCCACAGCACGCGCAGGGTCTTGCCCTGTTCGCGGCACCAGCGCGCCACCGCAGTGATCGAACCAATGCCCAGGCAGTGGTCGCCGCCGAGCATGATCGGCATGCGGCCAGCCTGCAGTTCGGCATAGCTGGCTTCCATCAGCGCATGGTTCCACGCCACCACTTCATCCAGGTGGCGGTAGCCTTCCACCGGCGCGGTCCACGGGTTGCGCGGGCCATCCAGGTTGCCCAGGTCACGCACGTCCACGCCGCGCGCCTCCAGCGCCTCCGGCAGGCCCGCCACGCGCAGCGCTTCCGGGCCAAGCCGGGCACCACGATGGCCCGCACCCACGTCGGTGGGAACGCCAATCAGGGATACGGAGATGGGATGGGCCATGGGTGCCTCCTGCGGTGGGGAAAAAGAAGCACAGTCTAGCCAGAGCTGTGTGACACCACTCGCGGCGGTGCAGCAGGACATTGGCATGGCATGATGCCGCGCGGACCCAGCCGCCCCTCATGGAAGATTGCGATGTCGCCCTTCATCAATACCGCCTGGCCGCGCTTTTTCATCGTGGCACTGCCCATCGCCCTTTTTGCGGTTCTGTTGAACAGCACGGTCGATGCGACGCCGAACGGTTGGTTGATCCAGACGGCGCTCCTGCTGGTGCCGTTCTCGACCCTGGTATTCCTCGGGTTGGGTTGGCAGCGTCTGCGCAAGGCACACGCTGAATATCCAATCCTGAAGAGCGAACTGCACCGTATGCTGGCGGCGTTGATCGGCAACGTAAAAGTGGCCGCGCTGTGGTTCGGCCTGACCTTGGTCGGAACGTTCGCCCTGATGCTGGCGTGGGTATTGCTGCGGAAGACGTGTGGCTGACGCGCGGCGGGTCGCGCTCAGAGAATCGCCGACGACCACGCTTCGGTGCGGAACGGGCGCTTCTTCAGCACGTCGATCCGCCATTGCCCTGCCACGCGCTTGAGCACGAACAGGCGTTCGTAACGTAGCGCGCGGGATTTCTGTGCATGGTCACGTACCAGCACTTCGGCCTTGGAGGCCGTCGGCTGACCGACGGCGGCCAGCAGATCCTCCGGCACGTGCACCGGCGGATTGCCCACCGACATGCCCGTGGAATACACCCGCTTCCGGTCGGTACACCAGGCCGCAAGGATGTTCGCGCGCTCCTGTTGGAATGATGGACTACCGAGCAGGTCTCCACCGGCCTTGGCATCACGGTAACCACGCGTTTCCCACGCATGGCAGGCCAGCATATAGCCACGCACCTCGGCTGCCGGTTCCCCTTCTGCGGCCGGTTCAGGCCACACAAGCGGCGGCGCCTCCTCCAACACCGGTGGCATCTGTGCGCCCGCTGCCTGCAGGCACTGCACCACAGCCGCATGCCCGCGCGCTTCGGCCAGCGACAGCGCATTGCGTCCTTCGAAATCCACGCGTGCAACATCAGCACCGCCAGCCAGCAACGGCTCGACCATCGGCAGATGACCGCCCTGCGCCGCCACCATCAGCGGTGTGCGATGCAGTTCCGGCGAGGCCACGTCCAGCGAGGCGCCGCGCGCGATCAGCAGGCGTCCGATGTCTGCGTCGTTGCGCTCGGTCGCCCATCCCAGTGCGGTAAAGCCCACCGCCGTGCAGGCATGCTCGATGTTGGCACCGCGGTCCAGCAGCCGCGCCACCGCGTCAGCCTTTCCGGCGATCACCGCCGACAACAACGGCGTGCGTCCGGTGCCTTTGTGCCGCCACTCGATGTCCGCGCCGGCATCCAGCAGCGCATCGATACGGTCGAGATCCTGTTGTTCGGCCGCCTTGGCCAGGAGGTGGGACATGGGGGGCTTCCGTGGGGTTGGCACAGGCCCGGTAGCTTAGTGCCGTCGCAACGCCGGGGCCACTTTGTGCCGATGTGAAGCAACGATGCCGTTGGCCGCTTATGATGATCGGGTGGGTGAACTGTGCGGTCAGTTAAGTTGGCTTTACGCGTTGTTTCGCCCTGCGCGCAGGTGGCTGCGCTGCGATGGGGTATATGCCCGCACGTTCCAGCGCTGCGCGATATGTCGCTTTTGCCATGCAACTGCGCAGAACAAGCCAAACGCGATAATTCATTTTTCCTCTCGGATCGCCCGATGCCATCGAAACAAACGACTGGCAGGCGGTGATTCTGCGTGCGCATGATGAATCGCCACCTGAAAAGGTGGTCGGGACTTCCAAGCCCGAGTTGTCAACGATGTATACGCTTGCCAGCCGGCGTCGTCCTTCCAGGTGCGACGCCGGCTGGCAATCCGTTAGCCGATCGACGGCGGGCGGTGCGTGGGGGCCTCGTGCCCGCCGATTCGTTGACCCGGTCTTGGAAGCCACGCATCGCCCGCCACCCTATCGTGGCGGCGCCTCTGTTCCTGACGAGGATGCCCGCATGTCCAACGCCCATCACCCCTACCTGACCGCAACCCTGGGCGAGGCCGCCCTGCGCCTGCCGCCGGAACTGGCGCAGCCGTTGGAAGCGGCCTTCGCCGCTGCGAACGAGGCACCCGCGCCGATCAATCTGCCCGGCTGCCTGCAGCGCATCCGCGCCGGTGATGCCGCCGACGGACAGCCGTGGACGGGGCCCGCCAGCACACCCGGCCAGGCAGTGGCCGCCGCACGCCGGGACCGCGCTGCGGTTGGCCTGGTGTCGCTGCTGGAGCTGTATCACGCCGCTGAGCGCGTGCGCGTAGACGGGGAAGAGAAAGACGATATCGGCGATGGCACGCGCGAAGGGCTGATATTGGCCTGTCGGGGGTTGGCGGAGTATGTGGCGTTGCAGGTGGGCGGGGCTCAGTAATGGGGAATGCTGAGATCCCCAACGTGCAGGTACAACGCGTCGCAACCCCGGCTAACGAATCAGGCAGACCCGCTGCTGGAATGAGCACACCCTACCCAAACCTGAAACCTGTCCTCGTTGAGCTGCGGCTGGACGAAGTGGATTCGCGTGGCGGCGCTGTTGCCGAGATGATCGCGTCCACCGCACGCCCCATGGCGCGTTCCATGAGTCCTGAACTCATGTGGTATAGCTTCGTCTTGAATGACAGAGCCATCACCCGAATCCGTCCCGCCACGCGGATACACTGCACGATCTCATTCATCAATTACGAAGGTGCGAAGGAGACGTTCCCCTGTGGCACATTGGCCGCCTTCGGAGACGGATCGTCGACAAGAGGCTTGATCCGCATCATCCGGTTTGATTGAACCTGTTCGCGCCGGACTTTCTGAGATCGCCGAGCTTGAGCGAAATGCCCTGATGCTTTACACAGCGCTGGCGTGCAATCGCACACCCAGGGCCCGGGTCACCTTCAGGATGGTCGCGAAATCCGGGCTGCGCTCGCCCGACAGTGCGCGATACAGACTCTCGCGCGACAGGCCCGCCGCACGCGCAACCTTGCTCATGCCCTGAGCGCGAGCGATATCGCCGAGCGCCTTGGCGATAAATGCAGAATCACCGTCGCTTTCTTCGATGCAGGCGTCGAGATAAGCCGCCATCTCCTCCGGCGACCGAAGATGCTCGGCCACATCAAATGATTTGAGTTCGACTTTTCTCTTGATGGCCATGATGGGACAGCTCCGGTACTTCAGTATTGAGTCATTTCGCCTACAGCCAGTTCGATGCTCACAGGGCACGCGCAATCTCCCTGGCCTTCTCGATATCGCGCTGCTGTGAACCCTTGTCGCCTCCAACCAGGAGAATCACCAACTGCCTGCCGCGCTGGGTGTAGTACACGCGGTAACCCGGTCCTGCATCGATACGCAATTCAGAAACGCCATCCGCCAGATAGCGGTGATCACCGGGATGGCCTTCAGCGAGCCGACCGATACGGGCCAGGATGCGAGCGCGTGCGGTTACGTCCTTGAGAGCGTCAATCCATGTCGCGAACTGACGGGTACGCTGGATCTTCATGGAGGACTGTAGCCTACTGGCTACAGTCCTTCAACTATCGGGAATGCGCGCATGGAGCTGTGCTCGGCCTTCCGTCTGGTGCTCCTTCCCTCGCAGCCGACGCCCCCTTCTCTCAAATTGGAAGGTGGAATCGGGTGCGTTTTCAGTAGCTCATTGTGCACGCGGACCCGATCCGCACTCACAAAATGCTGTGCTAGATTCAAGAGTGTGACATTGGCGCGCGAGATGCTTTCATGAATGCATGGGTCGAGAAATGCGCTTCTTCATCAAAACGCGGACTTCGGCGCCGCCTCTGGATCGCAGCGCGTCGTCGCCTCGCGATCGCTGTTCCGGCGCTTGTGCTGGCAGCATGTTCGAGCGCCGCGCCACCGACCCCATCAGATCATCTGAATCAAAGACAGTCCGTCGAATCAGGGAGTGAAACTGGTATGGAGCGATTCAAGAACGACATCGAGCGTTTGACCAAGGTGCGTTTTGATGATGTCGACGCGTTGAATGAACAGCTCCACACACACCTGGGAGAACCGACTCGACAAGGCTTGAGGGACGAGCGGACCGCAGAACGCGGCATGCTGGGCGGACTTGAGATCCAGAACATCACGCTGAGAAGTCCTGCCGACGATCCTACGCACGCGACCTTGGTCTTTGAGGTCGCCCCACCGAGCATCGCGCTCGGGGAAATCATCTGGGAGGAATCCGCCATGTATCCACCCCATCCGGATGCGCCTGATTCCCGCCCTTACTGGTCTGCTCAGGTGAACAGTGCCAAGGTTGTACTCGGGCTCTCCCTTGACCACAAGACGCTGACCTACGTATCGATCAGTCAGCGCTGATCCCTGTCATTGCGAAGGAGCCGCACCATGGAGCGTGCTGAAGAATTTGCACTGTCACAGCCGCAGGAGAGTGGCCGACCAGGGGCCACACATCGTCCGGCTTCGCCTTTGGTTGATCCTTCGCTGGTACCGCTTCTGACCAAATCCCCAACACTTCGAGCGGGTCTTGCACAGGCTGATCACGACAACCTGGGTGTCGAATGGGGGCCAGCCGGTGGCGGCACCTATCTTGTTCCCGGCGTGAAGATCGTCATTGACGAGAACGCCATCGGGCAAGGCTCCAGAATCGCACGTTCTCTTTCTCATGAAGTTGGGCATCATCTCTTCACCGAGCAACCAGATCGGGCGTCTAAGCAGTCCTTTGTGAACACCTCGCTGCGAGGAGAAGCAGCTGCCACGCTCAGCAATGTCCAGGTCCAGCGTGAAATCACCGCAGCCGGAGGACCGAACATTGGCGTGTCGGGCACAGGCGATCGCCCCCAGCGGTATGGAGCCATTGCCGCGAAACTCGAGGCAGGGCAGATCAACCGTAACCAAGCACTAAGTCAGATCGCTGACGTGTTCAAGACGGAGGCTCCTTCTGTTGGTCCTCATGCGACATACGAGCTTTACTATGGCGCGCACTATGATCAGCACATAGCACCCACGCAGCGTCGACGTAGGCCCGAGCCACAATTTGACGCCGAGCGCACTTCGGCTGCGGAAAGAGACGCCGTGGTCGCCGACGACTCACCCTCAATGCAACGAGCAGCTTCCTCAGTAGCTGAACTCGGCGATGCTGACCGTTCTCTCTATAGGCAGATAAGAGCAGGTGTGGAACGCCTGGACGCCGAGAGCGGGAAGCAGTGGGATGAGTCGAGCCAGCGCATGTCCGCGAGTCTGTTGGTACTCGCGAAGGAGCAAGGGCTTGCAAGAGTTGACCACGTTGTATTGAACAACCCGACAGAGTCCCTTGCACGTGGCGAGAAAGTATTCATCGTCGAGGGAGCGATGGACGATCCTGCCCAACGCCGTGGAACCATGAATACGATGGACGCGCTTCGCACATCTGAAGCAGAATCACTTCATCGCGCTGAGGCGTTGGCAGTAAATCTTGAACAGCCATCAGCGCAGCAGGTTCATGCGCAGGATGGGCCATCGTTCTCAAGGTAAGACTGCCGAGGCGCTGGGTGTGCCGCCTTTCGAACCACCCGGCAAGCGCCTGTAGCATTGCAAAGTGGCGCCGACACATGGGGGGACCGCTTATCCGAATCGAACGGATGACCTGGTTGCCGTGGAACAACTGACGCTGTTGGCTGGAGCGAGGGCATCAGCCCCGTTTTCGTATGGGGACAAGATGCACACAATCGCAATCTTCCTGGTCAGCGTCTGCACCATTGTTCTTTCAGGCTGCGCGACTACCGCACTTCCGAAAGGGGTTGCCTCAGCTGGATATACTGAAGTTGTTTCCGTCCCTCTAGGCCCTCTTCGCTACTTCTACACGGCTTCCATGCTTCCTGGTCAGGACGCCGTAGGCACGACTTATCTCGTCCGCTGCGCGAACACCGAGCGGACGATCAACCTACAGATCGCGGATGGGCTTACGATTGACGCCGAAGAGGCTTGTGCACGTGTCGATGCGGCGGCTGCCTCATCCGAGTCATGGATACCGGCAGCATCGAATAGCTATCGGATCCTTCTTGTACAGGAAGGCACTTCTGCGGTAGCGCGGGCAAGGTCGCTTGGCCGCTTTGCCACGGGCAGGACGCTCGCGCTTGTGTCACCGGTCTACGGCGATCAACACCGGACCTTCGCAAATCTCGTTGATCTGGTTGCGCACGAGAGCGTTCATGCATTGGGCCATGCTACAAAGCATCCCCGAGCGCTGGACGAAAGAAGCGCCTACTACGCGGGCCTATGCGCGCAACTTCAGATCAACGGCTTCATCACGGAAGAAGGTTTGCCGGGGGCCCCTCTCGCGTCCGGCGATCAGGCCGTACGCTACTCCTCGCAGGAAGCCTATCGCGTGCGGCTGGAAATCTATCCGTTGCTGGCGGGCGGAGGCATCCGGCTTGGAACTCCACCCGGCAAGTTGATGCTGCAACGTTGTCAGCAGATCAGACGCGAGATGAATCGGCTTCGGTAGCCTCATTGGCCCCGTCCAGAACCTGAGCCCAAGGGTCGTTTCCCCGATCATCGCGAATGGGCCAGCGCGCCGCTCTGGCCTTTTTTACTGAAACCGCCATTTCCAACGCGTTTCGGCGCTTCTCATGTGGTGCCGCTTATCCGAATCGAACGGATGACCTACTGTTTACAAGACAGTTGCTCTACCAACTGAGCTAAAGCGGCATGGGTGGTGCACCGGCGGCAGCGCCTCGGTCCGGGGATTCTAGCGCAACCGTGTGCATTCCAGCGACCGGCTCTGTGCCGCCCCGCTGCGCTGCTGGGCCTGGGCCAGCTGCGCGCCCGCCGCCAGCTGCCCTTCCAGCCACCATTGGCCGGCGTCGCCGCTGGCGATCAGGCGCGGCTGGAAGCCGGCGGCCTGCACCGCCGCCATGCGGCGCTCGGCGCCTTCACGGTTGCGGTACTGGCCCAGCGCCACGGCGTTGATGTCCTCGCCCTGGCTGATGATGTAGTAGTCGCTCAGGCCGGCGGCGACGATACGCTTCACCGTGGCCTGGGCTTCTTCGCGGCTGGCGGCGGCCGGCAGCATCACCCGGAAACGTGCGCTGCCGCTGGCAGCAGGCTGTTCGCGCAGGCGCACCTGACTGATGACGTTGCCGGCCTTGCCTTGCGCACTGCTCGCAGCAGCGCGGTCGGCGAACGGGCCCAGCGCGATGCAGCGCGGCGGCTCGGCAGCCACGGGCGGGGTTACGGGTTTTTCCGGCGCCGGGGCCGGTGCAGGCGGCGTTACCGGCTTGGCAGCGGCAGCAACCGGCGTAGCCTCAGCCACCTGTGGCCTGGCAATTTCCGGCGTGGCCGGCGTGGCCGGTGCAGGCGTCGCAGCCACAGCGGTCTTCTCCGCCGGTTCGCGTTCCACCAGCGGCGCGGTCGGGGCAGCTGCGGTCGCTTCGGCGGCCGCAGCGGCATCCACGCCACCGGGCACCCACCGCAGCTCGGCTACGCCAGCCGGTTGCGGCGGCGGCGCGGGCGGTTGCGGTGCATCGCGCAGCAGCCACCAGCAGGCGACGCCAAGATTGAGGATGGCCAGTACGACGATCAGGGCACGGGTCAGCATGCGCGGATACTAGCCTGCGGGCTGGTGCACCGCCCAGCGGGCGAGGCCATCCAGCACCAGCGAGGGGTGGTAGTCGGCGCCGGGCAGCAACGGCATCAGCGCCGGTGCGCCGCCACCGTGCACCAGCAGCGACGGTGCCACGCCCAGCAGCGCATGCGCCTGCTGCGCGCTGCGTTCGATCAGCGCCACGGCGGCGCCATCGCAGCCGGAGGCCAGCGCATCGGCGGTGTCGTTGGCGAACTCGCTGTAGTCACCCCCGGTGGCCGGCAACTGCACGGCACGCGCGTGCAGCGCTTCACGCATGGTGGTGGGCGATGCGGAAATGCGCCCGCCGTGATGCTGGCCATTGGCGTCGAGCAGATCAATCGTCAGTGCGGTGCCCACGCCGACCACCAGCACCGGGCGCTGCGCCTTGGCGGCGGCCAGCAGGGCCAGGAAGCGGTCGACGCCGAACTTTTCCGGTTTGGCATAGGCAATGCGCACGCCGGCACATTCGGCGCTGGTGCGCACCACATGCACGTGTTCGAAGCGGCGCTGCAGCTGGTCCAGCATGGCGCTGGTCAGCGACGGTGCGGCCACGCTGGCCACGAACGCGGTGGTGCCGCTGGGCAGGCTGTGCGGCGGCTGTCCGGCCATGCCTTCGGCGCCGTGCGCCCAGGCCTGTACGTCGCCGGCGCGGTCACCCTGCAACGGCGCGAACTTGAAGCGCGAGTTGCCGAGGTCGAACAACCAATCGCTCATGCCGCCCTCACGCTGACTTCGCCGGCGTGCAGCAGGCGTTCCTGGCCATCGATGCGCACGCGCAGCGCGCCGTCGTCAGCCAGGCCAAGTGCGGTGCCGTGCTGCCACTGCCCGTCCAGTTCCACGCGCACTTCGCGGCCGGCCAGCATGTCGAACGCGGCGTAGCGCGGCAGGAACGGGGCCAGTCCTTCGCGATCGAATTCTTCCAGCGCCGGCAGCAGGCGTGCCAGCACCGCGGCGACAACCACGTTGCGGTCCACCGGCTTGCCAGCCAGCGTATCCAGGTCTACCCACGGCTGGGTGATCTGCTCGGCGAACGACGGCGGCATGTGCGTGTTGATGCCGATGCCGATCACCGCGCGCGCCGGGCCGGCGTACTCGCCACCGCCTTCTGCGAGCAGGCCGACCAGCTTGCGCTTGCCGTCGACGATCAGGTCATTCGGCCACTTCAGCTGGGCCTGGATGTAGCCCAGATCGTGCAGCGCTTCGGCCACGGCGATACCGGCCACCAGGCTCAGCCCGGCCAGGCGGCCGAGGCCACCGGAGTACAGGCGCAGCACCGACAGGTAGATGTGCGCGGCCAGCGGCGAGGCCCAGGCACGCCCACGACGGCCACGGCCACCGGTCTGGCGTTCGGCCAGCAGGACGCTGACCCCGCGCTGGGGCGCGCTGCAACGCAGCAATTCAGCGTTGGTCGAGTCCACCGTCCAGGCCACCTGCAGGTCGTGCAGCAGGGCCTGAACGTCGGCAGGCAGGCCGGCGCGGATCGCGTCCGGGTCCAGCAGGTCGACCGGGCGGGTCAGGCCATAGCCTTCGCCAGCACGGCCCTCGATGTCCACACCGGCGGCCCTAAGTCCTTGAATACGCTTCCAAATGGCCGCCCGGGTCTGACCCAGCTCACGGGCCAGGGCGTCGCCGGACAGGCGACCGGCAGCGAGTTTGGCCAGCAATTGGCGATCGTCCACGGCAGCTTCCACGAAGTCAGGAAGGAATTATGCGGGAAAGCCGCCAGCGACGCCCGCCACGCTGGGTTTCGCGGGGGCTTCCAACGGGGCGCCGGGTTCGGGCTAGAATCGGGAACTCACCCTCCCTTAACGTGGATGTCGTCAATGCGCCGTTATGCCCATTGCCTGATCCTGCTGCTGATGCCCTTCGCGGCGTCTGCGACAGCAGCGCTGGACGACAGCCGTGGGGCCTGCGTGTCCTCCAATGGCGATGCCGCCTCGCAGCGCGCGCCCACCGCCAGCGCATCGGCCGCCAGCACCAAGGCGGCACCGGTACGCCCGGCGGCCAGCACCACCACCGGTGGCGGTGGCAGCGACGACGACATGCTGCCGCGCATCCGCGCGCCGAAGTGGCATAGCTACCTGCCGGGAATGTTCCGCTGATCAAGTCGTTGCTGCAGTGGCTGCGGCCTGCGCCGCGGCCGATCGACGATGCACTTTGGGATGACGCCTGCCGCCGCGCGGCCTGGCTGCACGGACTGGACGACGAACGCCGCGCACGCCTGCGTGTGCTGACCACGCGCTTCCTGCATGAGAAGACCATTACCCCGATTGGTGACCTGCAATTGCAGGCCGGCGATGGTGTGCTGCTGGCCGCGCTGTGCTGCCTGCCGCTGCTGGAATTCGGCGAGGTAGGACTGGAAGGCTGGTCGCAGCTGATCGTCTACCCGGATGCGTTCCGCGTGCACCGCAGCCACATGGATGCGGCCGGCGTGCTGCACGAGTGGGATGACGAACTGATTGGCGAATCGTGGGACAGCGGTCCGTTGATCCTGTCCTGGGCCGATGTGCAGGCCGACCTGGCGGCGCCGCACGAGGGCTACTGCGTGGCGGTGCACGAGATGGTGCACAAGCTGGATGCACTGGACGGTGCGATGGACGGCACGCCGCCGCTGCCGCGCGCATGGCAGCGCGAGTGGGCGGCCACGTTCCAGCAGGCTTACGATGCCTTCTGCGAGCGGGTGGATGCCGGCGAAGAGACGTTGATCGATCCGTATGCGGCCGAAGCGCCGGAAGAGTTCTTCGCGGTGACCAGCGAGTACCACTTCTCCGCGCCGGATCTGCTGCAGCAGGCGTTGCCGGAGGTGGCCGCGCAGCTGCGGCGGTTCTATGGCAAGCCGCCGGCGATCGAAACACGGTAGTGCCGGCCGCTGACCGGCAACCTGGCAATGCCACCGAAGATCATGAGGTTGCCGGCCAGCGGCCGGCACTACCGGAACACTACGCGCGGTTGCGCCAGGCGATGCCCGACGGACGGGAACGCGCAGCTGCCGCGGTTCTATGGCGAGCCGCCGGCGATCGAAACACGGTAGTGCCGGCCGCTGGCCGGCAACCTGGCAATGCCACCGAAGTTCATGAGGTTGCCGGCCAGCGGCCGCCACTACCGGAACGCCACGCGTTGTTGCGCCAGGCGATGCCCGGCGGACGGGAACGCGCAGCTGCGGCGGTTCTATGGCGAGCCGCCGACGATCGAAATACGGTAGTGCCGGCCGCTGGCCGGCAACCTGGCAATGCCACCGAAGATCATGAGGTTGCCGGCCAGCGGCCGGCACTACCGGAACGCCACGCGCTGTTGCGCCAGGCGATGCCCGGCAGACGGGAACGCGCAGCTGCGGCGGTTCTATGGCGAGCCGCCGGCGATCGAAACACGGTAGTGCGAGCCGCTGGCCGGCACCTTGGCAATGCCACCGAAGATGATTAGGTTGCCGGCCAGCGGCCGCCACTACCGGAACACCACGCGCTGTTGCGCCAGGCGATGCCCGGCGGACGGGAACGCGCAGCTGCGGCGGTTCTATGGCGAGCCGCCGGCGATCGAAACACGGTAGTGCGAGCCGCTGGCCGGCACCTTGGCAATGCCACCGAAGATGATTAGGTTGCCGGCCAGCGGCCGGCACTACCGGAACACCCGCGCTGTTGCGCCAGGCGATGCCCCGCGGACGGGAACGCGCAGCGGCGGCGGTTCTATGGCGAGCCGCCGACGATCGAAACACGGTAGTGCCGGCCGCTGGCCGGCACCTTGGCAATGCCACCGAAGATCATGGGGTTGCCGGCCAGCGGCCGGCACTACCGGAACGCCACGCGCTGTTGCGCCAGGCGATGCCCGGCAGACGGGAACGCGCAGCTGCGGCGGTTCTATGGCGAGCCGCCGGCGATCGAAATACGGTAGTGCCGGCCGCTGGCCGGCACCTTGGCAATGCCACCGAAGTTCATGAGGTTGCCGGCCAGCGGCCGGCACTACCGGAACACCCGCGCTGTTGCGCCAGGCGATGCCCGGCGGGCGGGAACGCGCGGATTACGGCCCCGGCGGCAGGCGCACTTCGAAACGGGCGCCGCCCAGTTCCTCGGAGCGGCCTACAGCCAGTTCACCGCGATAATCCTTGATCAGGTCCTGCACGATCGACAGGCCAATGCCGTGGCCCTGCACGCGCTCGTCGCCACGCACGCCACGCTGCAGCACCTTGCCGATGTCGTCCGGGGCGATGCCGGGGCCATCGTCGTCCACCGCAAGCAGCAGGCCCGCGCGGCGCGCGTTCGGTGCCGGCAGCGGCTGTGCGGTCAGCAGCACGCGGCGGTTGGCCCACTTGAAGGCATTCTCCAGCAGGTTGCCCAGCAGTTCCTGCAGGTCACCCGGTTCGCCGTGGAAGCGCGCAGCCGGGTCGATATCGAATTCACACAGCACGCCCTTCGAGGCATAGACCTTTTCCAGGCCACGCACGATTTCCTCGGCGTTGGATTCGATCGGCAGCGGCGCGGAGAACAGCTTGTGGCCCGACGAGGCAGCACGTGCCAGCTGGTAGGAGACCAGGTTGTTCATGCGCTGCAGCTGCACGTCCAGCTCCTCGCGCAGCGCGCCATCGCCCGCGCCGCTGTCCATCTGCGTGCGCAGCACTGCGATCGGTGTCTTCAGGCTGTGCGCCAGATCGGCCAAGGTATTGCGCTGACGCTCGAGGTTCTCGCGCTCGCTTTCAATGAAGGCGTTGATGCTGTCGGTCAGCGGTTCCAGCTCGCGCGGGTGGCGCTCGCTCATGCGCTCGGTTTCGCCGCGCTGCACCTTGGTCAGCTCGGTAATCACGCGACGCAGGGGCCGCAGGCTCCACTGCAGAATGACGGTCTGCAGCAGCAGCAGGATCAGGCCGATGCCACCGAGGTAGAACCAGACCCGGCTGCGGAACACCCGCAGCTGTGCACCCAGCGCGCGCGAGTCTTCCATCACGTAGATGGTGTACGGGAATTCGGTGGCGGGGTCGGCGTCGGCATCCCACACCAGGCCCAGGCCATAGCGGTACACCGAGCCTTGGCTGCCGTCGATCTGGATCATCGGCAGCGGGCCTTCGAACACTTCCTGGCGCGGCGCCAGCAGGCCGCCGCCGACGGTGGGCAGCATCGGGCCTTCGGCGGACATCGAATTGCCCTTGCCGTGCGGCATCACCACCTGCAGGTACAGGCCGCTGCCCGGCACGTCGAAGCGCGAATCCGGCGGCTGCTCGCGGATGTACAGCGAGCGGTCGCGGGTGAAGTCGATGCCGGCCGCATAGGCGGTGGCGTAGTTCTTCAGGCGCTCGCGCAGGTTCGCCTTCGCCGTATCGGCGAAGGCGGCGTCGAGCGCGTAACCGGCCAGCGCCAGGAACGCGACCAGACCCACGGACGCGGCGAACATCTGGCGCGCCTGCAGTGAGCGCGGCCGCCAGCGTCGGAAGAACCACAGACGGCCGGACATCGTGTTATCGCCAGGGTAAGCCGGCTCAGCCCTCGTTGCGCGGAATCGCGAAACGGTAGCCGCGACCGCGCACGGTCTCGATCGGCTTCAGTTCGCCATCCGGGTCCAGCTTCTTGCGCAGGCGGCCGATGAACACTTCCAGCACGTTCGAGTCGCGGTCGAAGTCCTGCTGGTAGATGTGCTCGGTGAGGTCGGCCTTCGAGACCAGTTCACCGGCATGCATCATCAGGTACTCCAGCACCTTGTACTCGTAGCTGGTCAGGTCGACATTGCTGCCGGCCACGCTGACGGTCTGGGCGGCGAGATCCAGCGCAACCGGGCCGCATTCCAGCGTCGGCTTGCTCCAGCCAGCGGCGCGGCGCAGCAGCGCGTTGACGCGGGCCAGCAGTTCTTCGACGTGGAACGGCTTGACCAGGTAATCGTCGGCGCCCTGCTTCAGGCCCTCGACCTTGTCCTGCCAGCTCGAACGCGCGGTCAGGATCAGGACCGGGAACTTCTTGCCTTCGTCACGCAGGGCCTTGATCAGCTCCATGCCCGACATCTTGGGCAGGCCGAGGTCGATGATGCCGACATCGAACGGAACTTCGCGCCCCATGTAGAGGCCTTCCTCGCCGTCCTGCGCAGCATCGACGGCAAAGCCTTCGCGCTTGAGCCGGGCTGCCAGGGTCTCACGCAGCGGGGCTTCGTCTTCGACCAGAAGGATACGCATGAACTCTCCCTAGTGTCCTGGGTGTGGCCCGGAGGCCTGTGGGGTA
Source organism: Stenotrophomonas sp. 62841_Sma (assembly GCF_056482945.1). Taxonomy (NCBI): domain Bacteria; kingdom Pseudomonadati; phylum Pseudomonadota; class Gammaproteobacteria; order Lysobacterales; family Lysobacteraceae; genus Stenotrophomonas; species Stenotrophomonas sp. 62841_Sma. The sequence goes on along the minus strand of NZ_CM151224.1, from coordinate 274,475 downwards.
CGGGTTGATAGCGACAACTATCCCTGTTCAGGGGTTATCGCCGCGTAGTGATGACATATCCGACCGCGGCGTGCGCGGCTGTGAACGCGACGGGGCGGGGTCGTCCATGTAGCGGACCCGGCCCCGATCGTCCATGTACTTCACCCGGTTGATATCACGACCATCGAACGGCACGCGCTCGGCGCCGAGGATGTGGCCGCCGGTGGTGCGCTGCACGCGGCGCACGGCATCGGACAGCGACCGCTCGTCGCCACGGTTGCCGCGCTCACCCCGCTCCATCATCTCCGCCCGCGCCTGCTCGCCACGCGGTGGCTGTTGCGCCAGCGCCGAAGACAGCGGCACAGCCGACAGGACCACGCAGGTGGCCAGGGCAATGCGGCGATGGAAGGGAGCGGAAGACATCGATGCGATCCTAGCCGAGCACGGCGATTCGTTCAAAAGTCGTAAATCCGGCGCCGGGTTCGAAACCCAGCGTTTTACAAATCTTTTGCAAATTCTTGGTTTACAGCGGTGAATCCGGTCTGAACTTTTCCGGCCCTGCGCCCGAGTCGTTCAGCTAAGTGAACATTCGGGGCGAATCGCCGTCCCTTGTCAAGTCAGGAATGTGACTGCGGTCACGCTGCGGCGCGATCAGCTTCGCGGTCGGTGACCGCCAAGGCCTGTTCGATCAGGCTCCAGCCGGCACCGGGGCGGTGTGCGCCCTCGCTCAGCACCTGGCGGAATGCGCGCCCACCGGGCTGGCCGTGGAACAGGCCGAGCAGGTGGCGGGTGATGTGCTTCAGCGCCAGGCCTTCCCCCAGCCGCGCCTCGATGTAGGGGCGCATCGCGCGCAGCAGGTCGCCACGGGCCTGCAGCGGGGCGCCGGTGTGCAGCGCCTCCAGCTGATGCAGCAGGTAGGGGTCGTGGTAGGCCGCGCGGCCCAGCATCACGCCATCGACGTGCGCGGCCTGCGCCTGCACCGCCTCGATGCTGGCCAGGCCGCCGTTGATCACCACCGGCAGTGCCGGGCGCTCCTGCTTCAGGCGGTAGGCCCAGTCGTACTTCAGCGGCGGAACCTCGCGGTTCTCCTTCGGCGACAGGCCCTTCAGCCACGCGTTGCGCGCGTGCACCACCACCATCGCCGCACCGGCGGCGACCTGGCGGTCGACGAAGCTGGCAAACACGTCGTAGTCGTTGTCCTCGTCCACGCCCAGGCGGCACTTCACCGTCACCGGGATATCAACCGCGTCGACCATCGCCGCGACGCATTCGGCCACCAGCGCCGGTTCGCGCATCAGGCAGGCGCCAAAACGCCCGGCCTGCACGCGGTCGGACGGGCAGCCGCAGTTGAGGTTGACCTCGTCATAGCCCCACTCGGCGGCGATGCGCGCGGCCTGCGCCAGCAGCACCGGATCACTGCCACCCAGCTGCAGCGCCAGCGGCTGCTCGGTGCGGTCGAAGCCGAGCAGGCGCTCGCGGTCGCCGTGGATGACCGCGTTGGCGTGCACCATTTCCGTGTACAGGCGCGCGCCCGGCGCCAGCACGCGATGGAACACGCGGCAATGGCGGTCCGTCCAGTCCATCATCGGGGCAACGGACAGGCGCAGGGAATCGGCGTAACGGGCGGTGGCGGACGTCATCGGGGCATTGATCGTGGAGACTGGCATTGCCAGTGAGATCAATAGTTTACACCGGGCGGCTGAATGCGCCCGGTCAGCCGCGCGGCGAGCGCCGGTTCGGCCCGGCTCCGGCTGGCGGCCGGGGCGGGCTGGGCGGTGGCGGCGGACGCTTCCTGCCCTCGGGGAGCTTGGGGTTCGCGTTCTCCATGGATACGACCAACTGGTCCAGTGGTGGGTTGGAACCCTTCCTCAACTTAGCCATCGTCTGTCTCCTGGAGAATCTCGACCCACTGCACATCCACTGCGTGAATCAGTATGCCATCGAGCTGCGGAAGCTCGACCACGGCGGGGCTGGCTACGGGATCCGCTGCTGGATCGGCACCTTCATCGGGTGGATCCGCATCCACCAGCCAGGCCGGCATCTGCATGTAGAACTGTCCCGCAGCGGGGCTGATCGGCCACTCCTTGGGATAGCCGGTCAATCGACGGCCATCCTTCAATTGCAGCACCACGAAGGCAGGACGCGTACCGAGCACGCAGTACCACTCGCTCGGGTGGGATGTCCTCGTGGTGAAGCCTGCACGACGGAGAACCCTGTGGAGGGAATCCTTGTTCGCAGCGAGGGCCAATCCTGCCCCCAGCAGTGCGGCGAGGACAAAACCCCATAGCAGGCTGCTGGTCTCGGTCCAGGTCCCCAGCACAAAGCAGCGACCAGCCAGCAGGAGCATCAGTTCGGTGAACTTCACCAGCACCTGGACCGCGAAGGTGAACACCAACGCTTCCACGGTCCGTTCGAACTGCGGCGGCTTGGGATGGGATGTCAGCCCATAGAACACCCATGCCGCCAGGAAGCCCGGCAGCAGAAAGGTCAGCAGCGTGGTGGCGTTGTTGAAGAGCGAATCCATTCCGGCAGAAGTACTCCGTCGTGAGGATCACAACGGAGCACGATCGCGGCGATTCTTCCACCTTGGGTGGGGTTCACAGGCTGAAGATGCAGCAACCGCAACAGCGGCCATGGCGTTGCAGTTGCTCCACGAGAGCCGATTGCGTCAATGCGCGCTGCCAGCAGCGCCTTTGCCACCCACCTGCTCAATGAGGGTCTGGCCGGCCGCATTGAGCCCCACCACCGTCACCTCCGCCCCATGCGCGGCCAGCTTTTCCTGCGCCCGCTCCAGCGCGGCCACGGCAGTCAGGTCCCACAGGTGGGCATCGCGCAGATCAATCTGCACCTTCGGCGCCACGTGCTGGTAATCGAACGCTGCACCCAGCTGCCCCGCCGAGGCGAAGAACACCTGCCCGCGCACGCGGTAGACCTGCGTGTCACTGGCATCGTCGCGCTGCACGTCCAGCATGCGGCCAACCTTGCGCGCGAAGAACAGGGCCGACAGCAGCACACCGCTGAGCACGCCCTTGGCCAGATCGTGGGTAGCCACGGTGACCACCACGGTCAGCAGCATCACGGCGGAGGAACTGCGCGGATGCGTGCGCAGGTCGCGCAGCGAGCGCCAGCTGAAGGTGCCAATGCTGACCATGATCATCACCGCCACCAGCGCCGCCATCGGGATCTGCCGCACCAGATCGCTGCCGTACACCACCAGTATCAGCAGGAACACGCCGGCCACCAGGCAGGACAGGCGGCCGCGGCCACCGGAGGTCACGTTGATCACCGACTGGCCGATCATCGCGCAACCTGCCATGCCACCGAGGAAGCCGGTGACCGTGTTCGCCACGCCCTGGCCGACACATTCGCGGTTGCGCTCGCTCGGCGTTTCGGTGATGTCCTCAACGATCTGCAGGGTCATCATCGATTCGAGCAGGCCGACCACGGCCAGCGTGGCCGACACCGGCAGCAGGATGCGCAGCGTCTCCCAGGTGAGCGGCACATCGGGCAGCAGGAAATGCGGCAGGCTGTCGGGCAGCTGGCCCATGTCGCCGACGCTGCGTACGTCCACGCCGAAGCCGATCACCACGGCGGTCAGCACCACAATGGCCACCAGAGGCGACGGCACCGCGCGGGTAATCCGTGGCAGCAGGTAGATGATCGCCAACGCGGCGGCGCACAGCACGTAGACCGTAGGACCGCGACCGATCAGCTCGGGCATCTGCGCCAGGAAGATCAGGATCGCCAGCGCGTTGACGAAGCCGGTGATGACCGAGCGCGAGACGAAGCGCATCAACGCGCCGAGCTTGAACACGCCGGCCAGCACCTGCAGCAGGCCGGCCAGGATGCTGGCAGCGAACAGGTACTGCAGGCCGTGGTCCTTGACCAGGTCGACCATCACCAGCGCCATCGCACCGGTGGCGGCGGAGATCATGCCAGGGCGGCCGCCAGCAATGGCAGTGATGACGGCAATCGAGAACGCGGCGTACAGGCCAACCTTGGGGTCGACGCCGGCAATGAGCGAGAACGCGATGGCCTCGGGAATCAGGGCCAGGGCGACGACGATGCCGGACAGCAGGTCGCCACGGATGTTGCCGAGCCATTGCTGGCGCAGGGGGTAGGACGTTTGCATGGGAAAGCTCCGCGCGCAGGCGGGCGTGGCCGCATGGCGCTGCAGTGGAAAGACACGGGTTCCTGAGCCGGGCGGGCCGGCTGCCGATGTGCGGCAAGGGTCAGGGTGGCGTGATCACTGCAGGCGGGCGTCGGTACGTGGGAGGGACGCAGTCTACGGGAAGCGGCCCCACGGGGGTAGCGCGGTTGGCCGGCGAAGGCAGCGAAAGGCAGCGGAGCCTGGCTCCGCTCTACAATTGAACCATGGCCGCCAACCGCCCGCAGTTCTTCGACCCCGCCACCGAACAGGGCGTGCTGCGCCTGTCGATCGCCGCCTCGCTGCTGCTGGCCGCGGCGGCGGTGGTGTTCGGCCTGCTGGCCAATTCCTCGCTGATCATCTTCGACGGCATCTACGGCCTGATCGACGTGGTGATGACCTGGCTGTCACTGCTGGTGGCGCGCCTGATCGCGCTGTCCACGCAGACCGATGCGCTGCAATCGCGGCTCAACCAGCGCTTCACCATGGGCTTCTGGCACCTGGAGCCGATCGTGCTGGGGGTCAGCGGCACACTGATGATCGGTGCGGCGCTGTATGCGCTGGTCAATGCGGTGGACGCGTTGATGTCCGGGGGCCGCCACATCGCCCTCGGCCCGGCCATTGCCTTCGCCGGGCTGTCGATCGTGGGCGAAGGCGCACTGGCCTGGTTCATCCTGCGCGCCAACCGTCGCATCGGCTCGGAGTTCATCGCATTGGACGCTAAGAACTGGGTGATCGCGGCCAGCATGTCGGCCTGCTACCTGCTGGCTTTCCTCGGCGGCGTGCTGGTGCAGGGCACGTCGCTGGCGTGGGTCGGGCCGTACATCGACCCGGCCATCCTCGCCTTCGTCTGCGTGCTGGTGATGATCGCCCCGCTCGGCACAGTGAGGCGGGCGCTGGCCGGCATCCTGCTGGTCACCCCGCCGGAACTGCAGGCCCATGTGGATGCAGTGGCACGCGGGATCGTGGCCAAGCACGGCTTCGTCGAGCACCGCAGCTACGTGGCCCAGGTGGGGCGTGGCGAGCAGATCGAGCTGTTCTTCGTGGTACCGGAAAACGACCCGCCGCGGCCCCTGGTGGAATGGGACCAGCTGCGCGATGAGATCGGCGATGCACTGGGCGAAGCCTCGCCGGACCGCTGGCTGACCATCATGTTCACCACCGACCGCGAATGGACGATCTAGGCTGGCAGGACGATCAATCAAATTTTTCGTACGCATTGCAACCCAACGTACGCGGAAACCGGGCAAAGTAGGCTCCATCGCAACACCCACCCACCGACCAGGAGCATCCCGATGTCCATCGAAAAGGTTCTGTACACCGCCCAGGCCACCTCCACCGGCGGCCGTGAAGGCCGTTCCGTCTCCTCCGACAACGTGCTGGATATCCAGCTGTCGACCCCGCGCGAGCTGGGCGGCGCCGGCGGCCCGGGCACCAACCCGGAACAGCTGTTCGCGGCCGGCTACTCGGCTTGCTTCCTGGGCGCGCTGAAGTTCGTGGCCGGCCAGGCCAAGGTCGCGCTGCCGGCCGACACCACCGTGACCGGCAAGGTCGGCATCGGCCAGATCCCGACCGGTTTCGGCATCGAAGCCGAGCTGACCATCAGCGCTCCGGGCGTGCCGCGCGAGCAGCTGGAAGAGCTGGTGCAGAAGGCGCACATCGTGTGCCCGTACTCGAATGCCACGCGTGGCAACATCGACGTGACGCTGGTCGTTGCCTGATGGGACCGGGGTCGGGTTCATTTCGCCTTGTGAACGGGATCCGACCCCGATTCAGGTAATCTGACGAAATATGATGGCGATTTGTTTGACATATCCACCAGTGGCGACTAAGCTTCGCCTGCGAAGCTTAGTCGCCACTGGTGGATCAGATCCGACTAAAGGACCCTGTGGCCCGCATTAGCCTCAATCCTGCACTCCTGAACCAATTCAAGCGCTCAGTTTGACAATGGGTCACTGCGGCCTCAGGCTTCGCCTGCGAAGCCTGAGGCCGCAGTGACCAATGAAAAATGACCTGCGAGATCGAGCAGTAATAGACGCAACGGCGGAGCTGATTGACGTATTTCAGCTCACCCTGCTGACGGCCTCCCAGGAACTGCCGTCTACGCGCTGCATCAGCCACGCTTCGCTCGTACCGATCATCCAGCGGACGCAGAAGGCGCTCACCTCAGGTACGTTCCGCACCTACTCTGCGGTCAGGATCATCGCGGTGTTGGAGAGCGCTGAACTGCTGCGCCGGTTGCCACTGACGTCACCACGGGGCAGGCCCGTGAAAATCTACGCCCTGGGCTTCAATGAAACCTCGCAGCCCTCCGCTCTGGAGGTCATGCAGGCTTACCGTCCCGCCGGGACGCTTTGCTATTTTTCGGCCCTGGAACTGCACGGGTTGACGACCCAACCGACACCGCACTATCACCTGGCGGAATTCAGGCCAGGCATAGCGTCTTCTGCCGTCGAGCCGCCGGCAGAAAGCAGTGACAAACCGCAATCTCTCGGCGTTGAAGTGTTCACGCTTGAGGATGTGAAGTGCTTCCTGACCAGCCGCGACCCGAACAATCTCCAGGGCATACAACGCCGCCAGCTCCACTCGCAGTGCACGGTGCGGGTCACCACACTTGAGCAGACATTGCTCGATTGCCTGCATCGCCCCCGAAGCGCCGGCGGGCCGGCCGTTGTTTTCGAGGCCTGGGCATCCGGCTTGCCCCGATCAAATGCCGCAAAGCTTTGGGCGCTGCTCGACTCGATCCAAAACCCCAACCTGATGCGGCGCGCCGGTTACATGCTGGAGTACCACCAAACCACTTCTGCCTTGCTGGATCAGATCCGCAGCGCACTGAGGGGTTTTCCCACCGACCAACCTCCCGAATCACTGCTTCCAGGCATTCCATACAGCAATACCGCGAACGACTGGCACCTGCGAACACCTTGAGGAAAGTGCATGAATCGGAGTCAACAGGATGCATGGAAGCGCGAAGCCCTCGATATGTGTTTCCAGGCACTGGCCGGCTGCAACGAACTGTCCCGAAAAATCGTCTACAAGGGTGCCCGCATCCTTGCCCTGCGGCTTGGAGGGCAACAAAGAGCGTCTTATGACCTGGATGCCAACATCCTTCTATCGTTCGCGGTCAGAACGCCAGATAGAAACGAGCAGTCAGCAATCCTGCACGACTTGTTCAGCACTGCGATTTCCAACTTCGCTTCGGCACAGGATCCTGTACGTTTCGAACTGGACAGATTGGACATCACGCACAACCCACCCAACCATCCCATGGGCTGGAATGCCTTTGATGTGAAGGTGAGATTGAAAGACTTCAACAACGAAGGCGTTCGTGGGCTTCCGTTCGTTTCATTTGACGTTGCTGCGCCAGAGGCCCTGGGTGACATTGCCGTTGCCCCATTGGAGGTCGATAGGCACACCGTATTCGCCTATACGCTTGAGCGCATCGCTGGCGAAAAGCTCAGGGCATTTCTCAGCTCGCTTCCCGCCTATCGGACCAAAGTCCAGAAGCCAGGTGAAGTCGTCCGCGTCAAGGATATCTATGATGTTTCAAAGATACTGGCAGCGCATCCGCTCGAAGACACTGCGTTCTGGAATGCCGCGGGCGCCGAATTCAAACTTGCCTGCGCGTCCCGCTTCATCGACTGCAGCAACATGGCGACGTTCTCGGAAGCTCTCGCCGTTACCAAGGCCACTTACGAATCTGACCCGACCTTACCCAAGGACATCGACTTCAACACCGCGTGGACGAATCTGCAGGCGATTGTCGCCTATTGGGAATCCTGCCTCATCCTGCCTATTGCCAACCCATTCCCCATCCAGAAGACGTAAAAATGGGCGGATGCCGGTCGAAACCGAACATCCGCCCATCCCACCTTCGTTGTCCCGCACGGGGGCATGAGGTTGCCGGCCAGCGGCCGGCACTACCAGGTCACTTCTCGCTGGTGATCAGCTGCACGACGCTGGAGAAGTCCAGCTTGCCGCGGCCAGCCTGGTGGTTCATCGAGTACAGGTTGCGGGCCACTTCGCCCAGCGGGATCGAGGCGCCGACACTCATCGCCGCTTCCACCGCCAAGCCCATGTCCTTCAGCATCAGATCGCTGCCGAAGCCGCCGCTGTAGCCGCGCGAGGCCGGGGCGTTTTCCAGCACGCCCGGCCACGGGTTGCACACTTCGGTGGCCCAGCTGCGGCCGGTGCTGACCGCCATCATCTGCGACAGCACCTTCGGGTCCAGCCCGTGCGCCACGCCGAGGGCGATGGCTTCACCGGTGACGGCCATGATCACGCCCAGCGCCATGTTGTTGCACAGCTTGGCCACCTGGCCGGCACCGCTGGCGCCGACATGGAAGATGTTCTTGCCCATTGCCTGCAGCACCGGGCGGGCGCGCTCCAGCGCATCCTCCTCGCCACCGACGATGAAGGTCAGGGTGCCGGCCTGGGCACCGGCGGTACCGCCGGATACCGGCGCGTCGATCATCTGCAGGCCACGTGCGGCAGCGGCTTCGGAGACCTTGCGGGCGCTGGCCGGGGCGATCGTGCTGCAGTCGATGACCAGTGCGCCGGCCGGAATCGCGGCAAGAATGCCGTCATCGCCCAGGTACACGCCTTCGACGTGGCGGCTGGCCGGCAGCATCGAGATCACCACCTCGGCATCGGCCAGGGTTTCGCGCGCCGATGCGGCCGCGCTGGCGCCGGCATCGACGGCGGCCTGCACCGCGGCCGGGACCAGATCGAACACGCGCACGGTATGGCCGTTCTTGACCAGATTGGCGGCCATCGGGCCACCCATGTTGCCCAACCCGATGAATGCAATGCGGCTCATGCAAGGCTCCTTTCAACAAGGGGAGTGCCCAGGTCGGCCAGCGGATGCGCGGCATCGGCCCAGGGGGAAGCGAAGAAGGTGTCGGCCCAGGCGCCGGTGGCCTCGGCCAGGGTGGCCGGGTTCCACTGCGGATTGCGGTCCTTGTCGATCAGCAGCGCGCGGATGCCTTCGGCGAAATCACCGTGGGCGGCGCAATGCAGGGCGACGATGTACTCCAGGCGGTAGATCGCGGCCAGGTCCTGGCCGGCACTGCGGCGCTGCAGCTCGTACGACAACCGTGCCGAACCGGGTGCACCGGCGGCGAGGGTCTTCTGTGCCGCCTGCAACCAGGCATCGTCGGTCTGCAGACCGGCGATGCGCGCAATGATGGCCTGCAGGTCATCGCCTTCGCACAACGCATCAACCTGCGCCGCATTGGCCAGCAGCGGACCGGTCGCGGCGTCACTGGCATGCGACTGCAGCAGATGGCTGAGCCGTTCGTGGTTGTGTGCGGCATCGCTGGACCACGCGACCTGCAGCAGCGCATCGAACACCGCGCTGCGGCGTTCTTCGGCCACGTGCACGTCGGCCAGGCCGGCGTAGATGGCGTCGCCCGGATTGAGCAGCGCGCCGGTCAGCGCCAGGAACAGGCCGCCCTTGCCCGGTACGCGCGGCAGCAGCCAGCTACCACCCACATCCGGGAACAGACCGACGGTGATTTCCGGGAAGGCCAGCTTGGAGCGCTCGCTGACCACGCGGTGGCTGGCACCGGACATCAGGCCGATGCCACCGCCCATCACGATGCCATGGCCCCAGCACAGGATCGGCTTGGCATAGGTGTGGATGAGGTAGTCGACGCGGTATTCGACGTCGAAGAACTCGGCCGCGTAGTCGTTCTCGCGGATGTCGCTGCGGCCGGCCTCGCGGAAGGCGACCATGCTCTTGTACAGGCTGTGCAGGTCACCGCCGGCGCAGAACGCCTTTTCGCCTGCGCCCTGCAGCACCACCATGGCGATGCCATCGTCGTCGGCCCAGGCATTCAACTGCTTCAGCAGCAGGTGTGCCATCGGCAGCGAGAAACCGTTGAGCGTACGCGGCGCATTGAGCGTGGCGATGCCGATGCGCGTGCCGTTGCCGGCCACGCGCTCTTCGAACAGCACCGGTGCGTCGTCGGCAGCGGTGTCGGTGCTCATGCGTTCTTCCACTGCGCAGCGCGCTTTTCCAGGAAGGCGGTCACGCCCTCGACCTGGTCGGCGGTGTCGAACAGGTCGACGAAGGCTTCGCGTTCGGCCACCAGCGCCGAAGCGTGGGTACCGGTGCGGGTGGCCTGCACCAGAGTCTTGCAGGCGGCGATGCTGGTCGGGCTCTGCTTGCCGGCCTTATTCGCCCATTCCAGCGCCAGCGCCTTGGCTTCGCCCTTGCCGACCTTTTCTTCGGCCAGGCCAATCCGCACGGCGGTTTCAGCGTTGATGCGCTCGCCCAGCAGGATCATGCGCTTGGCCCAGCCCTCGCCGACCAGGCGCGGCAGGTTCTGGGTGCCACCGGCGCACGGCAGCAGGCCGACGGTGGCCTCCGGCAGCGCGACCTGGGCGTGGTCTTCGATGATGCGCAGGTCACAGGCCAGCGCGCATTCCAGGCCACCGCCCATGGCGTAGCCGTTGATCGCGGCGATCGACACGCCACGGAAACCGGACAGCGCTTCGAAGGCTTCACCGAAGCGGCGCGCGGCTTCACGTGCAGCGGCCTTGTCGCCGGAGGCGAACTGGTTGAGATCGGCACCGGCGGAGAAGAACTTCTCGCCGTCACCGGTGATCACCAGCGCGTAGATGTCGCGGTCTGCGTTGAGCGCGCCGACCAGATCACGCAGCGCCGACAGGCTGTGCACGGTCCAGGTATGCGCCGGCGGGTTGTTCAGGGTGACCACGGCGGTGTGGCCATCCACCTCCACCTTCAGGCCCACGTGCTCCTGGGTACGCCAATCCTTCATCGCAGTTCCTCTTCGGTGTTGAGCAGGTGACGGGCAACGATCACCCGCATGATCTCGTTGGTGCCTTCCAGGATCTGGTGCACGCGGCAGTCACGCAGCAGGCGCTCGATCGGGTATTCGCGGATGTAGCCGTAGCCACCGTGGATCTGCAGTGCTTCGTTGCAGACGTTGAAACCGGCATCGGTAGCGAAGCGCTTGGCCATCGCGCACCAGACGTTGGCATCGCTGGCACCGGCATCGAGCTTGCGCGCGGCGGTGTGCACCATCTGCCGTGCAGCCACCAGCTGGGTGACCATGTCGGCCAGCTTGAACTGCAGTGCCTGGAACTCGGCCAGCGCCTTGCCGAACTGGCGGCGCTCGCCCATGTAGCGGCGCGCGGCATCCAGCGCGCCCTGCGCAGCACCCAGCGAGCAGGCGGCAATGTTGATGCGACCGCCATCGAGTCCCTTCATCGCCAGCTTGAAGCCGCCGCCTTCCTCTCCCAGAAGGTGGCTGACCGGCACGCGGACGTTTTCGAAGGTGATGCCACGGGTGGGCTGGCTGTTCCAGCCCATCTTCTCTTCCTTGCGGCCGAAGCTGATGCCCGGCAGGTCGGCCGGCACCGCAATGGCGCTGACACCGCCGGCACCGGCACCACCGGTACGCGCCATCACCACCAGCAGTTCGGTGGCACCGGCGCCGGAAATGAAGGCCTTCGAGCCGTTCAGCACATAGAAGTCACCGTCGCGCACGGCGGTGGTCTTCAGCGAGGCCGCATCGGAACCTGCACCCGGTTCGGTCAGGCAGTACGAGGCCAGCTTGCTGCCCGAGGACAGATCGGTTCCCCACGCATCGCGCAGTGCCGGCTGGCCCCACTTGGACACCATCCACGAGGCCATGTTGTGGATGCTGATGTACGCCGCGGTCGACGGATCGACGTTGGCGAGCTCCTCGATGACGACGGCGGCGTCCAGTCGGCTCAGGCCGCTGCCGCCCACTTCCGGGTCCATGTACAGACCGCAGAAGCCCAGTTCACCGGCCTTGGCGATCGCCTCGCGCGGAAAGATGCCCTCCGCATCCCATCGCGCGGCGTGCGGCGCCAGTTCGGCCTGTGCGAAGTCGCACGCCGCCTCGCGGTACGCCTGCTGCGCTTCTTCCAGTTCCGTCGTCATCGAGTGGCTCATGGCTGCTCCTGCCGTTACTTCAGGCTGATCGTGGTGTTGACGCCATGGCTGAGCGTCTCGTCATCGAACCAGCGCGCGGTGACCGTCTTGGTCTGGGTGTAGAACAGCACCACTTGCTTGCCGTACGGGCCCAGGTCGCCCAGCTTGGAGGCGCGCGAACCGGTGAACGAGAACAGCGGCACCGGCACCGGGATCGGCACGTTGATGCCGACCTGGCCGACGTCGATGTCTTCCTGGAATTTGCGCGCGGCGGCGCCGGACTGGGTGAACAGTGCGGTGCCGTTGCCGTTCGGGTTGCTGTTGACCATCGCGATGGCCTCGTCCAGCGTCTCCGCTTCGAGGATGACCAGCACCGGCCCGAAGATTTCTTCCTGGTAGATGCGCATGTCGGTGGTGACACCGGCAAAGATGGTCGGGCCAACGAAGTTGCCCTTCTCGAAACCATCGACCTGCGGCTTGCGGCCATCGAGCACCAGCTTGGCGCCCTGCTCCACACCCGAGGCGATCAGGCCTTCCACGCGCTCGCGGGCGCTGCAGGAAATGACCGGACCGACGTCGGTGCCGGCCACGGTGCCGCCGCTGACCTTCAGGGTCTTGGCCTTGGCGACCAGGTCCTGCACCCAGTTGCGTGCTTCACCGACCAGCACCAGAGTGGAGGCGGCCATGCAGCGCTGGCCAGCGGCACCGAAGGCGGCACCGACCATCGCGTTGAGCGTCTGCTCCTTGTTGGCGTCCGGCAGCACCACGGCGTGGTTCTTGGCGCCCATCATGCACTGCACGCGCTTGCCGGCCAGCGAGGCACGGTTGTAGACGTGGGTACCGACGCGGGTGGAACCGACGAACGACACCGCCTTGATGTCCGGGTGGTCGCAGATCGCGTTGACCACTTCCTCGCCGCCGTGGACGACGTTCAGCACGCCCTTCGGAATGCCTGCTTCCAGGGCAAGCTCGACCAGGCGCATGGTGACCATCGGGTCCTGCTCGGACGGCTTGAGGATGAAGGTGTTGCCGGTGGCAATTGCCATCGGGAACATCCACAGCGGGATCATCGCCGGGAAGTTGAACGGGGTGATGCCGGCGCACACGCCCAGCGGCTGCATGATCGTGTAGGTGTCCACGCCATTGGCCACGTTGTTGGCCAGCTCGCCCAGCTGCAGGTTGCCGATGGCGGCGGCGTGCTCGACCACTTCCAGGCCGCGGAACACATCGCCTTCGGCGTCCGGCAGGGTCTTGCCCTGTTCGGCGGTGAGGATGTGGGCCAGCTCGCTCATGTTCTCGCGGATCAGCTGCTGGTACTTCAGGAAAATGCGCGCACGGGTGCCGATCGGGGTCTTGCGCCAGGTCTTGAAGGCTTCCTTGGCAGCGGCGACGGCGGCGTCCACTTCGCCGGTGGTGGCGAACGGCACCTTGGCCAGCACGTCCTGGGTGGCCGGATTGATCACGTCCTGCCAGTGGGAAGTAGCCGATTCAACGAACTGGCCATCGATCAGCATGCGGATACGGGGCGCTGCAACAGTCATGACGACAATCCCACGGGGTGCGAAAGATGCTTGGCATTATTCACAGCAGCCACCTCGATTTCCGGGCTGAATCCGCTTAATCTGGCCAACACGCCAGACGATTCATGTTAATTCTGTGAATTATTCAGCCACCCAGCGGCAACTCGGCCTTCGCCTGCTGCGGCTGCGCGAGCAGCGCGGCTACAGCCAGGCGGATCTGGCACGGGCGCTGGGGCTGTCGGCCAGTTACCTGAACCAGATCGAGCGCAACAAGCGCCCACTCACGCCAGCGGTGCAGAAGAAGCTGGGCGAGGTATTGGGCGACGTTTCCGCACTGTTCGACGAGGATGAGCCCGCCGCCCTGCAGGAAGCGCTGGGCGAGACCCTGCGCGATCTGGGCCTGGCCGAGGTCAGCGCCACCGAACTGCGCGCGCTGGCCGGCAACCTGCCGCAGGTCAGCCGCGCGCTGCTGGATCTGCACCGACGCCACCTGGCGCTGCGCGAGCATGCCGCGGCGCTGGAATTCCAGCTGGGCGAGCCCGGTGCCGGCAGCACCCTGCCCGCTGGCGACCAGGTACGCGAATTCTTCAACCGCATGCACAACCACATTCCCGAGCTGGACGAGCTGGCGGAGCAGCTGTTCGCCGAGTGGGGGCTGTCGCCCGGGCACGTGGCACCGCGGCTGCGCCAGCTGCTGGCCGACCGCCATGGCGTGCTGGTGGAAGTGGCCGCACTGCAGGCCGGGCGCGAGAAGCGGCAATACGATGCCGGTGCGCGGCGGCTGTGGCTGCCCGATTACCTGGAGCCCGGCCAGCAGGCGTTCCAGATGGCCGCCGAGCTGGCGCTGCACGGCTACCTGCCGCAGATCGATGCGGTGGTGGCGCGCGCCGGGTTCACCGACGACGCGCGCATCGCGCAGGCGCGGATCGGTCTTTCCAACTATTTCGCCGGCGCGCTGGTGATGCCGTACATGCGCTTCCTGCGTGCGGCGGAAACCAGCAGCTACGACATCGAACTGCTGGCGCATCAGTTCGGCGTCGGCTTCGAAGCGGTCTGCCACCGGCTGAGCACGCTGGCGCGACGCAGTGCGCCTGGCCTGCCGTTCTTCTTCATCCGCGTGGACCGCGCCGGCAATGTGTCCAAGCGTCATTCGGCCACCGATTTCCACTTCTCGCAGGTGGGCGGCTCGTGCCCGCTGTGGATCGTCTACGAGGCGTTCAACCAGCCCGGCCGCATCCTTACCCAGACCGCGCGCATGCCCGACGGGCGCCGCCATTTCTGGCTGGCGCGGCAGGTCAGCAGCGGCCCGGTCGGCCATGGCCAGCCACGCAAGACCTTCGCGGTGGCGCTGGGCTGCGATCTGCAGCATGCCGAGCGACTGGTGTATTCGCTGGGGCTGGATGTGCAGAGCCCGGGGAACTCGGTATCGATCGGGCCGGGGTGCCGGGTGTGCCCGCGCGAGGACTGCATGCAGCGCGCGTTCGCGCAGTTGCCGGGGAGGTAGGGAGTTTTGCAGGGCTGCGCCCTGCACCTGCTTCAATTCAAGGCAACAGCAAAAGCAACAGCGGGCCTTCCGTAGGATGGCGGGGTGGGTCCGGTTGCGGGGGACGCTGCAAGTCCCCCTCAGGGGCCCGGCCCAGCCGCTGGCGGCTGTGCGTTCGGGCGCTTGCGAAGCAATGCTTCGCAAGCAAAGCGCCCTCACCCATGTAAGCTCGGTCGCCGCTTGCTCGTGTGCGCAGTCCTGCGCACACGGCAAGACCGGGGTTGGGCGTCCTGCCCAACCCGCCCGAGGCATGCCTCGGGCCCATGCGGCTCACGCCCCCGCAACCGGACCCACCCCGCCTTCGACAGGTCTCCGCGAGCTGTCGAAACGGCATCCTTTGCTGCTGTGGGTAGGTGTCGACCTTGGTCGACACGGTGGATCCACGTCGTGCGTGGATGCTCTTCGATGAATGTTCGAAATATTCGATTTCGATGGGGTTCCATCCACGCATGGCGTGGATCTACTACCGGGTCAGTAGATCGGCGTCACCTTCATCTGCGGCAGCGGGCGCGGTGCGCCGTCCGTAAGGTCCGGGCCGAGGTCCTCCCAGGTACGTCCCTGCTCGACCATCAGCCCCCACAACTGCTGCGATGCCAGCCGCTTGTCTTCCGAGCCCAGCTTGTACGACGGTGGCGTCGGCTGGCCACTGGCAACCATCGCGTACGCCGCGCGGTAGGCCAGTACCTGTTGCGCCGGGTCGTCGGTGCGCGCCACTTCCAGCGTGTAGCGCTGGTAGGCCGAGGCCAGGTTGCGCCAGCGGATCCAATAGTGGTTCTCGAACGAGAACGAACAGAAGCGCGCACCGGCCAGGCTGCCCTTGTCGGCGATGCGGGTCAGCACCTCCTGTGGCATGTCCAGGTTCATGCCGCCTTCGTCGCCCTGCAGGCTGACGTGCACGATGCGGTCGCGGTAGCCCGGTGCACGCGCCTGCAGCAGATCGCGCCAGTTCTGCATGGTCGCCACCACCGCGAACAGGAAACGGCCCAGTTCTGCGGCCGCCAGCGGCGTAGCGATCGACTGGTAGGTACGCTGCCAGCCGTGGCGGTTCTCGGTGGGCAGGAACACGGCGTGTTCCAGCGCCTGGCGGCCACTGCTGCTGTGGCTCACGTCTTCGGCGTGCTGCGGGTAGACCAGATTGATGGCGAAGGTTGGCCAGCGCGGCAACGCGGCATCGAACAGGTGGATCGGGAAGTTGCTGCTGATGCCACCATCGGAGAACCAGCAGATGCGGAACGCGGTGATCACCGGTCCGCAGGTCTGCCCGGCACTGGTCAGCCCTTCCATGCTGTCGGCCACGTTGTGCTCCTGGTCGGCGGCAGGCGCGGTCGGTTCGCAGCGACGCTCGCGGCGCGAGGGCTCGTGCAGCGGCACCGCGCTGATCAGCAGCGGGAAGCTCAGGCTCATGCGCGTGGCCACCAGCACCGGCAGCTTCGGGCCCTGCGGCAGGTGGTAGTACCGGCGCCCTTCCACCTCCAGTGGCGGGCCGGCCTGCGTCACCAGCCACTGCACCACGCTGGCCGGGAACAGCTGCTCGAACTCCTCGCGCAGGAACCAGAACTGCGCGCCGCCCAGCGGCAGCGTGCGCGGCTCGTTGTGCGACACACAGGTGGTGATCATCTGCAGGCTGATCGCATGCGGGCTGTCCGGCTCGCCGGCATAGCGCGGCGCATCGTGCAGGTCAGCGAAGGTGAGCGGTGCATCCAGCGGCTTGCCGGACAGCTGCTGCAGGCATTCATGCAGCCACTCGGTCAACGCCGGCGTGCGTGCATCGCGGCCAAGGCCGCTGCACAGGCCCAGCAGATTGCGCCGCGCCACCCGCGCCACCCGCAGCGCGGCGCCGGCCACGCCGGCACCGTAAGCGCACAGCAGTGATGGCAGCAGCGTGGCGGCCACGCCGCTCCAGCCACCGCCCCACCAGCCCAGGCCGAGCAGCAGCGCCAGCGACACCAGCACCTCCAGTGGCGCAATCTCGAACACCGCGATGGCAAGGCACAGCAGCTTGTGCGGCAGGCGGGCATTGCCGGTCAGCACCACCAGCAGCCGATACGCTGCACGAGCGCCTCGCGCCGGCTGGAACAGGCTGTAGATGAAGCCACGCCGCGACAGCTGCGCCGACACCGCCGACAGCCCGCTGTAGCCTGCATCGCCGGGCAGGTGTTCACCCGCCTGCTGGCGACGATCACCGCACGCCGCCGCGGCCGCCACCGCCGCGGCGATGGCGCCGGCCGAGGTGCCGCCGATGCTCTTGAATCGATACTCGCGCGCCAGCGCCAGTACCGCATTGGGGTACACGATGCCGCTGGTGATGCCGCCTTTCATGACCAGATCGCAGTACTTCGCCGCCACGAGCCACCTCCCGTCTGTCGGTGCCCAGTATGGCAAGAGGCGCTCTCACAGCCTGAGAAGCGAGCCACAGCCCTGCGCTTTCATTGGCCCTTGACCATTGCCCTCGACGCGTCCACCGTTGGCACGCCGAAGGTATCCCTGCCGTGGCGTTGATGGCGGCAGGGATTTAAACGGGAATCCGGTGAAGGCGCCTCGCGCGCCCACTCCGGAGCTGCCCCGCAGCAGTGAATGGAAACGAATCCTGCCAACAGCACTGGGCTCACGCCTGGGAAGCGGCGGGTAGTAGGTGGGCTGCGGCCCGTGTCCATCAGCCCGAATACCGGCCCCGGCCGGGGGACACGACCGTCCCCTGACTCGACCTGGAATCTCCGCGGGGAGGTTGCCGGGGCCGTCGTTGTCCTGCGCGTGCAGGCGGTGCGGCCGCGTGCGTCCTGTTCACGGTTTCCGGCCAGACCTGTTCACCCACGCGCTGATGCATGGGCCACCGCCGTTGCCGGCGGTCCATGCGGTACCTGACGATGACCGAGCTCCAACGCCCCACCCTGTCCCTGCCCGAAAACGGCCAGCGCCTGCTGCTGCACTCGTGCTGCGCCCCCTGCTCCGGCGAAGTGATGGAGGCGATCACCGCCTCCGGGATCGACTACGCGATCTTCTTCTACAACCCCAACATCCACCCGGTGAAGGAATACGAGCTGCGCAAGCAGGAGAACATCCGCTTCGCCGAACAGCACGACATCCCGTTCATCGACTGCGACTACGACACCGACAACTGGTTCAGCCGTGCACGCGGCATGGAGAACGAGCCCGAACGCGGCATCCGCTGCACGATGTGCTTCGACATGCGCTTCGAGCGCACTGCGCTGTACGCGCACGAGCACGGCTACGACACCATCAGTTCGTCGCTGGGCATCTCGCGCTGGAAGAACATGGCGCAGATCAACGACTGCGGCATCCGTGCCGCGTCGCGCTATGAAGGCCTGCAGTACTGGGACTACAACTGGCGCAAGGGCGGCGGTGCCAGCCGCATGATCGAGATCAGCAAGCGCGAGCAGTTCTACCAGCAGGAATACTGCGGCTGCGTGTACTCGCTGCGCGATGCCAACCGCCACCGCCGCGAGAATGGCCGCGAACGGATCAAGATCGGCCTGCTGTACTACGGGCAGGACGCTGAGACGCCGCAGGGCGATTGACGTGTGGGCATGGGGCGGCCACGCTGGTCGCCCCTTCTGCTGTACCGGAACTGCCATGACCGCCCTGCCCGCCGATGTCGCCCTGCTGGTGATCGACCTGCAGCCGGACTTCATGCCCGGTGGCGCGCTGGCCTGCGACCAAGGCGATGCGCTGGTGGCACCGATCGCCGATCTGCTGGCACAGCGCCGCTACGGCACCGTGGTGGCGACACAGGACTGGCACCCGGCCGACCATGCCTCGTTCGCCAGCCAGCACCCCGGCCAACGCCCCTTCGAGACCATCCTGCTGCACGCGCAGCCGCAGACCCTGTGGCCGGACCACTGCGTGCAGGGCAGCGCCGGTGCCGCGCTGCATCCGGGCGTGGACTGGACCGTGGCCGACCTGATTCTGCGCAAGGGCACGCGCCAACAGGTGGATTCATACAGCGCCTTCCGCGAGAACCATGGCCCCGATGGCGAGCGCCCGGCCACCGGCCTGGCCGGCTGGCTGCACGAACGCCGCATCCGCGAAGTGCACGTGTGCGGCCTGGCCCGCGACTACTGCGTGCTGTGGAGCGCGCAGGACGCGGTGAAGTCCGGCTTCCGGGTGAAATTCCTGTGGGAGCTGACCAAGCCGGTGACCGACGCCAACGACGCGATGGTGCGTGAAGCGCTGGGCAAGGCGGGGATTTCGATCGCCTGAGGCGTGACCGCCGGGCATGGCCCGGCGCTACCGCGCACGTCGCTTATGCCGCTTGCGCGCTCCTGCCCACAACAACACAATCGATTCATCCAGCCCCCTAACTACGCCCCCCTATAGATCGCGGGACGGCCGAACCGGGGGCTTTTCATTGGATGAAATCAGGATTCGGTAGTGCCGGCCGCTGGCCGGCAACCTCGGGATCTCTGCAGTTGCCGGCCAGCGGCCGGCACTACCGGATAGCACCCGTGGTAGCGCCGGGCCATGCCCGGCGGACGCGGGATGGGCGATTACCGGAACACCACCGTTCGGTGCCCATTGAGCAGGATGCGGTGCTCCACATGGCGCCGAACGGCGCGGGCCAGCACCAGCGATTCGGTATCGCTGCCCAGCCGCACCAGCTCGCGCGGCGCCATCGCGTGGTCCACGCGGGCCACGTCCTGTTCGATGATCGGTCCTTCGTCCAGATCCTCGGTGACGTAGTGCGCGGTGGCGCCGATGATCTTGACCCCGCGCGCGTGCGCCTGGTGGTACGGCTGCGCGCCCTTGAAGCTGGGCAGGAAGCTGTGGTGGATGTTGATCGCACGGCCGGCCAGCGCGCGGCACAGCGTGGGTGACAGGATCTGCATGTAGCGCGCCAGCACCACCAGGTCGATGCGTTCGCGCTCGACCAGGTCGATGATCTGCTGCTCCTGCACCGCACGCGTATCGGCGGTCACCGGCAGGTGGTGGAACGGTACCTGGTAGGACGCCGCCAGCGGCGCGAAGTCGGCGTGGTTGGACGCTACTGCGGCAATGTCCACCTTCAGCTGGCCGCTGTGGGCACGGAACAGCAGGTCGTTGAGGCAGTGCCCCTGCTTGCTGACCAGCACCAGCAGGCGTGCGCGGCGGCGGCCATCATGCAGCTGCCAGTCCATGCCGAAGCCGGCGGCGAGCGTGGCCATGGCGGCGTGCACGGTCTCCAGCGGCAGGCCAGCATCGCGATCGAAATGCACGCGCAGGAAGAAGCGGCCGCTCTCCTCGTCGCCGAACTGCTGGGCGTCGAGAATGTTGCAGCCGTGGTCGAACAGCAGGCCGGAAACGCGGTAGACGATGCCGGTACGGTCGGGGCAGGACAGGGTGAGGATGGAATCGGGGCGCATCGCCCGAGTGTAGGGCAGCAGCCTGTCCTCGGGATCGATGGTCACCGATGCAACCGACCTGCTTGGTTCAGTCCCAAGCGATACTTGGGTTTCTCCATGGCAAGCTGGTCGGTCATGAACCTGTTGCAACTGATCCGCAGCTTCACCCGCACCGCAGAGACCGGCAGCATTGCCGCAGCGGCCCGCATCCTTGGCATCAGCGCCACCGCAGTCGGCCAGAACATCAACCGGCTGGAGGCGCATCTGGGCGTACGGTTGCTGAACCGAAGTACGCGCCAGCTGGCCCTCAGCGAGGCCGGCGCGCTGTACCTGGCGCAGGTGCGCCACATCGAAGCCGACCTGGCGCGCGCGCAGGCGATGGTCACCTCTGGTGACATCGAACCGGCCGGGCCACTGCGCATCGCCAGCAGCAGCGCCTTTGGTCGCCACGTGCTTGCCCCCTTGCTGCCGTCGCTGCAGCAGCGCTACCCGCAACTGCAGCTGGAGCTGCGCCTGACCGATCGCGCCGTGCAACACGGCCCGGAAGCGGTGGATGCCAGCATCCGCATCGGTGCGCAGCTGGAGGACGGTGTCGTCGCACGGCAGCTGGCGCGCGTGCCGTTCGTGTTCTGTGCCTCGCCGGCCTATCTGAAGGCACACGGCACCCCGCAGCAACCCTCCGAGCTGAGCGGCCATCGCGGGCTGCTGCACCGCTTCCCCACCGATGGCCGGCCGCTGCGCTGGGGCCTGCTGAAGGATGGCCAGCGCGTGGACGCCGCACTGCCGCCGAGCATGGTCTGCGATGACATCGATGCGCTGGCGACGCTGGCCGCAGCCGGTGCCGGCATCACCCGGCTGGCCGCATTCGTGGCAGAGCCGTACCTGCGCGATGGCCGCCTGCAGGCAGTGTTCGGCGCCGACACTGCATGGCGCCCGGAGCCGATGGAGGTCTATTTCTGCGTCAGCGACCGCCGCGATTTCACTGCCAAGATCCGCGCGCTGTTCGAGCACCTGCAGGCCGGCATGGCGCCGGCCTGGCGGGTGTGAGCCTCAGCGCGTCTTGAACACGCCGCGTGCATCGCGCGGCTCGCAGCGCAGGTACTGCGGCGCCGGTTCCACGCTGTCGCGCAATGCGGCGGCGGCATGCCACGGCCAGCGCGGGTCGTAGAGGATGCCGCGCGCCAGGGCTACCGCATCGGCGTGGCGATGGCGCAGGATCGATTCGGCCTGCTCCGGTTCGGTGATCATGCCCACGGCGATGACCGGCATGCGCACCTTGGCCTTGATCGCCGCTGCGAACGGCACTTGATAGCCCGGGCCGACGGTGATCTTCTGGCGCTCGTCCAGGCCACCGCTGGAGACATGCAGGAAGTTGCAGCCGCGCGCGTCCATCACCTGCGCCAGCGCTTCGCTCTGCACCAGATCCCAGCCGCCATCGACCCAGTCGCTGGCGGAGATGCGCACGCCCACCGCGACCTTGTCGGACACTGCCGCACGCACAGCATCGAACACCTCCACCAGCAGGCGCAGGCGGTTCGGCAGCGAGCCACCGTAGCCATCGGTGCGGCGGTTGCTCAGCGGCGACAGGAACTGGTGCAGCAGATAACCGTGCGCGGCATGCAGCTCGATCAGCTCGAAGCCCAGGCGCTCGGCGCGCACCGCACTGGCGGCGAAGGCGGCGATGACCTCGGCGATGCCGGCCTCGTCCAGTTCCTGCGGTGCCGGATCGGCGGCATGGAACGGCAGCGGCGACGGCGCCACGGTGGCCCAGCCACGCGCATCGTCGGCCGGCAACTGGCCACCACCGTCCCACGGACGCCTCACCGAGGCCTTGCGGCCGGCATGGCCCAGCTGGACGCCCAGCGGCATCGGCGACCAGCGGCGGACGCTGGCCAGCACCTGCGCCAACGCGGCCTCGGTGCCGTCATCCCACAGGCCCAGGTCGGCCCAGCTGATGCGGCCGCGCGGTTCGACCGCGGTGGCTTCCAGGATCAGCAGGCCGGCACCGGACTGCGCCAGGTTGCCCAGATGCATGGCGTGCCAGTCGCTGGCGCGGCCATCTTCGGCGGAGTACTGGCACATCGGCGCGATGACGATGCGGTTGGACAGGGTCAGGGGGCCGAACGAGATCGGCGAAAACAGCTGGCTCAAGACGGTGATGAACGACGTAGGGGGTGCGTATTGCACCGCCGCACGGCCTGCGAATCAACCGTCTGGATGGATCGCTGTTTCGCGGTGGGCGTGCAGCCGAGCGTGTGCTCGGCTCAGGACGAAGCCCACGCGGCCAGCGCCTCGGCGCAGTCCCGTTCATCCTTGAGCTGCAGCAGGTCGTCGGCGCGGGTGCGGCCACGGTTCAACGCCGCCACCGGCAGCCCTGCCCTGGCCGCCGCCTGCACGAAGCGGAAGCCGGAATAGACCATCAGCGATGAACCCACCACCAGCACGGCGTCGGCCTGCTGCAGGTGCTCCTGCACCGCCTGCACGCGCTCCCGCGGCACGTTTTCGCCGAAGAACACCACATCCGGCTTCAACAGGCCGCCGCAATACGGGCACTCGGGCACCACGAACGCGGAGAAATCGGTCTCCAGATCGGCATCACCATCGGGCGCGATGCCTGCCTCCAGCGCGTCCCAGCCGGGATTGGCGTCCAGCAGGCGCTGCTGGAAATCCTCGCGGCCGCTGCGACGCTCGCAACCCATGCAGCGCACCAGATCCAAGCGGCCATGCAGGTCGATCACGTTGTGGCTGCCGGCACGCTGGTGCAGGCCGTCCACGTTCTGGGTCAGCAGCACCTGCAGCTTGCCGCGTCGTTCCAGGGCAGCCAGGGCCTGGTGGGTGCCGTTGGGCCGGGCCAGGCCGAAGCGCGGCCAGCCGAGCAGGCTGCGCGCCCAGTAGCGCTGGCGGGTGGCCGCCTCGCCCATGAAGGCCTGGTAGGTCACCGGCGGCGTGCGTTTCCACTGGCCGTCGGCATCCCGGTAATCGGGAATGCCCGAGGCGGTGCTGCAGCCGGCGCCGGTCAGCACGAACAGGCGCTGGGCACGGTCGATGAAGTCGGTCAGTGGCAGGGTCATGGCTGCCAGATGGGGGCGCGGTGGCGCCCCCGCAAGCGCCGGTCCGTTGGCCGGGTCAGGCCGCCGGCAGCGGCGGTACCGCGATCGGGTGGCCTTCCTCGTCCAGCGCGATCATCACGAAGTGGCCGCGGGTGCACAGCTTGCGCTCGCCGCTGTGCAGGTCTTCGGCGACCAGTTCCACCTCCACCTTCATCGAGCTGCGGCCGACTTCGACGATGCGGCCGATGGTTTCCACCATCTGGCCGATGCGGATCGGCAGCTTGAAGTCGACCTGGTCGCTGCGCGCGGTCACCACGGTGCGGCGCGAGTAACGGGCGGCGGCCAGGAAGGCAGCCTTGTCCATCCACGCCAGCGCCTGGCCACCGAACAGGGTGCCAAGGTGGTTGGTGTGGTTGGGAAAGACGATTTCGGCCATGCGCACTTCGGTGGGCGGCACGGTCTCGGGGATGGGGGTCATGGGGGGGGCTTCGGTGTGGGGTGCTGCGGATTCTAAGCGACCGGCGTGATGGCCATCGGAATGCACGTGCAACGGTCACCCGGCAGCGGTGCCTGCGCAGGCCGCGCCTGCGGCAGGCGTTACACTGCGCCACGCCCACTGCCAGGACCGCCCATGCCCGCCACTTCCGACCTGCTGGCCTTCGCGCTGGTTTCACTGGCCATGGTGCTCACGCCCGGGCCGAACATGATCTACCTGATCTCACGCTCGATCTGCCAGGGGCCGATGGCAGGCCTGATCTCGCTGGGCGGGGTGGCGCTGGGCTTCGTGTTCTACATGCTGTGTGCGGCACTGGGCATCACCGCCCTGCTGATGACCGTGCCGTTCGCCTACGACGCGCTGCGCATCGGCGGCGCGCTGTACCTGCTGTACCTGGCCTGGCAGGCGCTCAAGCCCGGTGGCCGCTCGCCGTTCGCGGTGCGCGAACTGCCGCAGGACAGCCCGCGCAAGCTGTTCACGATGGGCTTCCTGACCAACCTGCTGAACCCGAAAGTGGCGGTGATGTACCTGTCGCTGCTGCCGCAGTTCCTGCATCCGGACGGCGAGGGCAGTGTGCTGATGCAGTCGATCGTGCTGGGCTCCACCCAGATCGCGGTGAGTGTGACCGTGAACGGCATGATTGCGCTGACCGCTGGCAGCATCGCCGGTTTCCTGGCCGCGCGCCCGACCTGGCAGGTGGTACAGCGCTGGCTGATGGGCACGGTGCTGGCCGGGCTGGCGGTACGCATGGCGGTGGAAGGGCGACGCTGATTGTAGAGTCGAGCTTGCTCGACCGCTTTGCGCGAACGGCAGTCGAGCAAGCTCGACTCTACAAAGGCCCGCGTGCAGCATGACGGCCCGGTAGCACCAGGCAGGCTCCGCCGGGCATGGCCCGGCGCTACCAACAAAAAACCCCGGCGTTGGCCGTAATGCTGTTCACTTAAGCGGTGCAGCCTTGCGATCGACGGGATAACGGGTTTTGGAGATCTTCACCGTCCTCGGCGTTGTTGGCCGGGGACGGTGCTCCAGGAAGAGGCTGGCGACGCCGGATCGCAGCTGGGATAAACGCCTTCCGGTAGCCGAAGCGGGTTGTGCCGCCGCCATCACGATCAGCTGCGCGGCGATGTAGTGGCAGGCAGGTTTGAAACGTATCTCCGAGGGTGCGCGCCCGTAGGCAACCGCTGCCTGGCTGGCCTCCCGGCGGATGATGTTGTACGCCAAAAGCAGGCCCCAGACTTCCTGATACACCAGCTCGACGGTCTTGCTGCGCAGGGTGATGGCATTCCGCTGCATTGAGCTTTTAAGGTCCCTGAAACCAAGCTCGATTTCCCAGCGCTCCTGATAGAGCTCGGCTACGGCCTTTGTGCTGTACGTCTCTGCCGGTAGCGAGGTCAGCACCGTTTTCAGCTTGCCCTGATGCTCATAGCTCACTTCGCGCACCCGCCAGTGCGTGGGCAGCGCAGGATTTTTCTTCCGCGCCTGCGCAGAGACGCGCATTTCCAGCAACCGATCATGCGCGTTGTAACGCTCCACTTGCTCAGATGCCAGATGGCTACGCGAGGGCATGAGCCAGTGCCGCTGATTGCCAGTGCGCGCCAACCCCAACAGCAGATCCGCACCCCAGAAACCCTTGTCCAACAAGGTAATTGAGCGATCTGGAATCTTCTCGACGAAGTCCTGGGCCAAGCGCATTTCGCCGCGACGATAAGGGCTGAGCCGAGCGTCGAGCATGATGTGCGAGCGCACGTTCATCAGCGCTACCAGCCGCATCAGCGGATAAGGCGTCTGGCGTTCGGTGCCGGTATTGCCAGAGCCAAAATGCGCGCGCAGTTCCGGTGTATCTGCGGTGCGCAACAGAGCACCATCAACGGCCAGAACCTGCAGACCCTGCCAGTCATCGCCGGGGTAGCGCTCGGCTCCCCAATGCTGGCCGCATCTGCGGAAAAGATCCTCCACTGGATCAGCGCCAAGCCGCGCGCGAGCGTGGCTGATGCCGCTGCGTGCAGGCAGATCCAGCGACGCAAGGCCTTGGGCACAGATGTTCAGCCGCCTGGCCACCTCATGCACCGGCTCGTCGCGGAACAGGGCCATACCCAGCACCAGCCAAAGCACCTGATCGCTGGGCAGTCTGCGTCTGCGGATTGTGGCCTGCGACGAGAGCTCCAGCGCGCTGGACACCCACTCCACCGGAATGTTCTGGGTGAAGGTGCTCAGGTCGGAGAAATTGAACAGTTCACCAAGGTCGAGCAATTGCTGTTGGACGCCCACAAAAAATCCGATGCCAGGAAACTGGCATCGGATTCTGAGTTGCCCGGCTGCTTAAGTGAACAGCATTACGGCGTTGGCCGGGGTTTTTCGTTGCGACAGATCTGACCGGTTCGATCAGAAGTTCATGTCGAAGGCGACTTCGCCCTGCACGCCGACCTGGTAGGCCGAGACGCGGCGTTCGAAGAAGTTGGTCAGCTCCTGCACGTCCTGCAGTTCCATGAACGGCAGCGGGTTGCGCACGTTGTACTTTTTTTCCATGCCCAGCTTGGCGAAGTGCTGGTCGGCGCAGTGCTGCAGGTACTGCCGCATGTCACGGGTCGAGATGCCGGCCACGCCACCGGACAGCACGTCCTCGGCGAACTGCACTTCGCATTCGATGGCTTCGGCCAGCATGTCGTAGACCTGCTGCTTCATCTCGTCGTCAAACAGGTCCGGTTCTTCCTCACGCACCACGCGCACCGACTCGAACGCGAACTCCATGTGCGCGCTCTCGTCGCGGAACACCCAGTTGGTGCCCGAGGCCAGGCCCGGCAGCAGGCCGCGCGAACGGAAGTAGTACACGTAGGCGAAGGCAGCAAAGAAGAACAGGCCTTCGATGCACGCAGCGAAGCAGATCTGGTTGAGCAGGAACTGGCGGCGCTCGGCACGGGTCTCGATGCGCTTCAGGTCCTGGATCGAGTCGATCCACTTGAAGCAGAAGTCGGCCTTCTTCTTGATCGAGTCGATGTTCTCCACCGCGGCGAACGCTTTGACGCGCTCTTCCGGATCCGGCAGGTAGTTGTCCAGCAGGGTCAGGTAGAACTGCACGTGCAGCGCTTCTTCATACAGCTGGCGCGACAGGTACATGCGCGCTTCCGGCGCATTCAAGTGCTGGTACAGGTTCAGCACCAGGTTGTTGGACACGATCGAGTCGCCGGTGGCGAAGAACGCGACCAGGCGGTGGATCAGATGGCGCTCACCCGGCGACATCTTGCTGTGCAGGTCGGTGATGTCGATCTGGAAGTTGATCTCTTCCACCGTCCAGGTGTTCTTGATCGCGTTCCGGTACATGTCATAGAACTGCGGGTAGCGCATCGGGCGCAGGGTCAGTTCAAAACCGGGATCGAGCAGCATCTGCTTGGGCTTGTCGGCCATGGGTGTTTCCTTGAATTCCTGGGTGAGCCGCCGGGCATGGCCCGGCGCTACCGTGGGTGATGATCGTTGGCCGGGGTTGCCGGCCAGCGGCCGGCACTACCGCGCGGCGGTGCCGCTCTTACTGGCAGGCCTCGCAGGCTTCCGGGTTTTCCAGCGAGCACGCGATGGCTTCGTCCGGGCTGAACACCT
This sequence comes from Stenotrophomonas sp. 62841_Sma, assembly GCF_056482945.1. Lineage (NCBI taxonomy): Bacteria > Pseudomonadati > Pseudomonadota > Gammaproteobacteria > Lysobacterales > Lysobacteraceae > Stenotrophomonas > Stenotrophomonas sp. 62841_Sma. The sequence continues at coordinate 246,886 of NZ_CM151224.1, read as the reverse complement.
TGGCCGGGGCCGCAGCACTGACCGTGGTCTTGGCGATCTTGGTGGCCGGGCGCGAACGCAGGTAGTAGGTGGTCTTGATGCCCTGCTTCCAGGCGTACATGTACATGGAGGACATCGCGCCGATGTTCGGGCTTTCCATGAACAGGTTGAGCGAGGCCGACTGGTCGATGAAGGCACCACGCTCGGCGGCCATGTCGATCAGCGAACGCATCGGCAGTTCCCACGCGGTGCGGTAGACCTCGCGCAGCGTTTCCGGAATCTGTGCCACGCCGGCGATGGAGCCTTCGGCCAGCTTGATGGCGTCGCGCATGTCGGCGGTCCACAGGCCCAGCTTCTTCAGCTCGTTCACCAGGTAGCGGTTGACCTGCAGGAAGTCACCGGACAGGGTCTCGCGCTTGAACAGGTTGGACACCTGCGGCTCGACGCACTCGTAGCAGCCGGCGATCGAGGCGATGGTCGCGGTCGGCGCGATCGCGATCATCAGCGAGTTGCGCAGGCCATGCTCCTTGATGCGGGCACGCAGGGCATCCCAGCGCGCGGTGTCTTCCGGCACCACGTTCCAGGCGTCGAACTGCAGTTCGCCACCGGCGGCGCGGGTGTCGTTGAACGACGGGTGCTTGCCGCGTTCCTGGGCCAGCTCGCAGGAGGTTTCCAGCGCGTGGAAGTAGATCGCTTCGGCGATCTTCTTCGACAGAGCGCGGGCTTCGGCGCTGTCGAACGGCAGGCGCTTGCGGAAGAACACGTCCTGCAGGCCCATGCAGCCCAGGCCGACCGGACGCCAGCGCAGGTTGGCGCGGCGGGCGGTTTCGATCGGGTAGAAGTTCAGGTCGATGACGCGGTCGAGCTGGCGCACGGCCAGGCGCACGGTCTCGGCCAGCTTCTCGAAGTCGAACTCGTTGTGCTCGTCGAAGTGGTTGCCCAGGTTGATCGAACCCAGGTTGCACACCGCGGTTTCATCGTTGGAGGTGACTTCCAGGATTTCGGTGCACAGGTTCGACAGGTGGATCACGTTGCCCGGACGCAGGGTCTGGTTGCTGGCGCGGTTGCACTTGTCCTTGAAGGTCATCCAGCCGTTGCCGGTCTCGGCCAGCGTACGCATCATGCGGGCGTACAGCTTGCGCGCGGAGATGGTGCGGTTGGCCTTGCCCTGGGCTTCGGCCTGCAGGTAGGCCTGCTCGAAGGCTTCGCCGAACAGGTCGGTGAACTCCGGCACGACGCGCGGATCGAACAGCGACCATTCCTGGTCGGCCTCGACGCGCTTCATGAACAGGTCCGGCACCCAGTTGGCCAGGTTCAGGTTGTGCGCACGGCGGGCTTCGTCACCGGTGTTGTCACGCAGCTCGAGGAAGTCCTCGACGTCGGCGTGCCAGGTTTCCAGGTACACGCAGGCTGCGCCCTTGCGCTTGCCGCCCTGGTTCACCGCGGCCACGGACGAATCCATGGTCTTCAGCCACGGCACGATGCCGTTGGAGTGGCCGTTGGTCGACTTGATCAGCGAACCACGCGAACGCACGCGGGTGTAGCTGACGCCGATGCCGCCGGAGAACTTCGACAGCTGGGCGATGTCGCCGTACTTGGAATAGATCGACTCCAGCGAGTCCTGCGGCGAATCCAGCAGGAAGCACGAGGACAGCTGCTCGTGGGTGGTGCCGGAATTGAACAGGGTCGGGCTGGACGGCAGGTAGTCCAGGTTGCCCATGCGCTTGTACAGCGCCAGGGTCTCGGACACATCCTCGCTCAGCGCGCTGGCAATGCGCAGGAAGAACTGCTGCGGGGTCTCGATCACCTTGCGGGTGTGCGGATGGCGCAGCAGGTAACGGTCGTACAGGGTACGCAGGCCGAAGTAATCGAAGTTCAGGTCCAGCGAGATGTCGATGGCATCGTTGAGCTTGCGCGCGTTGGTCTGCACGAAGTTCAGCAGGCGGTCGTTGATCAGGCCGACTTCATGGCCACGGCTGACCGACTGCGAGAAGGCGTAGATTTCCTGGCCCGAGACTTCCTTGGCGATGTAGTTGGCCAGCAGGCGCGCAGCGAGGCGGCCGTACTCGGGCTCTTCACCGATCAGCAGGGCGGCGGTGCGGATGGACAGTTCGTCCAGCTCGCGGGTGGTGGCGCCGTTGTACAGGCCGGAAATGGTGCGGGTGGCCACGCGCATCGGATCGACGGCGTGCAGGCCTTCGGAGGAACGCTGCACCGCGCGCACGATCTTGTTCAGGTCCACCAGTTCGGTCGTGCCATTGCGCTTGGTCACACTCATCGCGTTGGCCGTCGGCGGCGACGTCAACAGGAATTCGCTTTCCTTCTCGATGGTGGCGCTGGATTCGGTGGTCACGGCGTGTGTCCTCTTGGCGTGATTGGTGGGTGCTCGATGCATCGGGTGACGCAGCCCGGGACATGACAGCCCAGGATGGCAGGACGGCGTCGCAGGGGATGAGACCCTGCGCCTGCCACTACCGTTGACGATCGCGGATGGGTACCCCGGGCACCCCCTTGAATTGGGGTTGCTGCGACCGACGGCCACAAGATAGTGGGGGTAATGGGGTCCGTCAACGCCAAATGTAGTGAAATTCGGCAATCCCTTGCGCCGCAAGGATCGTGCCATCGGCGCCCGGATCAGACGCTTCAGACCTGCCGGAACGGGCTGCGCAGTCAAGCCCGAAAGGCGTCATCGCGGTGGTACAACGCACCGCGAAAACGGAACAATGACAGCTTCACATGACAGTGATGAAACTGGCTAGGGACAACCCTGTGGATAGCTGGTGGGCAGCCGGTGGGAATCCGGTGGACGGGTGACTTCCGGCCGGTGACGCCCGCGCGCTGGCAGCGGATGCTGGCCGCTCGCTCCCGGAAAAGGATGCTCCGATGCACCTGCGGTTGCCCGCGCTGGCCCTGCTGCTTGCCCTGTTCATTGCCCCGGCGCTGGCCGCCGAAGGGCCGGACCTGCGTTCGGACCAGTGCGGCATCCATACCGACTACGACGTGCTGGTGGACAGCGGCGGCATCTGGCTGCGGCATGGCCCGCAGGCGCCGCACGAGGTGGTGTTCCACGATGGCGTGCTGAGCCTGGACGACACGATCGTGCCGGTCAGCGAGGCCGACGCCGCCCGCCTGCGGCAGATGGAGGCCGGGGCGCGGCAGCTGATGCCGGCGGCCACCGCGCTGGCCCATGAAGTGAGTGGGCTGAGCTTCGACGTGCTCGACGGGGTCTATGAGAGCCTCACCGGCACCGCCAACAGCCGCAAGGTCCGGCGCCTGCGCCGGCAGGCCGATGACTGGATCGGCGGCACGCTGGGCAAGGGTTACTGGGAACAGGCCGTGTTCGGGCCGGGCTTCGAGGCCAAGGTGCAGGACATGGCCGAGTCGCTGTCCGCGTCCATCGCCCGCAGCGTGCTGTGGCAGGTGTTCACCGGTCGCAGCGATGCGATGGAGGAACGCGCCGACCGCCTGGACGCGCAGATGGAACAGCAGCTGGAAGGCCGCGCCGAGCGCATCGAGGCCCGCGCGCAGGAGCTGTGCCCGCTGGTGCAGTCGCTGGCAGACGCCCACGACGCGCTGGAGGTGCGCTACCAGGGCCAGCCACTGCGGCTGCTGGAGCGCGGCGAGAGCGTACGGGTAGAGCACGGCGATGGCTCGGGCCTGCATGTGTCGGCCGGGCCGGATGAGCGGCCGCGTGGGAACGCCGTGGCGCCGACCCGGTAACCGCGCGGCGGATGCCGGCCAGCGGCCGGCACTACCGGAACCCTGGCCGGCAACGCATTTACCTGGGTGGCGCCCTCACGCCCGGTGCGGGGTGCCCAGGTACTCGGCGCTCTGCATTTCAATCAGGCGCGAGGCGGTGCGCTCGAACGCGCCCTGCAGGCGCTGGCCGGTGTACAGCTCGATCGGCGAGGTACTGGCGGTGCAGACCAGGTTGACGTGGCGGTCGTACAGTTCGTCGATCAGGTTGACGAAGCGGCGCGCGGCATCTTCGTTCAGGCGATCGAAGGCAGGAATGCCGCCCAGCAGCACGGTGTTGAACTCGTGGGCGATCTCGATGTAGTCCGACGGCCCGCGCGGGCCCTCGCACAACGCGGCGAAATCGAACCAGGCGATGCTCTTGCCGCGCCCACGCACCGCAATCTTGCGGCCCTCGATCTCGATGTTGCCGGGCTTGGCCGGCTGGCCGCCACTCAGTTCGTTCCAGCGCGTGGCCAGCCACTCATCACTGTCGGCGGCCAGCGGTGCGCGGTACACCGGCGAGCGGGTCAGCGCGCGCATCCGGTAGTCCTCGGTACCCTCGGCGTACAGCTCGACGCAGAAGCGCTGCAGCAGGCCGATGGCCGGCAGGAAGCTCTCACGCTGCAGGCCATTGAGGTACAGGTTCTCCACCGCCGTGTTGGAGGTGGTCACCAGGGTCACGCCCTCGGCGAACAGGCGCTCCAGCAGCCGTGCCAGCAGCATCGCGTCGCCGATGTCGGTGACGAAGAATTCGTCCAGCACCAGCACCCGCAGGTTGCTGCGCCATTCCTGGGCGATCTTCGCCAGCGGGTCGCTCTGCCCCTGGTGCTCGCGCAGGCGCTCGTGGACGCTACGCATGAAGCGGTGGAAATGCGTGCGGTACTTCTGTTTGATCGGCAGGCCGTCGTAGAACAGGTCGACCAGGAAGGTCTTGCCACGGCCGACGCCGCCCCAGAAGTACAGACCCTTCACCGGCTCGGGTTTCTTCCAGAACGAGGACAGGCGGTCCAGCCAGCCGTCTTCGGCGCTGTCGACCAGGCCCAGGTGGATGCGGTCCAGTTCGGCCAGCGCTGCGTGCTGGGCCGGGTCGTTCTGCCAGTCGCCACGGGCAACCCCTTCCGCGTACCGCTGCGACGGGGTCAGCTCGGTTGCACTCATGCCGCCGCGCCCAGCCAGTGCTTCACGCCGTGGGTCAGCGCGCCACGCAGATCGATCAGCTTGCGGTGGAAGAAGTGGCTGGTCTCGGGCATGCGCACCAGCTCATGCGGGACATCCAGCGTGTCCAGCCACTGGTAGACGGCCTGCGGGTCGACGATCTCATCCTGCTCGCCCTGGATCACCAGCCAGCGCGCCGGCGGCGCGATGCCATCGAAGTCCCAGCGACCGGCCGGCGGCGCGATCGAGATCAGCGCTTCCGGCTGCAGCGCGGCAGCGGCCTTCAAAGAAACGAACGAGCCGAAGCTGAAACCGGCCAGCCACAGGCGGTCGTCCGGGCGCTGGCTGCGCACCCAGGCGGCGACGGCTTTCAGGTCGTCCTGCTCGCCCACGCCATGGTCGAACTCACCGGCCGACGCGCCGACGCTGCGGAAGTTGAAGCGTACCGTGGCGATGCCCAGCTCGCGCAGCGTGGTGGCGGTCATGGTGACCACCTTGTTGTGCAGGGTGCCGCCTTCGGTGGACAGCGGATGGCAGACGATGGCCACGATCGGCTGCACCGGCACATCGGCCTTGGGCAGGTCAACGACCACTTCCAGCGGGCCGGCCGGGCCGGCCAGTTCGAGGCAGGCGGTTTCGCCGGGGGCGACGGGGAACGAAGGCTTGTGCATGGCACCATGATACCGTCCCCTGCCCCTGCCCTGTGCCCGCCCCATGCTCTACCTGTCCTTGGCCGTGATCTGCAGCGTGCTGGTTTCGGTGTTGTTGAAGGTGGCCGGACGCCGCCAGCTGGATGTTTCGCAGATGGTCACCTGGAACTATCTGGTGGCGGCAACGCTCACCGCCGTGGTGCTGCAGCCGCCGCTGGACGCACTGCGCGCGCCACATGCCCCGTGGCTGTCATTGCTGGCCCTGGCGGTGGTGCTGCCGTCGATCTTCCTGGTGCTGGGCCGCGCGGTGGCGGTGGCCGGCATCGTCCGCAGCGACGTGGCACAGCGTTTGTCGCTGCTGCTGTCTTTGGCCGCCGCCTTCCTGTTCTTCGGCCAGACCGCCACGTCGTGGAAGCTGGCGGGTCTCGCCCTGGGCCTGCTGGCGATGGTGGCGATCAGCCTGCGCCCACGCGGACCGGCGGTGGCGTCCTCACCGGGTGGCTGGGGCTGGCTGCTGGGCGTCTGGGCCGGGTTCGCGGTGGTCGACGTGCTGCTCAAGCAGGTGGCGCTGTCCGGCACGCCGTCGATGGCGGCGGTGCTGGCCAGCTTCAGCGTGGCCTTCGTGCTGATGCTGGCGCTGCAGCTGTGGCGACACGCCAGCGGCCGCAGCCGGCTGGCCTGGCGCAACCTCGGCGCCGGCGCGCTGCTGGGCCTGCTCAACGGCGGCAACATTCTCTTCTATGTACATGCACACCAGTCGATGCCGGACAGCCCGGCCACCGTGTTCGCCGGGATGAACATCGGCGTGGTGGTACTGGGCGCGCTGGTGGGTGTGTTCGCCTTCGGCGAAGCGACCACGAAGTGGAACCGCGCCGGTCTTGCACTGGCGGTGCTGGCGATTGGATTGATCGCCTGGGGGTGAGCCCGGCCTCGGGGTCAGAGCCCATTTCGTTGGAATGGGATCCGACCCCGGCGCTGGGCGTTATTTATCGAAACCCAGCAGCAGCGGATCGTGGTCGGAACTGCGCCACGGGCCCTGCACGTTGCGGCCCTGGTAGCCGCTGGCATCCTGTTCGTCGGCATTGCTGTGCCACTCGGCGGCACCGCGCAGGCGCTGGGCCATGCCCGGGCTCAGCAGCGCATGGTCGAGGCGGCCGGTATAGCCGTTGTAGACGTAGCTGTAAGGATGCTCGACCTGGGCGACCTTGAATGCGTCCTGCCAGCCCAGGTCATGCAGGGTGCGGATCGGGTCTTCCATCGCGTAGGCGTTGAAATCGCCCAGCAGCACCACGTCCTTCACCTTCAGGCGGCCAGCTTCGGCCTGCACCCACTGGTTCAACTGCTTTGCCGATTCCACCCGGGTGGCATTCCAGCAACCCTGGCCATCGTTGCGGTCGGCATCGCCGCCGCTGGCATCACGGCAGCCCTTGGACTTGAAATGGTTGGCGACCACCATGAACGGCGCGCCCTTGCCCTGGAAGGCCTGCGCCAGCGGTGCGCGGCTGTGTTCGGCGAACGGACCGTCGGTTCTGGTCAACGGCTTGCCCAGCGGCTTGAACGCACTCCTGCGATAGATGATGCCAACCCGGATCGGGTTGCTGCCCGGCCCCTCGCCGGCATCGACGAAGGCCCACTGCTTGTCGGCGGCAAGACCGGCGTTGAGGGCGCTGACCAGTTCGGCGATGGCCGACTGCGGGCCATAGCCATCGTTTTCCAGTTCCATCAACGCGGCGATGTCGGCACCGAGCGCGTTGACCGTGGCCACCAGCTTGCCGACCTGCGCCTTGTGCTCTTCCAGCGTGCGCGCGCCGCGCAGGGTCGGGAAGCCACCGCCCTGGCCATCGCCATTGAAGAAGTTCTCCAGGTTGAATGCAGCGATATGCAGGCTGCCCGGCACCGTCGGCACCGCCGGACGCTTCAGCTCGGGCAACGTGAGTGCACCCTCGACCTGCAGGCGCGGACGGCCCTGTGCGTCCACGTGCACGACACCTTCCACATTGCGCAGCTGCATGCCGGTGCGCAGCACCGGGTTGGCTGGCAGGTAGGCCACGCTGGCCGGGTCGCGGGCTTCGCTGCCGTCGTCCAGCAGCAGGCGGCGGCGCTGGTTGTCGGCCATCACCTGCTCATAGCCGGCAGTACCCGGCGCGGCCACTTCGGTCGGCTGCCAGAGGCGGCCATCGAAGGCCACGGTGAGCTGCCCAAAGCGCTCCAGGCCATCGGTGCCGGCCAGGGTGAGCGGTGCGGCGATGCGCACGCGCTGGCCATCCAGCGCACGCCAGTCGGCCGGCGCGGTGGTCAGCACCACGGTGGCGCTGCTGCGCGCGGCGGACGGCGACGCGACCGGTGCGGCCTGCGGCTGGGCCTGGGCAAAGGCGCCGGCCGGCAGCAGCAGGGACAGGGCAAGGGCGAGGGAACGGCGGCGCATCGACGGGCGACTCCATGGAAGAGGCGCACAGACTAACCCTGAAATACGAAACCCCGCCTGCGGGCAGGGTTTTGACCTTGGTGGGCAAAGCCTGGGGAGTGCCGGCCGCTGGCCGGCAACCTCATGACCTTCAAGCCATGCGTGGTTGCCGGCCAGCGGCCGACACTACCGGTTACTTCAGGTTGCCCAGCATCCAGTCCACGGTGGCGTGGATCTGTTCCTCGGTCAGCGCCGGGTTGCCGCCCTTGGGCGGCATGATGCCGCCATCCGGACCGGTATAGCCCTCGATGGCGTGCTTGTAGAGGGTGTCCTTGCCCTGTGCGATGCGCTTGTCCCAGTGCGAATGGTCCAGCGTCGGCGCCATGCCCACGCCGGTGGTGTGGCAGGCGGTGCACAGGTTGTCGAAGATGACCTTGCCGTCCTTGGTGCCGCCGTAGGCCACCTGCGAGGCGGCCTTGGCCAGCGCGGCGGCCTTGGCCGCAGCCTGCGCGGCGGCGCCGGTGCTGCCGGCATAGACCGCGCCGGTGGGCGAGATGCGCTGCTCGGTGCGCTTGGCCGCGGTCGGCGACACCTCGGGCGGAATCCGGGTGTGGATGTAAGCGGCAAGGAGGATGAGGCCGAGGGTGATGGTCGCCAGCAGCGCGATCACCATGGAGAAGCGTTTCAGGAACTCCAGATCGTAATTCCGCACTCTTCGTTACCCCTGGCTGATAGTCGTTGGACCACGGCTGAGCGACTGCGTGATGGACCGAGTATAGAACGCGCTTTGCGTGCGACAACAGGCGTCACTGCTGGTGCGGCGCAGCATTCGGACCCGGTAGTGCCGGCCGCTGCCCGGCATCGCCAGCCCGCCGGATGGATCGTGCAGAAGCCGGCCAGCGGCCGGTGCTACCGGATTACCGGGCGCCGATCGCGCGCAGGCAGAAACTGCAGATTGCATCCACCAGTGCGTCTTCGTCGCGGTGTGCTTCGCGGCTGGGCGCGGTCGGGCCGACCATCGCCTCGGTGAAGGCGCCGACCAGGCAGGCGGCGGCCACATGCGCGTCCTGCGCCGGCAGCTCACCGGCGGCCACGCCCTCCTCCACCAGCCGCAGGAACACGTCGCCGAAGGCGCGACGACCGCGCATGCGCTCGGCTTCCACGTCCGGGTCGACCGGTTCGACGATGAAGGCATGCGCCAGCCCCGGCCCGGCCAGGGCGCGGCGGACGAAGGCGGTGATCGCCAACCGCAGGCGCTCGCTGGCCACCTCCGGGCCGCTGGCGATGCGCTCCATGATCGCGACCTCGTGGGCCACCGCGGCGTTGAGCACCTCCACGAACAGCTCGGCCTTGGACGGGAAGTGCCGGTAGATCAGGCCGGTGGACACCCCCGCCTGGGTCGCCACGGCGGTCACCGGGGCATTGCGCCAGCCGCCGGTGGCGACCAGCTCACGGGTGGCCAGCAGGATCCGTTCACGGGCCCCGGCCAGGCGTTCTTCCATCAGTGCAGAGCGTTTGTAGGCCATGTTTTGATTCTAGTTTCAATTTTTGAATTTGTATTCACTTCTTACCCGAACCCCGCTACGCTGGGGTCCAATCGCCCGTGCGGGCAGCGGTCCTGCAGACCGCCGCCCGCTCCCCCGCCGGGTGCGTCCATTTCCTGCCATCCCGCCGTGGAGCCACCACAATGCACGTGCCATCCCTGAACTTCGATCTTGGCGAAGACATCGACCTGCTGCGCCAGAGCGTGGCCCATTTTGCCGCCGCCGAGGTCGCACCGCTGGCCGCCGAGGCCGATGCCAGCAACCAGTTCCCGCTGGCCCTGTGGCCGAAGCTGGGCGAGCAGGGCCTGCTCGGCCTCACCGTGGAGGAAGAATACGGTGGTACCGGCATGGGCTACCTGGCCCACGTGGTGGCGATGGAAGAAATCTCGCGTGCCTCCGGCGGCATCGGCCTGTCCTATGGCGCGCACTCCAACCTGTGCGTGAACCAGCTGCGCAAGAACGGCAACGAAGAACAGAAGCAGCGCTTCCTGCCCGGCCTGTGCAATGGCAGCCTGGTCGGCGCACTGGCGATGAGCGAACCAGGTGCCGGTTCGGACGTGGTGTCGATGAAGCTGCGCGCCGACAAGCGCGGCGACCGCTACGTGCTCAACGGCAACAAGATGTGGATCACCAATGGCCCGGACGCCGACGTGCTGGTGGTCTATGCCAAGACCGACATGGACGCCGGTGCCAAGGGCATCACCGCGTTCCTGGTCGAGAAGGGCATGAAGGGCTTCTCCACCGCGCAGAAGCTGGACAAGCTGGGCATGCGCTCTTCGCCCACCTGCGAGCTGGTGTTCCAGGACTGCGAGATTCCCGAAGAAAACGTGCTGGGCCAGGTCGGTGGTGGCGTGCGCGTGTTGATGTCCGGCCTGGATTACGAGCGCGTGGTGCTGTCCGGTGGCCCGCTGGGGCTGATGGCCGCGGCCATGGACGTGGTCATGCCCTATGTGCACGAGCGCCACCAGTTCGGCGAAGCGATCGGCAGCTTCCAGCTGATCCAGGCCAAGATCGCCGACATGTACGTGGGCCTGGGCGCGTGCCGCGCCTACGTCTATGCCGTCGCGCGCGCCTGCGACCAGGGCCGCACCACCCGCCAGGATGCCGCCGGTGCCATTCTGTACGCCGCCGAGAAGGCCACCTGGCTGACCGGCCAGGCGATCCAGATCCTGGGCGGCAACGGCTACATCAACGAATATCCGACCGGCCGCTTGTGGCGCGACGCCAAGCTGTATGAAATCGGCGCCGGCACGTCGGAGATCCGCCGCATGCTGATCGGCCGCGAACTGTTCCAGCGCACCCTGTAAGGCCAACGCGATGACCGTCCTGAACAGCCAGCTGCAACCGGGCAGCGAAACGTTTGAAAGCAACCGCGCCGCCATGCAGGCCGTGGTCGACGACCTGCATGCCACCCTCGCCCGCACCGCGCTGGGCGGCAGCGAAGCCGCGCGCGCCAAGCACACCGCACGCGGCAAGCTGCTGGTGCGCGACCGCATCGACGCCCTGCTCGATCCCGGCAGCGCCTTCCTGGAAATCGCGCCGCTGGCCGCGCACGGCATGTACGAAGACGCCGTACCCGCCGCCGGCGTGGTGGCCGGCATCGGCCGCGTCAGCGGCGTGGAATGCGTGATCGTGGCCAACGACGCCACGGTGAAGGGCGGCACCTACTACCCGATGACGGTGAAGAAGCACCTGCGCGCGCAGGAGATCGCCGAGCAGAACCACCTGCCCTGCATCTACCTGGTCGATTCCGGTGGCGCCTTCCTGCCGCTGCAGGACGAGGTGTTCCCCGACCGCGATCATTTCGGCCGCATCTTCTACAACCAGGCCAACCTGTCCGCGCAGGGCATCCCGCAGATTGCCTGCGTGATGGGCAGCTGCACCGCCGGCGGCGCCTATGTGCCGGCGATGAGCGATGAGACGGTGATCGTGCGCGAGCAGGGCACGATCTTCCTCGGCGGCCCACCGCTGGTGAAGGCGGCCACCGGTGAAGTGGTGACGGCCGAGGAACTGGGCGGTGCCGACGTGCACACGCGCATTTCCGGCGTGGCCGACCACATGGCCGACAACGACCTGCAGGCGCTGGCACGGGTGCGCGCGATCATCGCGCAGTTGAACTGGCGCAAGCCGGAGCCGGCGATGGCGGTGCAGGCCAACGAGGAACCACTGTTGCCGGCACACGACCTGTACGGGGTGATCCCGGCCGATACGCGCAAGCCCTACGACGTGCGCGAAGTGATCGCGCGCCTGGTCGATGGTTCGCGTTTCGATGAATTCAAGCCGCGCTACGGCGCAACGCTGGTGACCGGCTTTGCGCATCTGAACGGCTACCCGATCGGCATCATCGCCAACAACGGCATCCTGTTCTCCGAATCGGCACTGAAGGGCGCACACTTCATCGAGCTGTGCACCCAGCGCAACATCCCGCTGGTGTTCCTGCAGAACATTACCGGCTTCATGGTCGGCCGCAAGTACGAACAGGGCGGCATCGCCAAGGACGGGGCCAAGCTGGTGATGGCGGTGGCCTGCGCCAAGGTGCCGAAGTTCACCGTGGTCATCGGTGGCTCGTTCGGTGCCGGCAACTACGGCATGTGCGGCCGCGCGTACTCGCCGAACTTCCTGTGGATGTGGCCGAACGCACGCATCGGCGTGATGGGCGGCGAACAGGCCGCCAGCGTGCTGGCCACGGTCAAGCGCGATGGCATCGAAGCCAAGGGCGGCCAGTGGCCGGCGGCGGAAGAGGATGCGTTCAAGGCACCGATCCGCGAGCAGTTCGAACAGCAGGGCCATCCGTACTACGCCAGCGCGCACCTGTGGGATGACGGCGTGATCGATCCGGCCGACACCCGCCGCGTGCTGGCCCTGGCGCTGTCGGCCAGCCTCAACGCCGCCCCGCAGCAGACGCGCTTCGGCGTGTTCCGCATGTAACCCGTGCCATGACCGAGCCTGTTGCCATGTTCACCAAAGTCCTGATCGCCAACCGTGGCGAAATCGCCTGTCGCGTCATCGCCACCTGCCGCCGCCTCGGCATCGCCACCGTGGCGGTGTATTCCGATGCTGACCGCAACGCGCGCCACGTGCGGCTGGCCGACGAAGCCATCCACATTGGTCCTGCCGCCGCACGTGAGAGCTACCTGCGCGGTGATGCCCTGCTCGACGCCGCACGCCTGACCGGCGCGCAAGCGATCCACCCCGGTTATGGCTTCCTGTCCGAGAACGCCGACTTCGCCGATGCCTGCGCGGCGGCCGGCATCACCTTCATCGGCCCGCCAGCCAGCGCCATCCGCGCGATGGGCGACAAGAGCGCGGCCAAGGCACTGATGGCCAAGGCCGGTGTGCCACTGACCCCCGGCTATCACGGCGACCAGCAGGCGCCGGACTTCCTGCGCGCACAGGCCGACGGCATCGGCTACCCGGTGCTGATCAAGGCCAGCGCCGGCGGCGGTGGCAAGGGCATGCGCAAGGTCGAGCGCAGCGAGGACTTCGTCGATGCGCTGGCCAGCTGCCAGCGCGAGGCGGCCTCAGCGTTCGGCAACGACCATGTGCTGGTCGAGAAGTATGTCGAGCGCCCGCGCCATATCGAGATCCAGGTGTTCGGCGACAGCCACGGTGAGGCGGTCTATCTGTTCGAGCGCGACTGCTCGGTGCAGCGCCGCCACCAGAAGGTGCTGGAAGAGGCGCCGGCGCCGGGCATGAGCGCAGAACGTCGTGCTGCAATGGGCAAGGCGGCAGTCGATGCCGCGCGCGCGGTGGGCTACGTCGGTGCCGGCACGGTGGAGTTCATCGCCGGCCCGGACGGCGATTTCTACTTCATGGAAATGAACACCCGCCTGCAGGTCGAGCACCCGGTGACCGAGTACATCACCGGCACCGACCTGGTGGAGTGGCAGCTGCGCGTGGCCTCGGGCCAGCCGCTGCCGCTGCGCCAGGAACAGCTGGCGATCCACGGCCACGCCATCGAAGCGCGCCTGTATGCCGAAGATGCCGACCGGGGCTTCCTGCCCTCCACCGGCACCCTGCGCCGCCTGCGCCTGCCGACCCCATCGGCCCATGTGCGCGTGGATACCGGCGTGGAGGAAGGCGACAGCATCACCCCGTACTACGATCCGATGATTGCCAAGCTGATCGTCTGGGACGTGGACCGCGATGCCGCCCTGCGCCGCATGAGCCAGGCGCTGGCGGACTGCCAGGTGGTGGGCGTGACCACCAATGCCGGCTTCCTGCGCCGCCTGGTGAACACCGATTCGTTCGCGCACGCCAAGCTGGACACCGCGCTGATCGAACGCGAACAGGCGGCATTGAGTGCAGTGGGCGACACGGATGATGCCCTGTGGCAGCTGGCTGCGGTGGCTGCGGTTGCAAGCACGGGCGGCGCCAGCACCGACGCGCGCGATCCGCATTCGCCGTGGCAGGCCCAGGACGGCTGGCGCCTTGGCGCATCGGCATCGCGCGTGCTGCCGCTGCAGCAGGGCGAACGCAAGCACACGCTGAAGGTGTGGACGCAGACCGATGGCTGGCGCGTGCAGTGCGATGACGCCGCGCCGGTGCAGGTGCTTGGCACGGCCGATGCGCAGCATCTGACCGTGCACCTGGGCGAGCGCCGCCGGTCACTGCAGCTGCTGCGCGAAGGCGACCAGCTGTATCTGTTCGGCGCCGATGGCCAGCACCGCTTCACCCTGCACGATCCGGTGGGCGAATCGGACCACGCCGTGGCCGATGCCGGCAGCCTGCTGGCGCCGATGCCGGGCAAGATCGTCGCGACACTGGTCGCGGCCGGCACCGAGGTCAAGCGCGGCACGCCGCTGGTGGTGCTGGAAGCGATGAAGATGGAGCACACCCTGCAGGCACCGGCAGACGGCACGGTGAAGGGCTACCGCGCCAAGGCCGGCGACCAGGTGGGTGACGGTGCGGTGCTGGTGGACTTCGAAGCGGCGTGATGTGGCGGGGGCCGCGCGGGTTCAGACCGCGCGGTCCTCGGGATTCCAGATCACACCTGCCGGGTCCAGTTCGGTCGTGGTTATGGTCGGGGCGCGCCAGCCAAAACCGCATACGGCGAGGACGCCCTCGGAACGCGGATCTAGGCCAAATTCGTGCTCGATGGGCCAGGTCGCCGACGACGCCTCCGACCTGGACACCGCGCTGAAACTGCGTCGCAGGAACGTCAAGCTGGCCTCTCCGGTGCGCTCTTCCAACGTTTCTGGAACCACGGTGCCATGCCCAGCAGGACCACTGGCCTGTACCGGCTCGGCGCGCCTTGCTTGACGCTGCGCTGCGGCACGCTCGCGGTAGTCACACGTGGTCCAATCGGCGGACATTGACCCACAAGGAGTGTTTCCGATGTCCGCAAAGTCCCCGATGACCACTGTCAATGCCGGTCGGCTGCTCGACCTGCTGTGTTCTGACGACGCCTTCCGCGCAGAGTTCACAGCCGATGCCGGCGCTGCGATGGCGCGGCATGGGCTGCAGGCACAGTCCGGCACAAGCCCCTGCGCCATCCACAACGTCCTGGCCAGCAAGGAAGAGTTCCAACAGGTGCGCCAGCAGATCGCCGCGCTCCTGGCCCAGCGCGCCGCATTCACTGTCCCCTTCATGTTCGAATCCGGGCATCTGCAGGGAAGCGTGCACCACTCCGCCGTACCGCAGGCCGCTTGAACGCCCCTCAATCCACTTCAGAGGTAAATCCGATGCTGCCGTTCACTCGTGCCCCGTTCTCCAGCGAACACACCACCACCGAGTCGCCGCGCTTTGAGCCGCAAACCGCCATTGCCCTGCTCGATCGCTTGTGCAGCGACGACGTGTTCCGTGCGCAGTTCAGCAGGAATCCGCTGCCGGCCTGCCGACAGATCGGCCTGGCATTCGGCTCGATGGCGCAGGTGCCGCCTTGCCTGAGCACCGGCAAGCTGGCCAGCAAGGAAGAGCTGAGCCAGGCCCGCGATGCCCTGGTGAACTATCTCTCCAGCCACCGCGCAGCCATGACCGTGGTCTTCACCTTCGAAGCCGGTCACGTCCACCGCATCATCCAGTAATGCACCCGACAAGGGGCGCTGGGTACTCCAGCGCCCTGCCGGGCTTGTTCAATCGCGGGCCTCGCGCTTCCAGACATGCCCCGCAGGGTCCAGCTCCGCCGTGGTCATGCTCTGCGCACGCCAACCGAATCCGCACACCGCCATTGCGCCGTCGACCATCGGGTCGAACCCGAGCAGCGACTCGATCTCCGTCTCATTGATCGCCGCGGTGACGAAGCCGCCCAAGCCATTGGCCGTGGCCGCTGTATACAGTGCCTGCGACACATGGCCGACATCCAGACTCACGGCGCGATAGGCCTTGGCGTGGTTGCGGTACTTCCAGAAGTTGCGACCGAAACGGCAGACCAGCACCACCATGGCGTGGGCCGAAGCGAACCAGTGCTGGCCCGACAACAGGCGCAGGCAGAAATCGTCCAGCTGGGCGGGCTGTGCCTGTTGCCGTGCCAGCTCGTGAGCCACGGCATGGTAGTGATACAACCCAGGCTGCAGGCCATCGACCTTGCGCGCAATCACGTACGCTTCCAGCGGATGCAGGCTACCCGCGGACGGTACATTCTTCTTCAGGAAGCGCACGCCGGGTTCGGTTTCCACCTGTGCCTGCGCCATCAGCACGTGCTGCATCATGCCGGCCAGCATCTCCAGCGATAGAGGCTTGTCCTCGGCGTAGTTGCGGCAGGTGGTACGTGCAGCCAACAGCTGCGCCACGGCATCGGGTGCCGCGACCGGCAGAGCGATGGCACCCGGCTGCCGCTCCGGGGCTTCGGTCGGTGGCTTGCCGAGCTGCTGCACCAGGTCCTGTGCGGTCACCATCCGGTGCTTCTCCATATCGCCGGCACTGTCTACGCCCGCCCAGCGGGAATGGCGATGATGGATGGCTGACAAGGCCCACCAGTGCCCGTCGCGAACACGCTGGTCGGCCTGTCGCGCCGCCTCGGGCGCGCCCTCCTCGGCGATGAGCAACCCCGCCTCCAGCAGCGATGCGACTCGGGCGCGGTTCTGCAGGTCATCCGGCAAGACCTGCCAGCGCTCCGCGCTGGTCTGCAACAGCAACGCACAAGCGTCGGCATCGAGCGTCACAGGCTGATCGAGATGGGCAGCACGCACCTGCAACTGCTGCACGAACTCCACACCGGTTCCACCAGCCAGCAGGCTGTTCAGGGAGAACGATGGTTGTTCATCGGGAACAACAGCCAGCGCGTGGCATCGGCGGTACCGCGAAGAGGTCATCGACGTTCCTGTGGCAAATGGGATTCCAGCAATGTGCTGCCGGTGGAGCTGGGTAAGTATGGCCCAGTACCGCGTTCAAGACCCATCGATCCGCGCCGCTATGACTACGGTCAAAGGCACGCGCCACTTGTTCGACCTTCCCTGTCTCCTTGGATCCCACGCTCATGACCAACCGCAAATCCCCACTGTCCCTCGCTGACGCCACCACGCTGTTTGATCTGCTCACCACCGACGCTGACTTCCGCACAGCATTCAAGCAGGACCCGGCAACAGCCCTGCAGCAGATCAGTGCCGAGGCGGGTGCCGCCGCGCAGGGCTGCATGCTGTCCGCCGACCTGGCCTCCAATGAAGATCTGGCCGCTGCACGCGACAATCTGGTGCAGCAGCTGACCGAGCGCGCGGTGTTCAGCCATCCGCATTGCTTCATCGACGGTTCGCAGGCGCCGACGCCCTGACCTTGGTGCTGATCGCTCAGGATGCGTCCGGTGAGAGGGCGCATCCCGGGCGTGATGGCCCACGCTGGCTGTCGCCTACATTCAATGCCTGCAACACGGACGAGCCTGCGAATTCGGTATAGGCGCGCCCGCGGTGCCGACGCATCCAGTCCAGCTGCGTCTGCTGCTCCTGTATCGCGCCCTGTGCGGCGTAGGCCGCTGCCAGCACGCTGTGGACCTGGAACAGCTCGCTGCCATCAACCATCGCCTGCAGCATCTTGATTGCCTGCGCGCTGTCACCGGACAGATGCAACGCATTGGCCTTGACCACCGCCGCCAACTGGCGCGCACGTGGGTCGACGGCGTCGGCCGCCAATACGTCAAGCTCGGCCACCTGCCGGCCGATCGAGGATTGCAGGCCCAAGCGCTGTGCCGCATACAAGCTGGCCGCAGCGAAATACAGATACTGTCCGCGTTCACCGTTTTCGGGGCGTGCCGCATTCCGCAGCAGCGCGCTGGCCTGCGTTGCGAAGTCGCGTGGCGCTACGCATCGAGCCGCCGCGGCGTGAACAGCCAAATTGACCGTGCCCAGCAGATCACATACGAAGGGACCGCCATTGCACCGGCCTGCGGACGCGACCGAGGCTGCCAACGCCTCCTCGAATCGCCCCTCATCAATGGCCAGTGAAGTCCCTTCCAGCCACCGTCCCGGCCCGTTCTCCGGCAACCGCGCCAGCACTGCACTGGCCTCTGCATTTCGCCCGGACACGGCCAGCGCCGCAACCAACTGCCGGTTCGGGCGACCTTCGGCGAGCTGCATGGCACGATGCAGCGTTGCTACCGCCTCATCGACCTTTCCCCGTGCCAACTGGATGCGCCCGAGCAGCTCCAGCGTCACGCTGCGCAACGGGTTCTGCTCCACGTTGGCATGGGCAACGGCCTGCTCCGCCTTTTCGTAGTGGCCCAGCACGAACTCGGCCAGACCATGGTTGACGCTGGCCCCGTGATGATCCGGATACAGATCGGCCAGTACCTTCCAGGCCTCGCCAGCGGCGGATTCAGAACCGGACTCCAGCTCCACCTGCCATGCATCCAGATACAGGCCCTCACGCGTGCTCAGCCGATGACGCAGCGTCCTGACCTTGGTCAGCAAACCGCGCGCGTCCTCCAGTTGGCCCTGGCTGAACATCGATCGCATCTGCCCGACATAGGCCATGGCGAAGTCAGGATCAATGCGCGTTGCGATCTGGAAGAATTTCAACGACGACTCGGTCTGTCCGCGGCCATAGGCAAGCTGTCCGCGTGCGTAGGCATGCAGTGCGTCGAGGTTGGCTGTTGCCACCTGCGGCAACGGTGCCGATGTCTTGCCGATCTGCGCCATCGCTTCGCCCAACCGCGATCGCAATTGCACCACCACTTGGTCACTGGAGGTCAGCGCGGAAGGCAGGCCTTTGCCATCGGAATAAACCGAGTAGACGGTCTCGCCAGTGGCAGGATTGACGACATCGACGGCCACACGCAGCTGGCCGTGTACCTCACGGATCGAGGGATCGAGTACCGCGCGCGCGCCATCGCGCATTGCGATCTGGACAGCGGCGGCACGATCGATCTCGGTGTTTTCTGGCATCAACATGCGCGCCATGGTGTCGCGCGCCTTCATGTCGCTGATCACGTTTACGTAACGCGACTGCTCAAGCCCGATGCGCAACGCCTGGTTCAGGGCGTCGTCCAGGACCGGGTTATCGGTCAGGTTGCGCGCATCGGCCATCACCACCCAGTCGCGTTCGGCGAAGGCAATCGCCGGCTGTGGCCGGGCCAGCAGCCACAGGCCCAGCCCGACAGAGACAATCAGGGCCGCCTGCGCGGCCATCGCCAGCGGACGCCGCCAGACCGGAACATCAGGGCGTGCCTTGTCGCTGGCACGCGGCCGGGAAAGCATGCCCTTCCCCGCCACCGCCACGCCCAGCACTTCCATCGGTTGCGCCACACCGCGAAAGCGCCAGCGACCGAATGACCTCCACTGCAGGCGACCGCCCAGTTCACCCAGCTCCGTCGCTGCACGGCGCACCACCGATTCAGCAGCCGCCGACATCAGCAGTTGTCCGGGGGGAGCCAACTGCATCAGGCGCGCGGCCATCGGCTTGGCCAGGCCCTCCACCTCCACAGCCTTGGCTCCAAGCGCGATCGATTCCGAGCTGTTGTTCCACAGGATGACCTCACCCACGTGCAACCCGGCCCGCGCCTGCAGTCGGAGATCACGCGCCTGCCCCAGCGGCTGCAGGCCACGCTGGTAATCCAGGGCGAATCCGAGCGCATCAATCGGGCGCTCGAACAGCATGAACAATCCGTCGGAGCGGTCGATCAGCTGGCCGTGCCAGCGCTGCTGCAGCGCCAGCACCAAGCGGTCGTGTTCCTGGAACAGTTCGGCAGCGGCAACATCGCCGATGCGTTCGACCAGCAGCAGCGAATCACACAGATCGGTGAACAGCAGCGCACGCAGTTGCTGGTTGTGCGGCGTCGACGTTCCGTTGTCGCCATTCATCGCCTGCATCTCCCTATGGGCCGTCCGGAGCATCCGCCCAGCGCAGGCAGTTGCCACCATCGCGCTTGGCCTGGTACAGCGCGCGGTCCGCGTTGGCGTACCACTCGCTCCAGCCTGCCTCCGGCGCCAGCAGGCTGGCACCGATGCTGACCAGGCTGACGTGCGGCGTGCCATGACTGCGTTCGAGCAGGCCATGCACCGCGCTGAGGATGAACTCGGCCGCGTGCTGCACGATCTCATGGTTGCCACGGCGCAGGATCAGGCAGAACTCATCGCCGCCGAGGCGGCAGGCCAGGTCCTGTTCGCCGGCCATCGAGCGCAGGATGTTGCCCATGCTCTGCAGTACACGGTCGCCGGCCTGGTGGCCGTGGCGATCATTGATCTGCTTGAAGCGGTCGCAGTCGATCAGCAGCAGTGCCTGCGGCAACCCTTCGCCATCGGCGCGGCATTCCTGCAGGTACAGGGTGAGGCCACGACGGTTGTGCAGCCCGGTCAGTTCATCGGTACGCACCAGTTCACGGGTGTGGGTCAACTGGTGGGTGGTGATGTAGAGGTTGTCCAGCGCGGTTTCCAGATCGTGGTTGCGCCGGCGCAGCTGGCTGATCAGCGCCTGCTCGTTGGTCAGCACGCGCATGATCGTACGGCGCAGGAAGTAGGCGACCAGGCCGGGATCGGATTCCACCAGGCGATGGAAGTCGGCCGGGCCCAGCTCCAGTACTTCACAGTCGGCCAGCGCGCGTGCACTGGCGCTGCGCAGGTGATCGCCGACCAGCAGGCCAAGCTCACCGAAGAACTCATGCTGGCCGAGCGTCTTGATCACCAGGTCCTCGCCGAAGTCCAGTTCTATCTGGCCTTGGAGGATCACATACATCCGTTCGCCGCGATGGCCACGCTGGAACAACCACTGTCCGGCATGAAGCTTGCATGGACGGGCATATCTGGCGAACAATGCGACCTCGGCAGCGGACAGCAGCGCGTGCACGATCTCGGCCATCGCCACCCGGGCGATACCTGACGTCACATCACTGTTCTCGGCCGCACCCCTGCCGGTCATTCCCTGCACCCGCCGCCAGCGTCCCCTGGTGAGCCGCGGAGCATAGCACCGCTTTAAAGTGTGCGCCCTATCTCATTTTGACCCGTCTGCCGATCTTGATTGATGTGAAGATCGGTGGTGGCCCGTTCTGGTCACAGGTGTCCGGGCAAAACCCCTGCTGGATCAATCCGATGCTGGGTTTCACAGGCTTTCGGCCAAGTTGCCGGCACGCGGGGGTGCGCCTGATTGACGCTGGCTGCGCGCTGCTCCCTTGCATCGATACAACAACGCCGGCAGGTCCCCCGACCGGCCGGCGTTGTCTGGCCCTTCCCTGGCCACCCTGATCGGATTCCGAAGCTTCGGTAGCGCCGGCCGCTGGCCGGCTTCCCTGTGGTGCCCGAAGGATCACGTGGTTGCCGGCCAGCGGCCGGCACTACCGCATCACGCCGCGCGTTCGCTGTGCCCGCCGTGGAACTGCTCTTCCTCGGTCGAACCGGTCAATGCGGTGGTCGACGACTGGCCCTGCTGGATCGCCTGGGTCACCGCATCGAAGTAGCCGGTGCCGACTTCGCGCTGATGCTTGACCGCAGTGAAGCCGCGCTCGGCCGCTTCAAACTCGGCTTCCTGCAGTTCCACGAACGCGCTCATCTGTCGACGTGCATAGCCGTGGGCCAGATTGAACATGCCGTAGTTCAATGCATGGAAGCCGGCCAGGGTGATGAACTGGAACTTGTAGCCGTAGCTGCCCAGCTCGCGCTGGAACTTGGCGATGGTGGCGTCGTCCAGGTTCTTCTTCCAGTTGAAGCTGGGCGAGCAGTTGTAGGCCAGCAGCTTGCCCGGGAACTTCGCATGGATCGCCTCGGCGAACTTGCGCGCGAACTCCAGGTCCGGCTTGCCGGTCTCGCACCACACCAGGTCGGCGTAGGGCGCATAGGCCAGGCCACGGCTGATCGCCTGGTCCAGGCCGTTGCGGGTCTTGTAGAAGCCTTCCACGGTGCGCTCGCCGGTGGCGAATGGCTTGTCGTTGCCATCGATGTCGCTGGTCAGCAGATCCGCGGCTTCGGCATCGGTACGTGCCACCAGCAGGGTCGGCACGCCCAGCACGTCGGCGGCCAGGCGCGCAGCGTTGAGCTTCTCGATGGCCTCGCGGGTCGGCACCAGCACCTTGCCGCCCATGTGGCCGCACTTCTTCACCGACGCCAGCTGGTCTTCGAAATGCACGCCGGCGGCACCGGCCTCGATCATCGCCTTCATCAGTTCGAACGCATTGAGCACGCCGCCGAAACCGGCTTCCGCATCGGCCACGATCGGCTGCAGGAAGTCGATGTCGTCCTTGCCTTCGGCGTGGTGCAGCTGGTCGGCGCGCAGCAGCGTGTTGTTGATGCGCTTGACCACCGCCGGCACCGAATCGGCCGGGTACAGCGACTGGTCCGGGTACATCTGCCCGGCCAGGTTGGCGTCGGCCGCCACCTGCCAGCCGGACAGGTAGATCGCCTTCAGGCCCGCCTTGACCTGCTGCATGGCCTGGTTGCCGGTCAGCGCACCCAGCGCGTTGACGAACTCGCGCTCATGCAGCGACGCCCACAGCTTCTCTGCGCCCAGGCGGGCCAGCGAATGCTCGATGTGGACGGTGCCGCGCAGGCGCACCACGTCGGCGGCGCTGTAGTTGCGCTGGATGCCTTCCCAGCGCGGGTTGGTATCCCAGTCGTGCTGGATCTGTTCGGCAGTGGGCAGCTTGCTCATGTCTTTCTCCAGTTCGGTTCGTGCGTGCAGCGGGGAGGGAAACGGCGGGATTGCGGGCAGTCGGTCAGTCGATGCGCGCGTAGGCCGGCAGGGTCAGGAAATCGGTGAGCTCTTCGCTGCGGCTCAGTTCGCCGAGCAGGGCGATGGCCTCGCCGATGCGTGTGCCACCGGGCAGCGCGGCGGTATCGCCCAGCCGTGCCGGCAGCTGCGAGAGGGTGGAATCCAGCAACGCCAGATCGATCGCAGTGCCATCGTCCAGCTGCTGGCCCGGCGTATGCAGCCACTGCCACAGCTGGCTGCGGCTGATCTCCGCGGTGGCCGCGTCCTCCATCAGGTGGTGGATCGGCACGCAGCCGTTGCCATCCAGCCATGCCGCCAGGTAGCGCACGCAGACTTCCACATTGCCTTCGAAGCCGGCGCGGGTGATGGTGCCGGGCGGCCGTGCGATCAGTTCGTCGCGGCCGACGCGCACATCCTGGCGCAGCACGCTGTGCTGGTTCGCACCGGGCATGTGTTCGTCGAAGATCGCCATCGCCACCGGAATCAATGCCGGATGCGCGACCCAGGTTCCGTCGTGGCCGGCGGTCACTTCGCGCAGCTTGTCGGCGCGCACGCGGGCCATCGCCTGTTCGTTGGCGGCGGCATCGTTGTTGATGGGAATCTGCGCGGCCATGCCGCCCATCGCATGCGCACCACGGCGATGGCAGGTCTGGATCAGCAGCTCCGAATACGCCTTCAGGAACGGCTGGGTCATGGTCACCTGGCCGCGCTCGGGCAGCACGCGGTCGGCGTGGCGGCGGAAGGTCTTCAGGTACGAGAAGATGTAGTCCCAGCGCCCGCAGTTCAGGCCGACGATGCGGTCACGCAGCGCGTACAGGATCTCATCCATCTCGAACACCGCCGGCAGCGTTTCGATCAGCACGGTCACCTTGATCTGGCCGTGCGGCAGGCCGAGCATGCCTTCGATGTGCGACAGCGCGGTCTCCCACAGCGCCGCCTCTTCCATGCTCTGCAGCTTGGGCAGGTAGAAGTACGGGCCGCGATCCTTGGCCTGCAGGGTGCGGGCGTTGTGGAAGGCGAACACCGCCGCGTCGAACAGGCCACCAGCGATGAACTGGCCATCGATGCGCACGTGCTTCTCGTCCAGGTGCCAGCCGCGCGGGCGCACGATCAGCACCGCCTGTTCGTCGAACGGGCGCAAGGTGTAGTGCTTGCCGGCCTTCCCGTTGGATGCCGGTGCGGTGTACTCGAGATCGCCACGCACCGCGGCGGCCAGCGACTGCTGCCCGGCCAGCAGGTTGCGCCAGGTCGGCGAGGTCGAATCCTCGAAGTCGGCCATGAACACCTTGGCGCCGGAGTTCAGCGCGTTGATGACCATCTTCGGGTCGGTCGGGCCGGTGATCTCGACGCGGCGGTCCTGCAGCGCGGTCGGCAGCGGGGCAACACGCCAGTCGCCGCTGCGGATCGCGGTGGTGTCTTCGCGGAAGTCCGGCAGGCCGCCCTGGTCGAAGAACGCCTGACGCTCCCGACGGGCCTGCAGCCGTGCCTGCCGGCCCGGTTCCACCGCGCGGTGCAGCGACACCAGCAGGGCCAGCAGCGGCGCGGGCAGCAGAGTGTCCTGGCCGGCCACGCGGGTCGCCAGGGCGATACCGGGGGTGGCCTTGCTGGCGGGGGTGGGAACAGCGGAAGCGACGGCGGACATGGGGCGACTCCAGCGGTGGGGGAACGCCTCCACGGTGCCGTCGGCGCCGAGTATTTGGCAAAACAGTTTTTGCAATGCTCTACATAAGTTGTGCTAATACTTGTGACACGATGAGCACACGCACCCCGCCAAGTCCGCGTTTTTCCTACAAATCCGACCGGCTGAAGCCACTGCGCGCGTTCTGCCAGACCGTGCGCCTGGGCTCGGTCTCACGGGCAGCTGAGGCACTTTTCGTCAGCCAGCCGGCCATCAGCCTGCAGTTGCAGGCCTTGGAGCGAGAGCTGGGGGTGCCGTTGTTCGAGCGCAGCGGGCGCCGCCTGGTGCCCAGCCGCGAGGGCCAGCTGCTGTACGAGATGGCGCAGCCACTGGTGGAGAGCCTGGACGGTCTGGAGGCGCGCTTCCGCGACAAGGTGCGCGGCCTGGACGCGGGCGAGCTGAACATCGCCGCCAACAGTTCAACCATCCTGTATTTGCTGCCGAAGATCGTCGAACGCTTCCGCCTGCACCATCCGGACGTGCGCCTGACCCTGCACAACGCGATCAGTGCCGATGGCACCGACCTGCTGCGCGAGGATGCCGCCGACCTGGCGATCGGCTCGATGACTGATGTGCCGGCCGATCTCAGCTACGCACCGGCCTACCGTTTCGAGCAGGTGCTGATCGCGCCGCACGACCATCCGCTGGCCAGTGGCGGCGAGCTGGAGCTGGCCGACATCGCACGCTATCCGCTGGTGCTGCCGCCGAAGCGGCAGATCACCTACCGCCTGGTGGACCAGGTGTTCCAGCGCCACCGCATCGCCTACACCGTGGCATTGGAAGTGGGTGGCTGGGAGGTGATCAAGCAGTACGTGGCGATGGGCATGGGCATTTCCATCGTGCCGGCGCTGTGCCTGAACGAGGCTGACCGCGAGCGGCTGGCGGCGCGGTCGATGAAGCGCTGGTTCCCGGAACGCAGTTACGGGGTGATCGTGCGGCGTGGCAAGGCGCTGTCGGCGCAGGCGCGGGCGTTTGTGGAGCTGATCCAGCCGGAGTTGTTCAGTCCGCGCGACTACGACCAGAGCGGGCATTCCGAGCGGTGAGGGGTGTTCTGGTTTGCAGGGCTGCCGCCCTGCACCTGCAGAGGCCGAAGCAACGGCAACGTCAACGTCAAAAGCTGGCGTTCCGTGGGATGGCGGGGTGGGTCCGGTTACGGGGGACGCTGCAAGTACGTCCATGTAAGCTCGGTCGCCGCATCCATGCGGCTCACGCCCCCGCAACCGGACCCACCCCGCCTTCGACAGTTGGCCGCGATCTGTCGGGGTCGGATCCCGTTGCTGCGCAACGGGCTCTGACCCCATTTCCGGCTGGCGATGAATAAACTGGCCCCATGTCCATCGAACTCCGCCATCTGCGTTACTTCCTTGCCGTTGCCGATACGCTGCACTTCGGACAGGCGGCGGAGCGGCTGGGCATGTCGCAGCCGCCGCTCAGCCAGCAGATCCGCCAGCTGGAAGATCTGATCGGTGCGCGCCTGTTCGTGCGCAGCCATCGTCGTGTGCAGCTGACGCCTGCGGGCGAGCTGCTGCAGGAACGTGCACGCGCCATCGTGCAGCAGGTGGAAACGGCGGTGGACGAGGTGCAGCGCGCGCAGCGCGGCGAGCAGGGTGAGCTGCGCATCGGGCTGACCCGGGCGACGCCGCTGTCGCCACAGATTCCGCGTTCGATCCTGCGCTACCGCCAGCAGTACCCGCAGGTGCGGCTGCAGCTGAGCGAGATGAACACCCTACAGCAGATCGATGCACTGCTCGATGGCAGCCTGGACGTGGGCATCATCCGCAAGCGCGCGTTGCCGCCGGAACTGGTGGCGCACAGCCTGTTCGTCGATCCGCTGGCGTTGATCGTGCATGCCGACCATCCTGCCCTGCGCAGACTGTCGAAGCAGGGCACGTTGTCGCTGCGCGACTTCGCGCAGGAGCCGTTCGTAGCATTCCGGCGCAGTGCCGGTGCGGGCATCCATGACCACATGATCGCGTTGTGTGCGGCTGCCGGGTTCACTCCGCGCATCGTGCAGGAAGCCGGTGAGGCATCGACATTGATCAGTCTTGCGGCTGCCGGTCTCGGTGCGGCGATCCTGCCGTCGTCCTGCGACCACATCCGGGTGGAAGGCGCGCGCTTCGTAGCGCTGGCCGATGCCGGTGCGCATTCGGAAGTGCAGCTGGCGTGGCATCGCGAGGGTGTGACGCCGCTGATCCGCAATTTTGCTGGTCTGCTGCGCGAGGCGTTCGCGGAAGGGTGAGGCGCAACTCACCCGGTAGTGGCCAACCTTGGTTGGCCCACGGCCACAGCGCCGACCAAGGTCGGCATCTACCAGAGCAGGATCACGCCGTCACCGGCTGCGGGGCGCGCTGCTGCAGCGCCCAGACGATGCCACCGCCGATCAGGGTCAGCACGGCGGCGAACAGGCACACGCCCAGCCAGTCCCACGCCGCATAGGCCAGGCCGCCTACACCACCGAGCACGCTGGAACCCAGATAGTAGGCAAACAGATACAGCGCCGAGGCTTCCGCGCGCATTGCACCTGCGCGGCTGCCGACCCAGCTGCTGGCCACCGAATGGCCGCCGAAGAACCCAAACGTGACCAGCGCGATACCCAGTGCCATCGTGCTCAGCCACGGCATCGCCAACAGCGCGATGCCGGCACCAATCAGTGCGAACGAGATCGACAGGATGCGCCCGCGCCCGTAACGCGTCGCCTGCTGGCCCATCCACGCCGAACTGAAGGTACCCACCAGGTACACGCTGAAGATCAGTCCGACCACGGTCTGGCTGAGGTGGTACGGCGGCGCCAGCAGGTGATACCCGAGGTAGTTGTAGAGGGTGACGAACACACCCATCAGCGCGAACGAGGTGGCGAACAGCCACGGCAGGCCCGGGTCGGCGAACAGCGTGCGCCAGCGCGACGGCAATTGGCGCAGGCCATCGCGGCGCGGGTGGAAGTGGCGCGACGGCGGCAGCTGCAGCCACAACAGCACGGTACTGGCGATGGCGATGATCGAGACGACGCCGATGCCCCAGCGCCAGCCCCAGTGGTCGGCGATGATGCCGGCCAGCAGGCGCCCGCTCATGCCACCGATGGCGTTGCCGCCGATGTACAGGCCCATCGCCAGGCCCAGCGCGCGGCTGTCCATTTCCTCGACAAGGTAGGTCATCGCCACCGCAGGCACGCCGCTCAGCGCCAGGCCGAGCAGCGTGCGCAGCACCAGCAGCGTGGTCCAGTCATCCACCAGCGCCGTGCATAGCGACAGCGTGGCCGAGGCCAGCAGCGCGGCGATCATCATCGGGCGACGGCCAACCGCGTCGGAGATCAGGCCGGCCAGCAACATCGCCACCGCCAGCGTGCCGGTGGTCAACGACAGCGACATCGCGCTGCCGGCGGCGGACACGCCGAAGTGACGGCTGAACTCCGGCAGCAGCGGCTGCACGGTGTACAGCAGGCCGAAGGTGGAGAAGCCGGCCAGGAACAGCGCCAGCGCGGTGCGGCGGAAGGCCGGCGTGCCCTGCTGGATGCGGGTCTCGGCGATGGGATCGACAGTGGGGGGGCGGCGTTCGAGGGCCGCCGCGGTTTCGCCAGTCATGGGATCGATGGGCCGGTGGGGGCGGCCGGGCGTGGGAGGGAACGGGCTTAAGGCTAGGCCCGTCGATCCAGTCGATCCATAACCTGATAGGTCATGATTGATACATCAGAAGTATCAATTCAGCTTACAGGCGCTGCCATTCGAAGCCGGCACCCCGGCGGTAGTACACCGCCACGGCGCGCCCATAGACCTTGTCGGCGTCGACGAAGCCGAAGAAGCGGCCATCGAAGCTGTTGCCACGGTGGTCACCCAGCACCAGCACCTTGCCGTCCGGCACCACCAGGTCAGCGATGTCCGGGCCGCCGCCCATGTCCAGGTCGAGGCTGGCATGGCGGTCGCCGAAGGCTTCCACGTCCTGCAGGTCGGCGATCTGCAGCGGCTGGCCGTTGATGCTCAGATGGCCTTCGCGCAGCTGCACATGATCACCGGCCACTGCAGCCACGCGCTTGATCAGGCGGGTGCCGTCGGCCGGCGAGTCGAATACCGCCACTTCGCCGCGCTGCGGGGTGCCGGTCGCCATCAGTTCCTTGCCGGTAAACGGCAGGCGCAGGCCATAGGCGCGCATGTCCACCACCACCCGGTCGCCGGGCTGCAGGGTCGGCTGCATCGAGCCGCTGGGCACCACGTAGTGGTTGGCGAGGGTATCGCGGGCGGCGGCGAGCAGGCCAAGCATCACCAGCAACGGCAGCGCCTCCTTCTTCAGCCAGGCCAGCGCGCGTTCGGAAAAGGGAGGGCGGGCAACAGCATCCATGACAGGCTCCGGGTGATTGGTAGCGGTATCAGACCACACGCAGGCGCCGCAGGTTCCCGGTAGCGCCGGACACGGGTTACGCAGGTTTTACGCCCCGGCCCGGCCGCGGGCATCGCACCTTTACGGGCAGCACGCGCATCGTGTGCCCACCGCGCCACAGGGCGCATTCCGCAAGGTGTTGTATGACCCTCCTGGTGATCCGCCACGCGTCTTCGTCGGCGCCGCGCCCGCAGCTGCCGGCGCAGCTGAGCGGCCATCGCGTGCTGTGCAGCGACTGCGCCAGCCTGTCTGAAGTGCGCCAGTGCCTGTGCCAGCCGCAGGCGCGCTCGGCCGACTGGGTGCTGCTGGATGTCGGCGTGGCCGACGAGGCGCAATGGCAGGCCGAAGGTGGCGCGCTGCAGGCGGCGCTGGAACGGCTGCCGGCACAGTACATCGAGCTGCAGGCCCCCAGCGAACCCGGCCTGGAGGCACGCCTGCGCCTGCAGCATGGTCCTGCCGCGGTAGTGGTCGACCAGCGCAGCCAGCAGGCCGGCTATCCGCTGTCGCTGGCCATCGTCGGCCGCCGCCTGGCACAGGAGGGCTGAGCCATGTCGATCTTCATCATCCGTGGCCCGGAAGCGTCCGGTGCGTTGATCCGCACAGCAATGCCGCTGCCGGCGCCGGTACTGAAGTCGCTGGTGCATCGCGCGATCGACGCCGGTACCAGTGTGGCGATCCGTGCCTGCGGTTCGGAACAGGAACTGCTGGATGCGCTGCGCGTGGCCGACCACAGTCGCGGCGAGGTGACCCTGCTTGACCCGGGTGCATGTGCCAACAGCCTGCGCCTGCAGCGCCTGCTGCCCTACCTGCACAACGCCTATGTGGAAGTGCATGACGACGGTGCAGTGGCCGAGCCGTGCCTGCCGGCCGGTGTCGGCCAGCGCCTGGGCATCGCCGCTGGTTACGGCGCGCAGAGCTATGTGCTGGCGCTGGATATCGCGCTGGATCACCTGGGCCTGGCCGAGCAGGCGAACCGGGTGCACGTGGGGACGTAAGCCGCTTGTGTAGAGTCGAGCTTGCTCGACTGGCTTTTCGTGGAAAGACCGTCGAGCAAGCTCGACGCTACACAAAGAAAAACGGCGGGGTTGCCCCCGCCGTTTTCTGTTTCTTATTTCAGCCCGCGGAACTTCAGCAGCGGTTCCACCGACGGGTCCTTGCCGCGGAAATCGCGGTACAGGGTCGACAGCTCCACGCTGTTGCCGCGCGAGAGGATCTTGTCGCGGAACTCCTGGCCATTGGCCGCGGTCAGGCCACCGTGTTCGGTGAACCACTGGTAGGCGTCATGGTCCAGCACTTCGGCCCAGAAGTAGGCGTAGTAACCGGCCGAGTAACCGCCACCCCAGATGTGGTCGAAGTAGGTGGTGCGGTAACGCGGCGGCACCTGCGGCAGGTCGACCTTGAACTTCTTCAGCGCACTGGCTTCAAAGGCGCCGACATCCTGCAGCGGCGCATCGGCCTTCTGCGTATGCCAGGCCAGGTCCAGCAGCGCGGCCGACAGGTACTCGGTGGTCGCATAACCCTGGTTGAAGCTGCGTGCCTTGAGGATCTTGTCGACCAGTTCCTGCGGCATCGCCTCGCCGGTCTTGTAGTGCTTGGCGTAGTTGGCGAACACCTTCGGATCCAGTGCCCAGTGCTCGTTGAACTGCGACGGGAACTCGACGAAGTCGCGCGAGGTGGCGGTGCCCGCGATCGACGGGTACTTCACGTTCGAGAACATGCCGTGCAGCGCATGGCCGAACTCATGGAACATGGTGGTGACGTCGTCGAAGCTGATCAGCGCAGGCTGGCCGGCGGCCGGCTTGGTGAAGTTGCAGACGTTGTAGACCACCGGCTTGGCACCGGTCAGGCCGTCCTGTTCGACGAACACGTCCATCCAGGCACCGCCGGACTTGCTGTCACGCTTGAAGTAGTCGGTGTAGAACAGGGCCAGCGAGGTGCCGTCCTTGTCGAACACTTCGTACACCTTCATGTCCGGGTTGTAGGTCGGAATGTCGGTACGCGGCTTGAAGGTGATGCCGTACAGCTGGGTGGCGGCGTAGAAGACGCCGTTCTGCAGCACGTTGTCCAGTTCGAAGTACGGCTTGATCTGCGACTCGTCCAGATCGTACTTGGCCTTGCGCACCTGCTCGGCGTAGAAGTCCCAGTCCGAGGCAGCGACCTGGAAACCACCCTTCTGCGCGTCGATCACCTTCTGGATCTCGCCGGCCTCGGCGCGCGCCTTGGCGGTGGCGGCCGGCACGGTGTCGGTCAGCAGCTTGAGCGCGGCGGCCGGGGTCTTGGCCATCTGGTCGCCCAGCTGGTAGTCGGCGAAGGTGTCAAAGCCGAGCAGCTTGGCCTTCTGCGCACGCAGCTGGGCCAGGCGCTGCACGGTCTGCCGGGTGTCGTTGGCATCGCCACGCTCGGCGCGGGTTTCCGAAGCCTTCAGCACGGCGGCACGCTGGTCGCGGTCGCTCAGCGAGCCGAGCACCGGCTGCTGGGTGGTGTTCTGCAGCGGCAGCAGGAACTTGCCATCCAGCTTGCGGTCCTTGGCGGCGTTGGCGGCGTTGTTGATCGCGTCCTCGTCCAGGCCGGCCAGCTTGGCCTTGTCGTCGACAACGACGGCCGCAGCGGCGGTGGCGGCCACCAGGCGGGTATGGAACTGGGTGGAAAGGGTGGTCTCTTCCACGTTGAGCTTGCGCAGACTCGCCTTGTCGGCATCGGACAGCTGCGCACCGGCGCGCACCAGACCGTCGTAGTAGTGCTCGACCAGGCGCTTCTGCACCGGGTCCAGCTCCAGCGTGTCACGCTGGTCGTACAGCGACTTCACGCGCGCGAACAGCTTCGGATCGAGATTGATCTCGTCCTGGTGCGCGGCCAGCTTCGGCGCCACGTCTTCCTGGATCTTCTGGCGCGCATCGTTGGTATCGGCCTGGACCAGGCCGAAGAAGATGCGCGACACGCGGTTCAGGGTCTCGCCGCTGCGCTCCATCGCCACGATGGTGTTGTCGAAGGTGGCCGGCTCGCTGCTGTCAGCGATCTTGCGCACGTCGGCCAGGTGCTGGCGCATGCCTTCCTCGAACGCCGGCAGGTAGTCGCTATCCTTGATCTTGTCGAACTGCGGCGCCTGGAACGGCAGCGTGCTGGCGCTCAGCAGCGGATTGGTGGAGGCTTCGGCCGGCTGCTGGGCCGGGGCTTTCTGGGCATCGGACACGGGGGTGGACTCCTTGCCGGAACAGGCCGCCAGCGCCAGGCTGATGGCGGCGGCCAGGACTACGGTACGCGACATGTAAAACACTCCTTGGGCAGACGGTACGGGATACCAGCCCTCCACCCTACTCCTGTCGCGCTCGCCCGGCATGTGCCGGACGTGGCGTCTATGCGGCGGCCTGCGGCCGGCTCAGACCGTACCGCGGGTCTTGCCGATCCAGGGCCGGTAGAACTCGCGGATGGCGGCCATGTCGGCGGCGTCATCGCCGGTCGGCGTGAACAGCGGGCCGATGCCGATAGTCTTCTCCGGGTAGTGGAAATACGCGGCCAGGATCGGCACGTCGGCCATCCGCGCGATCTTCAGGAAGCCGGCCTTCCAGTCCTTCACGGCCTTGCGGGTGCCCTCGGGCGTGATGGCAAACCACATCTTCTCGTTGTTGCGCAGCAGGTCCACGGCCTGGCCGACGGTGCCCTGCGGCGAGCTGCGGTCCAGCGGGATCACACCCAGCTTGTGCAGCAGCGGGCCGAGCGGCCACCAGAACAGCGATGCCTTGCCCAGCACCTTCACCTTCATGCCCAGCGCGATCTTCGCGGCCATGCCCCACAGGCCATCCCAGTTGGACGAATGCGGGGCGATGATGAAGACCAGCCTGGGGATGTCGGGCAGGGTACCGGTCACCTTCCAGCCGCCCATGCGCAGGGTGCAGCGCGCCAGCCAGCGCAGGAAGGCGTTGGGTTTGACCTGCGGCATCTGCGGCGGCACGGCCGGCAGCAACGAAGTCGGGTTGTTCAAGCAATCACTCCCAGTCACGTGATGAGCGCCCGCGCTTGATCTGCGCGCGCCCGCGTTTGGCGTCCAGACGACGCAGTTTCGACCCGAGGGTCGGCTTGGTGGCCTTGCGCGGCTTGGGCACGCTCAGCCCGGCCTGGATGAAGGCCGCCAGCCGATCGCGCGCATCCTCGCGATTGCGATCCTGGGTCCGGAAACGTTGCGCGTCGATGACCAGCACGCCTTCGCCGGTCATGCGCCGGTCACGCCGCGCCAGCAGGCGCGCGCGCAACGGTTCGGGCAACGAGGGCGAGTTGGCCACATCGAAACGTAGTTCCACCGCGGTGGAGACTTTGTTGACGTTCTGGCCACCGGCGCCACTGGCACGCACGAACCGCTCGACGATCTCGCCGTCGGGGATTTCAAGCTGCGCGCTGATGGTGACCGGTCCACTGCCCATCCGCGCATTGTAGCGGCAGCCACGCACCGGAGTGCGGCATCGCGCCCCGTATGCCGCCGATCAGGTACCGAACACGCCGCCTTCGCCTTGGCTGCGGGTATGCTGGCCGTCCCATGTACTGCAGGAAGCCCGCATGACCCGCACCGCACCCGCCCTGCCGTCCCTGCTGCGCCGCGCCGCCCTGCTGCTGGCGCTGGCCGTGGCCAGCGTTCCGGCCCTGGCCGCGCCGCCGACCGATGGCGACATCAACCGCCTGCTGTCGGCGTCACGCGCGCAGAGCATGATCGACACCATGCTGCCGCAGATCGAGGCGATGCAGCAGCAGCAGTTCCAGCAGGTAGCCGCACAGCGCCAGCTCAATGCCCAGCAGCAGGAACAGCTGAAGCGGATCCAGGCGCGGACCAGCCAGACCCTGCGCCAGGCCCTGTCCTGGCAGCAGCTGCGGCCGATGTACGTGGACCTGTACAAAAAGACCTTCAGCAAGGAAGACGTGCTGGCGATGGCCGAGTTCTACGAGAGCGCGGCCGGCCAGAGCCTGCTGGACAAGACCCCGGCGCTGATGCAGAACGTGATGGTGGCGATCCAGGCGCGCATGCAGCCGCTGTTTGCGGACCTGCAGAAGGATCTGGAAGCGATCGTCAACGAGCCGGAAAAGAAATGAGGTAGTGCCGGCCGCTGGCCGGCTCCCCATTACATCTGGAATCACGCAGATGCCGGCCAGTGGCCGGCACTACCGTCAATCGGTATCCACCTGCCAACCGAACAGGTCCAGCGCCTTCTGGAACCCGCCGTCCAACGGCGCACGCACGTCCACCGTGCCACCGTCCGGATGCGGGAAGCGCAGGCGCTCGGCGTGCAGCAGCATGCGGTGCACGCCCTGCATGCGGAAGATGCGGTTGTGGCGGCCATCGCCGTGGCTGGTGTCGCCGATCATGTGATGCGAGAGGTGCTTGAGGTGCCGGCGGATCTGCCGGAAGCGTCCGGTCTGCGGCTGGCAGCGCAGCAGTGCGTAGCGCGAGCTGGTGAATTCACCGACCGGCACCGACAGCTCGCCGGTGGCCAGGCGCTGGAAGTCGGTGATCGCCGGCTTTTTCACCGGCTTGCCCGGGCCGCCGTCCAGATCATGATCGACCTGCCAGGTGAGCTCGGCCGGCCAGCCCCGGCAGACCGTCAGGTAGTCCTTCAGCACTTCGCCGCCCATCAGTGCCTTGCCCAGCGCGCTGGCGGTGTCGCGGTCGAAGGCCAGCAGCAGGCAGCCGCTGGTGGCCCGGTCCAGGCGATGCACGAGGAAGATCGGGCGGCCCAGCTGCTCGCGCAGGCGGTCGGCCAGGAAGTCGTCTTCGCCACGGGCCAGCTTGCTGTCGTGGACCATCAGCCCGGCAGGCTTGTTGACCACGGCCAGGCGCTCATCCAGGTGCAGCAGCTGCAGGGGCGCGGTGTCGGTCTCGACCGCGGCGAGGGTATCGGGTTCGGTGCTCACGGCAGGATTATCGGGGCTGGGCACTGAATGGGGTAGAGCCGACCGCTGGCCGGCTGCCTCCGGGCAATCGGATGGCTGCGGTTGCCGGCCAGCGGCCGGCAACCGCGTGCCAACCAAGGTTGGCACCTACCTGTAGAGCGGTCAGGCGCTGCGCACGGCCAACAGCTCGCCGTTGCCCACCGGCACCAGGCTGGTGCTGAAGTCCGGATCAGCGTCCAGCAGCACGCGCAGCGGTTGCATCTCTTCCGCATGCGAGGTGGCGTTGTCCACCACCAGCAGGCCACCCGGGCGCAGCACGCGACGCAGCTGCGGCCACCAGCCGGCGTACTGCCCGCGGTCCGAATCGAGGAACAGCAGGTCGATGCAGGCATCGGCGGCCTGCGCCAGCCAGAGCCCGGCATCGCCATGGACCAGGCTGATGCGATCACCCAGGCCACTCCGTGCAAACGTGGCTCGCGCCATCGCCACCTTGTCGTCGGCGTACTCCAGCGTGGTCACGTGGCCGTCGATGGCTGTGGCTGCCTCGGCCAGCCACAGCGTGGAATAGCCGTTGGACGTACCGATTTCCAGCACCCGGCGAGCGTTGCCGAAGCGCACCAGCACCGACAGGAATTCACCGGTGTCGGGCGTGATGTTGAGCATGCGTCGGCCGCGCTCGCTTTCGCGTGCGTCGTTGTCGGCGCCGAAGCGGATCAGTTCGTCCTTGAGTGCCTGCAGCATGGGGCCTACTTCCACCACGCGCGCAGCAGCGCCACTGCGCCGAGCGCACCGGACAGCCAGCTCCACGCCGGCACGTCGCCCCAGTACCAGCCCGGCGGCTGCAGCACATACATCAGTGCAGCGATGGCCAGCAGGCCGACACCGGTGATCGCGCCGACCGCATGCTTCTGCAGGCGCTGCACGCTGGCATCCAGTGCGGCCAGGTCGCGCGAACGCATCGACAGTTCGTGGCGGCCTTCCACCTGCTGGGTCAGCCAGGCGTGCACCAGGCGCGGCATGTCCGGCGCATGGGTCATGATTTCCGGCAGGCGCTTGCCGATCTCGCGTACCACCCGGCGCGGGCTGTAACGCTCGCGCAGGATCTTCGCCAGCACCGGCTTGGCCACCGCCCAGATGTCGATCTGCGGGTCGAGCTGGCGGCCGACGCCTTCGATGTTCAGCAGGGTCTTCTGCAGCAGGATCAGCTGCGGCTGCAGGGTCAGCTGGTAACGCTGGGCCACGCGGAACAGCTTCATCAGCACTTCGGCCAGCGAGATCTGCGACAGCGGCCGGGTGAAGTACGGCTCGCACACCGAACGCACGGCGGCCTCGAGGTCATCGATGCGCACGTTGTCCGGCATCCAGCGCGCCTGCACGTGCAGTTCGGCGATGCGGCGGTAATCGCGGTTGAAGATGGCCATGAAGTTCTCGGCCAGGTAGTACTGATCTTCCTGCGAGAGCTGGCCCATGATGCCGAAGTCCAGCGCGATGAAACGCGGGTTGGCGCGGCGCACCGGATCGGTGTCGACCCAGATGTTGCCGGCGTGCGCATCGGCGTGGAAGAAGTTGTCGCGGAACACCTGGGTGTAGAACACCCGCACGCCCTTGGCGGCCAGCGCCTTGCGGTCGATGCCGGCCTTGTCCAGTGCGGCGATGTCATCGGACGGGATGCCCCACACGCGTTCCAGGGTCAGTGCCCGCTCGGCGGTGTGGCTCCAGATCACTTCCGGCACGTACAGATCGTCGCTGTTTTCCCAGAAGCGGCGCAGCACGCTGGCATTGGCGCCTTCGCGCTGCAGGTCCAGCTCGGCAGCCAGAGTGTTCTCGACTTCGGCCACCACTTCGCGCGGGCGGATCTTGTCGGCGCGCGGGTGGGTGCGCTCGACCAGGGCAGCCAGCGAATTGAGCAACGCGATATCGGCGTCGATCTGCTTCTCGATGCCCGGGCGCAGCACCTTGACCACCACCTGGCGGCCATCGGCCAGCGTGGCTGCGTGCACCTGCGCGATCGAGGCCGAGGCCAGCGGTTCGGTATCGAAGCTGGCGAAGGCCTCGCTGACCGGCAGGCCCAGCGCTTCCTCGACGATGCGACGCGCGGTCTCACCATCGAACGGCTTGACCCGGTCCTGCAGCAGGGTCAGTTCATTGGCCACATCCGGCGGCACCAGGTCGCGGCGGGTGGACAGGATCTGGCCGAACTTGACGAAGATCGGGCCCAGATCCTGCAGCGCCAGACGCAGGCGTGCACCGCGCGACTGAGCGGCGATGTCGGCCGAGGCGCGCGGCACGAACGGCTTGGCCAGGCGCAACCAGCGCTCGGCCGGGGTGCCCTGCAGGAGGTCGTCGAGGCGGTAACGCAGGATCACCCGGCCGATGCGGCTGGCGCGCAGCACGGCCTTCATGCGGCACCCCGCAGGCGCTGCACGCGTGCACCGAGACGTTCGACGTCATCGCGCAGCACGTCCACATCGTCGTGGAAGGCATCCAGCTCGGCGCGCGGCACCACGTCACGCGATTCCTCGGTGATGAACTCGGCGGCGCTGTGGGCCAGGTCGATCGCGCCCTGGCGCGCATGCTGCAGGGCGCTGCGCAGGGTGTTGGCTACCTGCACGCCCAGCACGTCGCCGAACACGCTGACGAACGGTTGCTGCCAGTCCGGGTCGAAGCCCTTGGCGAGCTGCTGCAGGCGACGCGCCAGTTCGGCATCACCGGCCACGCGCACGCGACCCTTGCCGTTGTTGTCGCCGCGCCGTGCGTTGGCCAGCAGCGGCAGCTGCGCCAGCACGCCGGCCAGGCTGCTGCGCACGGCCAGGTCGGCTTCCTGCGCGTCCACCGGGCCGACCCGCAGTGCATCACCGTCGACGCTGATGCGCATGGCCAGCGACGGCGCTTCCAGGGTCAGGTCGATGTGCCGGCCGTCGAGGCTGGCCAGTGCATGGCGGGTATCCGGATCCAGCGCCAGCGCGCGGTTCAGGGCGATCTGCAGGGCGCGGCCAGCGACCGGCTTGAGGGACTTGAGCAGGGAGAGAGCCATGTGCGCATTCTACCTGCGTGGGTGGGGGGCTTGGGCCGGGCTGCCGCCCGGCACCCGCAGATGCAACGGCAACAGCCGAAGCAACAGCGACAGCGGCATTCCGTGGGTTGGCGGGGTGGGGCCGGTTGCGGGGGCCGCTGCAAGTCCCCCTCCGGGGCCCGGCCCAGCCGCTGGCGGCTGTGCGTTCGGGCGCTTGCGAAGCAGTGCTTCGCAAGCAAAGCGCCCTCACCCATGTAAGCTCGGTCGCCGCATGCTCGTGTGCGCTGTCCTGCGCACACGGCAAGACCGGGGTTGGGCGTCCTGCCCAACCCGCCCGAGGCATGCCTCGGGCCCATGCGGCTCACGCCCCCGCAACCGGACCCACCCCGCCTTCGACAGGTTCCTGCGATCTGTCAGGCTATCCGGGGTCGGATCCCGTTGCTGCGCAACGGGCTCTGACCCCAATGCTGATGGCATCTCGCGTTGGTGGATGCCGACCTTGGTCGGCGCTGGATTTCCGGGGGTGCCAACCAGGGTTGGCCGCTACTCGAGCCGACCGTCAGGCGGTTCATCTGTGCCTCACGCGGAGGGCCGATGAAGGTTCATGCTATGAGGCCACGCAACGCACAGGACATTGCAACACCATGGCACGGACCCGGGTCGGCATCATCTTCGGGGGCAAGTCCTCCGAGCACGAAGTTTCGCTGCAGTCGGCGAAGAACATCCTCGATGCGCTTGATCGCGAGCGCTTCGAGCCGGTGCTGGTCGGTATCGACAAGCAGGGCCAGTGGCATCTGAGCCAGCCGGATACCTTCCTGATCAATGCCGATGATCCGTCGCGCATCGCGCTGCATCGGTCCGGTACGTCGCTGGCGGTGCGCCCGGGTGTGGAACAGGCACAGCTGCAGCCCTCCGATGCGGCCAGTGTGCTGGGGCAGATCGATGTGGTGCTGCCGATCGTGCACGGGCCGCTGGGCGAGGACGGTGCGCTGCAGGGGCTGCTGCGCATGGCGAACCTGCCCTTCGTCGGTTCGCCGGTGCTGGGCTCGGCGGTGGCGATGGACAAGGACGTGACCAAGCGCCTGTTGCGCGACGCTGGCCTGCAGGTGGCGCCGTGGCTGTGCATCCGGCGTCACCAGGCCGCTGACGTCGATGTCGATGCGGTGATCGCGCAGCTCGGCCTGCCGTTGTTCGTGAAGCCGGCCAACCAGGGTTCGTCGGTGGGTGTGAGCAAGGTCAAGGATGCGGCGGGCTTCGCCGAGGCGCTGGCATTGGCGCTGCGCTACGACCACAAGGTGCTGGTGGAATCGGCGGTGGTCGGCCGTGAGATCGAGTGCGCGGTGCTGGGCAACGAACTGCCGCAGGCCAGCCTGTGCGGCGAGGTGGTGGTACACGACGAGTTCTACGCCTACGACACCAAGTACATCAACGAGGATGGCGCCGAGGTGGTCGTGCCGGCGGATATCGATGCTGCAACCCAGGCGCGTATCCAGCAGATCGCGCTGCGGGCCTACCAGGCGCTGGAGTGTGCGGGCATGGCGCGCGTGGATGTGTTCCTCACCGCAGACGGCGAGATCGTCATCAACGAGGTCAACACGCTGCCGGGCTTCACCCGCATCAGCATGTACCCGAAGCTGTGGGGCGCCAGCGGTGTGGATTACACCACGCTGATCACGCGCCTGATCGAACTGGCGCTGGAGCGCCATGAAGCCGATCGCGGATTGCACAGCGCCGTGTAGAGGCGCTCTGTGTTTCTGTAGAGTCGAGCCATGTTCGACTCTACAAAAGGCGTGCCAACCAAGGTAGGCACCTACCAGACGATGGCGTGCCGACCAAGGTGGGCACCTACCAGACGATGGCGTGCCGACCAAGGTGGGCACCTACCAGACGATGGCGTGCCGACCAACGGTCGGCACCCACCGGAAAGAACAGTGCCGGCCAGCGGCCGGCACTACCCAGCGGTCTTCTAGCCGCGCTTGCGGAACATCGAAATCACTGCCAGTACCAGGAACACAACGAACAGGATCCAGGCGATGTTGCTGGCGGCACCGGCGATGCCGGAGAAGCCGAGCACGGCGGCGATGATGGCGATGACGAAAAAGATGACGGCGTAATGCAGCATGGCGCTCCTCGCAGATGTCCGGGCCGTTGGATGGCGTGGGTCCATCCTCCCGATCTGGCGGTGTGCAACCAGTGATGGCGACCTATGCGGCAGATGAAGCCTTCAGTCTGCGCAGCCCTTCCTCGATGCTGACCTGCGGCACGTAGCCGAAGTCACGGCGCGCCGGCTCCATGCTGTACCAGTGCGGCGTGCACAGCTGCTCGGCCAGGAAGCGGGTCAGCGGCGGCTCGCCACGCAGGCGCAGCAGCGGCCACAGCCGCTCGCAGACCGCACCGATGCGATAAGCGGTCTTGAAGCTGATCGCCTTGTCCACCGTTGGTGCACCCACCGCGGACAACAGCTTGTTGACCAGCTCGCGCATGGGCAGCGGTTCGCCGTTGGAAATGAAGTAGGCCTTGCCCGCACAAGCCGCGCCCGGCGCCAATGCCTCGAAAGCGAGGAAGTGCGCGAGCGCGGCATTGTCGATGTAAGTGGTATCCACCTTGTTGTTGCCATCGCCCACCAGACGCAGGCGGCCCTGCCGCGCACGTTCGGCCAGGCGCGGCACCAGCTGCTGGTCGCCCGGGCCCCAGATCAGGCGCGGGCGCAGCGCCACCGTCGCCAACGAGGCGTCATTGGCCGCCAGCACGCGCTGTTCGGCGATCGCCTTGGTCGCCGCATACGGTGCCTGGAAGTCCTCGCCGTACGGCACCTCATCAGCCCCCAGGCCTTCCACCGGGTGGGTCGCGCGGTGGGTCACGCTGGGCGTGGAGGTGTAGACCAGCCGGCTGATGCCGTGCGCGCGGCAGGCGGCGATCACGTTGTCGGTGCCGACCACGTTGGCCTGGTGGTAGCTGTCATAGCTGCCCCAGGCGCCGGCCTTGGCGCCGTTATGGAACACCGCATCGACGCCGGCCACCGCGTGCAGCACCGCCTGCGCATCGGCCAGATCGCCACGGATCTGGCCCACGCCCATGGCCTGCAGTTCCGGGTAGTGGCTGCGGTTGAACGCCAGCACCTGGTGGCCACGTTCGACCAGCCCACGGCACAGCGCCTGGCCAAGGAAACCACCACCACCGGTGACCAGGATCTTCATGCGCGCTTCTCCAGTTCGGCGCTGGCCCAGACGGCGAGCTTCTCGCGGCCGATCTTGGCGTTGTGACGGATATCGACGGGGAACGCGGGGTGCATCAGTACGTGCTGCAGGTTCGCCTCGGGCAATCGCAGGGTGCCCTGGGCGCGCAGCGCCTCGCGCAAGGCCGGGCTGTCGCTCTGGCCACGCTGCAGTTCCACGCACAGCACCGGCACCTGCGCACCCGCCGGGCCAACGCCAACCAGTGCCGTGCGCGCCACGCCCGGCACGGTGTTGAACACCGGCTCCACCTGTTCGGTGTACAGCGGCCCCTGTGCGGTTTCCACGCGATGGGTCTTGCGGCCGCAGAACCACAGGCGGCCCTGCGCATCGAAGTAGCCCACGTCACCCATGCGATGCACCACGCGCGTGCTGCCATCGGCCAGCGTCTCGCGGATCTTCGCCGCCGCGGTGGCCTGCGGGCGGTTGAAGTAACTGTCGGTAGCGGTCGGTCCGGCCACGGTGATCTCGCCCACCTCGCCGGTGGCCAGCACGCGCGCCTGCGACCAGTCGGCCAACGGTGCGTCATCGATGGCGATGATGCGCACCTCATTCGGTTCAACCACGCTGCCCACGCAGGTACCGGCACCGGCCTCGGTGGCGGCACGGGTGCGCTCCAGCTCGCGGCCTTCCACCACCGCCACCGGCAGGCACTCGGTGGCGCCGTACGGGGTCCAGAACTGCGCATCGGCCGGCAACAGGCTGCGGATGGTGGCGACCACATCCGGCGGCACCGGCGCACCGGCCGAGGTCACCCGGGTCACCGTCGGCAACGGCCGGCCGTGACGGGCCAGCACCCGCATCAGCGCAGGCGAGCCAAACAGCTGGGTCACGCCGAAGCGCTGGATGGCGTCATGCAGGCGTGCCGGGTCGGCCTGTGCCGGCCGGGTCGGGTCCATGTCCGGAATCACCGAGGTCAGGCCCAGCGCAGGGTCGAACAGCGCGAACGGCGGGAAGGTCGGCAGGTCCACGCCGCCCGCTTCCATGCCGAAGGCACTGCCCAGCAGCTGGATCTGGCCGACGAAATGGCGGTGGCGGTAGACCACGCCCTTGGGCACACCGGTGGAGCCGCTGGTGAACAGGATCGCGGCCATGTCCTCGCCATCGGTGGCAGCCAGCATCGGCCCACCGTTGGCACCGGCGCGCTCCAGCGCAGCCAGCGTGGTCCCACCCCAGCCGAGGCGGCGGCCGACGGTGACCAGGCGGGTCGCCGAGGGCGCCCAGCGCAGCACCAACCGCGCCACGTGTGCCAGCGGAATGCCGATGAAGGCCTCCGGCTGCGCCTCGTCCAGGCACTGCTTCAGTGCGCGTTTGTCGATGCCCGGGTCGACCAGCACCGGCACCGCGCCCAGTTTGAACAGGGCAAACATCAACAGGAAGAACTCCGGCGACGGCCGCACCATCACCACCGTGCGCACCCCGCGGCCGATCCCGTAGCCGGCCAGGCCAGTCGCCATGGCGTCGCTGCGGGCGTCCAGCTGGCGGTAATCCAGGGTCACGTCGTAGGCGGCCATGCCGTTGCCGGCGCCACGGCGGCCCGGGCAGCGGATGGCGATCTGGTCTGGCCGTTCACGCGCCAGTTCAGGCAAACGGGCGGCAATATTGCAGGGTCGGTTCATCCGTTCATTGTCGCCGCTTACGGAATTTCTTGCGCGGCGGCCAACTTCGTGGAAAATCCGCACCCTCGTTCCTGATTCCGACTGCCGCCCGAGGCGGCTTGCCCATGCAACATCCCTGCATGACCTGCGGCGCCTGCTGCACCCAATACCGCGTGGCCTTCCACTGGATGGAATCAGACGAGGTCACCCCCGGCGGCGTACCGCACCAGCTGACCGAGGTGCTGGACCCGCATCGCCTGTGCATGCGCGGCACCCACTCCAAGCCGGTGCGCTGCGTGGCGCTGGATGCGCAGATCGGCGTGTATTCACGCTGCACGATCCACCCCAACCGGCCCAGCGTGTGCCGTGAGGTGGATGCATCGTGGGAGTACGGCAAGGCCAGCCCGCAGTGCGACAAAGCGCGCATCGCCTACGGCCTGGATCCGTTGACCCTGGCCGACTGGCGCTGGCGCGACGAAGCGGGCAACGACGACGACCACCCGGACGACAACGGCAACAGCCCGTCACCGCAGGCGCCGATCGCGGCGTAGTGGTAGTGCCGGCCGCTGGCCGGCAAGCGCGCTATGCGCGCCGGGTTCATGAGGTTGCCGGCCAGCGGCCGGCACTACCGGGATCCGCCCCGGGAACCGATCAGATCGGGTTCTTGTCCAGGAACGCGCGGATTTCCGGCACCAGAACTTCATGCTTGTCTTCCAGCACGTAATGCCCGGCATCCTCGAAGGCATGCACCTGGGCCTGCGGTAGCGCGGCCTGGAAGCCCTTCAGGAAGTGGTGGTCGAACACGAAGTCGCGCAGGCCCCAGCCGAGGAAGGCCGGGCGGTCGGCGAACGACGGCAGCGCTTTGCCGGCACGCTCCAGCAGCGACCAGGCCTTGTCGGCCGGCGACAGCGGGATGTCCTGCATGAAACGGATGGTGCTGATGCGGTTGGCGTAGTTGTTGTACGGCAACACGTAGGCGCGGCGCACATCGGCCGGCATCTTCCGCTCCACACCCAGCCACGAGGCACCGGACGAGAACGCGTTGAAGGTGCGGATGATCCACTCGCCGATCTTCCAGTGGCGGCCCAGCGCGATCTGCCACGGCATCGTCTTCGCGGCCGGCATCGGGAACGCGGCGGTGTTGAGCACCACCAGGCGCTTCACCTGGTCGTGGTGCGACAGCGCCCAGCCGAAGCCGATCATGCCGCCCCAGTCGTGCACGGCCAGGGTCACCGGACCGGTGATGCCCAGGTGCTTCAGCAGCGCATCAAGGTCGTCCACGCGCGACTGCAGCGTGTACTCGTAGCGGCTGTCATCGGGTTTGTCCGACAGGCCCATGCCGATGTGGTCCGGCACGATGCAGCGGTACGTGTCCGACAGGCCGGCCACCAGCGTGCGCCAGTAATAGCTCCACGACGGGTTGCCGTGCACCATCACCACCACTTCGCCATCGCGCGGGCCTTCGTCGAGATAGTTCATCGACAGGCCGGGGCGGACCTCGAAGCGCTGCGGGTGGGCGGGGTAACCGGGAAGCTGGGACATCGAATCGCACCTGTAGAAAGGGCCGGTAGAACCGGCCCCTGGACACTTGGAAAAATCATCGCTGCCCATCGTGCAGCAGGTCAGCGGTGACTTTGTTACCAGACCACTTCAGCCATCGAGCAGTTCAGGCCCGAGCCAATGCCCAGAAGCGCGATGCGATCGCCCTTCTTCAGCTTGCCCAGCTGCTTGAGCTTGCTCAGCACGATCGGCACCGAGGCCGGGCCGATGTTGCCGTGCTCGCCGAAGATGGTCATGACCTTCTTCGGGTCGATGCCGAAGTTCTTGATGAACGCAGCAGTGTGCGGCTGGCTGACCTGGTGGATCACGAACTGGTCCAGCTCTTCCACGGCCCAGCCCAAGGCGATCTTGGCGGCGGTGAAGGTCTTCTGCGCCAGCTTGATGCCTTCGATCAGCAGCAGTCGGGTATCGGTGACCATGCGGTCCAGGTTGCCCAGGCACAGCTGGTTCCACTCGGTGGCCGAGCGGGTCACGCCACCCTTGTAGCGCGGCGCATCCGGCACCAGTTCCGAGCGCGCCATCACCATCGCGGCGGCGCCCGAACCCGTGGTCAGGGCGGCCAGCTCGTTGCGGAAATCGTCGGCGGTGACGTCCGGGGCGGTCATGCGCTCCAGGGTCTTCTCGTACACCAGGTTGGCGGTCTCGCCATCCACCACCAGCGCGTAGTCGATGTCGCCGCGCTCGATCATGCGCGCCGCGATATCCATGCCGTTGAT
The DNA here is from genome assembly GCF_056482945.1 of Stenotrophomonas sp. 62841_Sma. Classification (NCBI taxonomy): domain Bacteria; kingdom Pseudomonadati; phylum Pseudomonadota; class Gammaproteobacteria; order Lysobacterales; family Lysobacteraceae; genus Stenotrophomonas; species Stenotrophomonas sp. 62841_Sma. Next base: position 202,311 of record NZ_CM151224.1, on the reverse strand, counting down.
GAAGGCCAGGCAGGCATTGGCGACGTCGAAGGTCATGCACTCGTCGCTGACGCCGAGGTTGCCCGACACGATGGAGGCCGTGGACGGCTCCAGGTAGTCGCGGCTGACCGAGGTGTTGACCAGCAGGCCAACCTGCGTTGCATCGATGCCCGCGTCTTCCAGCGCCTTGCGGCCGGCCATGGTGGCGGCATCGGACGCAAGCACGCCGTTGTCCCACAGGCGGCGGGCATGGATGCCGGCGATATCGCCGAGCACGTCGGTGCGGATACCGAGGCGATCCAACGTCGGCTGCAGCCGCTCGTTGATTTCCTTGGTCGTCAGCGTGTGCGGCGCATCAACGTGTGCCAGGCCGGCGATCGAGACATTCTTGAAGAGCATCGAGGTTAGCGCCAAGGCTCAGGCAAAAGGGGGCGCTATTCTATAACCCCCGGGGCCTTCACCGCATCTTTACGAATTCAGGCTTGGCCGTATGGTGAAGCGTTCAGCGCGGCGGGCACTGGAAAGCGGCGAAGCGCTGGCTGCCATCGGCCGGAGCGGCGGCGGCCTGCACGGCATTGGCACCGGCGCTCGGGGCCTCGTTGCGGGCCAGGGTTTCCAGCTCTTCCTGCACACGCAGCGGGTTGCGGTTGTAGAAGCCGACCTTGCTCTTCACGGTGACCACCACCTCGCCCTTGGCGATGCAGCCAGCGGGAACCGGGCCTGCCGGCAGCACGCGGGTCGCCTTGCCGGCCGGTTCGATCGGCACCCAGGTACAGGCGGTGACGGTGAGCAGCAGGGAGGAAAGCAGCAGAACGCGCATGGGCAGATCCTGGAAGGGTATGGGGGGATTCTGCCTGAACAGCCTGAATCGGGGGTAGCCGGTGGGTGGGTGGGGTCAGATCCCCCGCAGGGGGTCCTTGACCCCGCCTTCGGGTCACGGAGTTGCCGGCCAGCGGCCGGCACTACCACGACAAGGTTGCCGGCCAGCGGCCGGCACTACCACGGCAAGGTTGCCGGCCAGCGGCCGGCACTACCGGAGGAGCCGGCCCGCCCCATGGCGGGCCGGGTAGTGCCTTACTTCTTGACCGGATTGCCTTCGGCATCGATCACCGTCACCTCGCCCAGGTTCAGCGCGCGCACGGCCGCTTCGGTCTGCTTGAGGTCACCCACCACCACCCAGGTCAGCGCCTGCGGCTTGATCTCGGCGGCGGCCTGCTGCACCTGTGCCGGGGTCATCGCCTCGATCTCGGCCTTGCGGCGCAGCACGTAGTCATCCGGGCGCTTGAACTGCACGATCGAACCGATGGTCGACGCCACCGCGCTGGCGGTCTCATAGGCACCGGGCAGGCTCAGGGTCTGGATGTTGCGGATGCGGTTGACCTCGGCGGCGGTGGCCGGCTTGCTGCCGTCGGCGAACGCGGCGATTTCCTTGCGCATTTCCGCCATCGCCGGGCCGGTCTTGTCGATCTGCACCGGCGCGCTGGCCATCCACGGGCGCTGGCCCACCGAATTGATCGCGCTGCTGCGCGCACCGTACGACCAGTGCTTGTCCTCACGCAGGTTCATGTTCAGGCGCGAGGTGAAGTCGCCACCGATCACGCCGTTGGCAATATCGAAGCGGGTCGAGCTGGTGGCGCTGGACGGCGCGACCACCTGGCCGGCGAACAGGTTGGCCTGCACCGCGCCCGGCTGGTCGATCAGGAACACACGCGGGCCCTTCGGCAATGCGACGTCGGTGGCCGCCTTCACCTGCGGGGCATCGCCGGCAGCCTTCCAGTCGCCCAGCTGCTTGTCCAGCAGCGGCACGATTTCCGCCAGCGTGGTATCACCGACCACGATCAGGGTGCCGTTCTGCGGGCGCAGCCAGTCGTGGTGGAAATCAACCAGATCTTCGCGGGTCAGGCCGCTGATCGCCGCCTCATCGCCACTGCCGGTGAACGGAATGGCATACGGGTGGCCCTTGCCATACAGCAGTGGCGGCAGCACGCGCATCGCCACCGCACCCGGGTTGACCTTCTCCTGCTGGATGCCGGCGATCCAGGTCGCCTTGACCCGGTCGATCTCACCCTGCTCGAAGCGCGGCTCGCGCAGCAGGTCGCGGTACAGCGCCAGCGACGGTGCCAGGTTTTCCTTCAGTGCCGACAGGTCCACGCTCATCGAGTCCAGGCCGGCCGAGGCATCCAGGCTGGCGCCCAGCGCATCGGCAGCATCGGCGAAGGCCAGCGAGCCGAGCTTGCCGGCGCCTTCGGTCATCAGGCTCATGGTGAAGTTGGCGGTGCCCGGCTTGCGGCCCTGGTCGGCGCTGAAGCCGCCCGGGAACTGGTAGCTGAACTGCACCACCGGAATCTCATGGCGTTCGGCCAGGATCACCTGGGTGCCGTTCTTCAGCGTGGCGCGCTGCAGCGCCGGGAACTTCAGCTGCGGGAACTCGCGGGTCTGCGGCACGCCGGCCTTGCGGTCGACCTGCTCCGGCAGGGTGCTGTACTTGGGGTCCACCGCGGGAACGTTGAACGGCTTCGGCGCCTGGCTCGGGTCTTCCTTCAGCGCCACACGCTCACCCGGTGCGATCACCAGGGTGTGGCTGCCCTTGTCCAGCCACTGCGCGCCCAGCCGGCTCAGATCAGCAGCACTGGCCTTCTCGATGTTGGCCAGCGAGGTGCGGAAGCAGCCCGGGTCGCCGGTGAACACCGCGCACTCGGCCAGTGCGTCGGCCTTGCCACCGAAGCCGCCGATGCGCTCGATGCCGCGGATGAAGCCGGCGCGGGCACCGGTCTTGGCGCGCTCCAGCTCGGCCGCGGTGGGGCCCTGCTTGATCAGGCGGTCCAGTTCCTCGTCGATGATCTTCTCGACCTTGGCCGGGTCCTGGCCCTGCTTGACCGTCGCCATGATCACGAAGTTCGAACCCAGCTGCGAGGTCGAAAGGCCCGAGGCGATGCTGTCCACCAGCTTGTCCTGGTGCTGCAGGCGCTGGCTCAGGCGCGAGGACTTGGCACCGCCCAGGACCTGCGCGAACAGCTGCAGCTGATCGACATCGGTGGTGCCGACCTGCGGCACGTTCCAGGCGCGGTAGATGCGCGCCTGCGGCACCTTGTCGGTCATCGTCTCGCGCGTGTCGGCGTTGCGCTTGGCCACGTTCACTGCCGGCTGCGCCATGGTCGGGCCGGCCGGGATGCTGCCGAAGTACTTGCCGACCTTTTCCTTGGCAGTGGCCAGGTCGATGTCGCCGGCCAGCACCAGCACCGCGTTGTTCGGGCCGTACCAGGTGCGGAACCAGGTCTTCACGTCATCCAGCGACGCCGCGTTCAGATCGTTCATCGAACCGATCACGCCGTGGTGATACGGGTGGCCTACCGGGTACAGCGCCTTGTTGAGCTGGTCCCAGGCCTGACCGTAGGGCTGGTTCTCGCCCTGGCGCTTCTCGTTCTGCACCACGCCACGCTGCTCGTCCAGCGCCGCCTGGTCGATCGCACCGACCAGATGGCCCATGCGGTCCGACTCCATCCACAGCGCCATGTCCAGCGCGGTGGTGGGCACGTTCTCGAAGTAGTTGGTGCGGTCGGTATTGGTGGTGCCGTTCTGGTTGGTGGCACCGACCTGCTTGAACGGTTCGAAGAATTCGCCGTCGTGGTTTTCGCTGCCCTGGAACATCAGGTGTTCGAACAGGTGCGCGAAGCCGGTACGGCCGGCCGGTTCGTCCTTGCTGCCCACGTGGTACCAGACGTTGACGGCGACGATCGGCGCCTTGCGATCGGTATGCACGATCACGCGCAGGCCGTTGGGCAGGGTGAACTGCTCATACGGGATATCGACCTTGGCCGGTGCTGCCGGCTTGGCCGCCAGCGCATGGGAAGGCACAAGCGTGCCCAGGGCGGTGCTGAGGGCGACGGCCAGCAGTGCAGCGCGCGGGCGAAGGGCGAGAGACATATCCGGATCCTTGGTCACATAGGTGAACCCCGATCCTAGCCTGCGCACGCAGCGGCAGGAATCGGCCAGCAGTCACTGGGGGTGTTTGCCCCTGTGCCCCATCCGCAGCGCCGATCTGCGCTGCCTGACCGGTCACAAGCGCCCGCCAGGACCGTCCGGACAGTGTCCGCAGCACATCGAATGGACAGGTGTCCGCCTACCGGACACTTCTCGACCAAACAAAAACTCTTGCAAATCAACAACTAAAAGTTGGCACGGGGATTGCTTGGTACTTCCTGCGCCAGGAAGGGCTTCAGATGAAAGCTGACTGAAGACTGAACAAATGCAGGAAACCGAAAATTTTCCTTGCAAGCCCAGAATTGGTGTACTACCTTACTACCACACCACTGATCACCAACACTAAACAGGCCCCGTCATGAACGCCAAGACCATTGCCATCGCCATCGCCCTGATCGCCGGCACCGCGGTTGTTTCGTCGGTGCAGGCCTCCGAATCCATCCAGACCCTGGCCACCGTGCAGGTCCGCCCGGCCGCCGACCAGCTGGCCCAGCAGGCCTGGGAACAGGCCAGCGGCATCCCGACCCTGGCCACCGTGGAAGTGCGCCCGAGCGCCGACCAGCTGGCCGAGCGCAACGGCTACGTTGCCGCCCCGGTTGCTGCCGCGATGCCGATCACCACCCTGGCCTCGGTGGAAGTGCGCCCGAGCCTGGAACAGCGCGTCGCCCTGGCCGCCGAAATGGAAGCCCAGCGCTACGCCGCCACCCTGGCTGCCGCCGCCACCAACGTCGCCAACTCGGTCATCGTCAACCTGCCGGCCCTGCAGGTGCGCCCGAGCGCCGCCGACCTGCAGGCCCTGGCCACCGAAACCGCCCAGGTCCTGCTGCGCCCGTAAGCGGTGCCGCCCTGCCCAGCGCAGGGCGTGCGCCGTAAAGGCGGCGGTCGTCGCAGGTACACTGCGCCGATGAATGCCGCGCCCCAGTTCCATGTGATCCTGTTCCAACCGGAAATCCCGCCCAACACGGGCAATGTGATCCGGCTCTGCGCCAACACCGGCGCGCAGCTGCACCTGGTCGAGCCGCTCGGCTTCGCACTGGAAGACAAGCAGCTCAAGCGCGCCGGCCTGGACTACCACGAATACTCGCGCCTGCAGGTGCACCCCGACCTGGACACCGCGCTGGCGCGGATCGCACCGAAGCGGTTGTTCGCACTGAGTACCCGGGCCAGCGTGCGCTACGACAGCGTGGCCTTTGAAGATGGCGATGCCTTCCTGTTCGGCCCGGAAAGCCGCGGCCTGCCGCAGGACGTGCTCGATGCATTGCCCGATGGCCGCCGCCTGCGCCTGCCGATGCGGCCGGACAACCGCAGCCTCAATCTTTCCAACACCGTTGCGGTGGTGATGTACGAAGCGTGGCGGCAGCACGGGTTTGCTGGCGGCGCGTAAACCGCCTCAGGTGGGTGCGGACCCACTTCTGGTGGGTGCGGACCCTGGTCCGCACCGATGCCTGGTCGCGCGCTGAAGGAATGTGCCAACCAAGGTTGGCACCTACCAAAGGCAGGTCCAGGCCGCCGCCGAGAACCTCTGATGGCTGTGGATCGCTTCTGGTGGGTGCGGACCTTGGTCCGCACCGATGCCCGGTCGCGCGCTGAAGGAATGTGCCAACCAAGGTTGGCACCTACCAAAGGCAGGTCCAGGCAGGCGCCGAGAACCTCTGATGGCTGTGGATCGCTTCTGGTGGGTGCGGACCTTGGTCCGCACCGATGCCCGGTCGCGCGCTGAAGGAATGTGCCAACCAAGGTTGGCACCTACCAAAGGCAGGTCCAGGCCGCCGCCGAGAACCTCTGATGGCTGTGGATCGCTTCTGGTGGGTGCGGACCCTGGTCCGCACTGATGCCCGGTCGCGCGCTGAAGGAATGTGCCAACCAAGGTTGGCACCTACCAAAGGCAGGTCCAGGCCGCCGCCGAGAACCTCTGATGGCTGTGGATCGCTTCTGGAGGGTGCGGACCTTGGTCCGCACCGATGCCCGGTCGTGCGCTGAAGGAATGTGCCAACCAGGGTTGGCACCTACCAAAGCACATCCCAGGTGGCCGTGGCAGGTGCCATGTGCAGCAGATCCACGCCATGCGTGGATGGTGTTCCCCGCACCGCTCAGAACGCGCTGATGCCGGTCAGTTCGCGGCCGATCACCAGCTGGTGCACGGTCTCGGTGCCTTCATAGGTGATCACCGATTCCAGGTTCAGCGCATGCCGGATCGCTACATGCTCGGTGGTGATGCCGGCGCCGCCCAGCAGATCGCGACACTCGCGGGCGATGTCGATGGCCATGCGGCAGTTGTTCCACTTGGCCAGGCTGACCTGCTGCGGCTGCAGTTGGCCGGCTTCCTTCAGGCGGCCCAGCTGCAGCGCCAGCAGCTGCGCGGTGGTGATGCGGCGGGCCATTTCGGCCAGTTTGATCTGCGCGCTCTGCGTGGCGGCCAGCGGGCGACCGAACAGCACGCGTTCCTTGGCATAGCCCAGCGCCTCATCCAGGCAGGCAATGGCAGCGCCGATCGGGCCCCAGCTGATGCCGTAGCGGGCCTGGGTCAGGCAACCCAGCGGTCCCTTGAGGCCCTTCACGTTCGGCAGGCGGTGGCTGTCGGGCACGCGCACGTCGTCGAAGAACAGCGCGCCGGTCAGCGATGCGCGCAGGCTCATCTTGTGCTTGATCTCCTGCGTGGTGAAGCCGGCCATGCCCTTTTCCAGCACGAAGCCCTGGATGCCGTCCTCGGTCTGCGCCCAGACGATGGCCAGATCGGCCACCGGGCCGCTGGTGATCCACATCTTGCTGCCGCTGATGCGCCAGTCGCTGCCGTCGCGCACCGCGCGGGTCTTCATGCTGGCCGGATCGGAACCGCCGTGTGCCTCGGTCAGGCCGAAGCAGCCGATCAGCTCACCGCGCGCCATCGCCGGCAACCACTGCTGGCGTTGCTCCTCGCTGCCGTAGGCATAGATCGGGTACATGCACAGCGAGCTCTGCACCGAGACGAAGCTGCGCAGGCCCGAATCGCCGCGCTCCAGCTCCTGGCAGATCAGGCCATAGCTGACCGCACCGAGGTCGCCGCCGCCGTATTCGGCCGGCAGGGTGGCACCGAGCAGGCCCAGCGCGGCGATCTCCGGCACCAGCTCCGAAGGGAAGCGGGCCTGGTCGAAGGCATCGCCGATGATCGGCAGCACGCGCTCGTTGGTGAAGCGGGCGACGCTCTCCTGCACCGCGCGCTCTTCCTCGTTGAGCAGGGAACGGACATCGAACAGATCGTACGGATGCAAAGCCATGGCACTCACGCGCAGTCAGGACCCGGCCATTGTCGGTCATCCGCAAGCATCGCGTCTGGTAGGTGTGGACCTTGGTCCACACGGAAACGGGTCCGGGCGGTGAAACAATGTGCCAACCAAGGTTGGCACCTACCCGGCCACGTGCCCTACGCTGCACCGCAGCAATCATGACGTGAACATCGTCGATCTAGCTCGATCACGCGCGGCCCGGTACCCTGACACATTCAAACAACCGTTTCGCTCGTGGCTGCACGCGCGATTCCCAGGCACCGCCGGTGGCCCCGATGCCGGCCCTACCCACGAGTCATGCAATCGATGAGCGCTGAAGCCAACGCCCTGCCCCCGCGTGAAGTAATGGAGTTCGACGTGGTGATCGTCGGCGCCGGCCCCGCCGGCCTGGCCACCGCGATCCGCCTGCGCCAGCGCGCGATCGAAGCCGGCCGCGAACTGTCGGTGTGCGTGCTGGAGAAGGGCTCCGAACCGGGCGCGCACGTCCTGTCCGGCGCCGTGATGGATCCGCGCGCACTGACCGAACTGTTCCCGGACTGGGCCGAGCGCGGCGCACCGCTGAAGCAGAAGGTCACCCGCGACGAATTCCTGTTCCTCAGCGAAACCGGCGCACGCAGCACGCCCAATGCGCTGCTGCCGGAGTGCTTCCACAACGAAGGCAACTACATCATCAGCCTGGGTGAAGTGACCCGCTGGCTGGCGCAGCAGGCCGAAGCGCTGGAAGTGGCGATCTTCCCCGGCTTCGCCGCAGCCGAGGTGCTGTACGGCGACAACGGTGAAGTGATCGGCGTGGCCACCGGCGACATGGGCATCGAGAAGGACGGCAGCATCGGCCCGGCCTTCGAACGGGGCATGGCGCTGCAGGCCAAGTACACGATCTTCGCCGAAGGCGCACGCGGCCACCTCGGCCGCCAGCTGATCGCGCGCTACAAGCTGGACGAAGGCAAGGACCCGCAGGCCTACGGCATCGGCATCAAGGAACTGTGGCAGATCGACCCGGCCAAGCATGAGCCGGGCCTGGTGGTGCACGCCGCCGGCTGGCCGCTGGACAGCGACACCTACGGTGGTGCGTTCCTGTACCACGCCGACGGTGGCAAGGTCGCCATCGGCTACGTGGTCGGCCTGGACTACAGGAACCCGTGGCTGAGCCCGTTCGAGGAATTCCAGCGCTTCAAGACCCATCCGTCCATCCGCAAGCACCTGGAGGGTGGCACGCGCATCGGTTACGGCGCGCGTGCGATCACCGCCGGTGGCCTGCTGTCGCTGCCCAAGACCGTGTTCCCCGGTGGCGCGCTGGTCGGCTGCGAGGCCGGCTACCTCAACGCCAGCCGCATCAAGGGCAGCCATGCCGCGATCAAGACCGGCATGCTGTGCGCCGATGCCGCGTTCGACGCGCTGGCCGCCGACCGCCAGCACGATGAACTGAGCGCCTACCCGAAGGCGTTCGAAGCCAGCTGGCTGTTCACCGAACTGCAGCAGGCCAAGAACTTCAAGCAGTGGTTCAAGAAGGGCCAGACCGTGGCCACGCTGATGACCGGCGTGGAGCAGTGGCTGCTGCCGAAGCTGGGCGTGCGCAATCCGCCGTGGACCCTGCACCGCACGCAGCCGGATCACGTCTGCCTGGAGCCGGCGGCCAAGCACACCCGCATCGCCTACCCGAAGCCGGATGGCGTGCTGACCTTCGACCGTCTCAGCTCGGTGTTCCTCAGCAGCACCAACCACGACGAGAACCAGCCCAGCCACCTGACGCTGAAGGACCCCAGCATTCCGGTGAAGGTGAACCTGGCCGAGTACGCCGGCCCGGAAGCCCGCTACTGCCCGGCGGGTGTGTACGAGTTCGTCGGTGAAGCCGATAACGCGCGCCTGCAGATCAACGCGCAGAACTGCGTGCACTGCAAGACCTGCGACATCAAGGACCCGACCCAGAACATCGTCTGGGTGACCCCGCAGGGCGGTGGCGGCCCGAACTATTCGGGCATGTGATTGCTCCGGGCTGCGACCGCGTGTCGCAGCCCACCTGCCCCGCTGCGTCGCTATCCTGCCCGCCCATGCGTGCTTTCCGCCTGCTCATCACCATTGCTTTGACCCTGGCGGCCACGGCCTGCCAGCGCCCGCCTGCGGCACCGGCCACGCCGGAACAGGCGCAGCAGCAGGCCATGCAGCGCGCGTTCGAGCTGTGTGCCGGACTCCACACAACAACCGGCTAGCCATTGCTACATATAGATTTCGCCAAGAGTTGATTTGGAAGTTACCGCCACAATTACCGCCATCAGCGCAAAGCTTGGCCTGAGCGGCGGGCACTAGGGGCGTAACGGAATGCTGCTGCGCGTGCACCGGCTCTCAGCACGCGCAGCAGCGTGCTACCGCATGACGCCAGGACGTGGGATGGCGCAGCAGTGCGCGTAGCCAATGAGCGGCCACTGGTGGCGGCTGACAGTGAATCGGGCATACGGGCCTACAGGAGGCCCGCCGCAGTGCGCACCCCGGCGTGCGCACTCGTCTCCCCGCCACGCCTGCGCACTTCATAGGGTGCTTTTTCTGCACTACCTGCACACAGGGCAAGAACAGGCCCAGCATGGCTGTCGGGGGCACAGGGAGGCCACGCCAGTACCTGCGAATCCCTGCACCAAAGGGGGTTTCTGGCGGGGCACTGAGCGGCCAGATGGAGGCCAGATTTGCAGTGACCAGGGAGGGGTGAAAACAAGGCGTCCAACAGTGTCCAAGAAGAAAACATCCACTACTTACAGTGTTTCAGGAAGGCTATGAAATGAGGGTCTGTAACGCTTTTTTGGTTACACGCCCTGCGCAGGCACCATGGCCCCATCCCTCACCCGATTCCCTTGTCTCCCAAGGCTTTTACCCATATCCGCGCCTTCTTATCGCCTGCTATCTCCCGAATGTAATTTCTGACTGACTGTTTTTACTGGTTACAGTGGTAACACTGGTTACAGGCACCTAAAAAATTATAAATATCAATTGGTTGCACGAACGTGCAGCGCGCGCCAGTTCCTGGTTACAGCTGGTTACAGTGGTTACACCGCATGCCGTCGTGGAGCGCATGATCGATTGGCCTCCAGCCGCTGAACCAGGAGAGTCCCTTCTTCCCCGTATCGGCGCGCTGGCCAGATATACGTGACGGGCCATCGCCGCACCCGCCAACGACGCCAGCACGGCATGCCGCCAGGCGCACACCTTGCTGGCGGGCGCGGAGAGGGACGCTCCAGGCACGACCGATCCAAGCGGCGCCCCCTGAACGGATGTACATAAATAAGTACGCGGCAGGACGGCTCCGGCGTATACTGGACGCATGAAGACAGTCTTGGACGTCCGGTTCTACCGATCCGCCTCGGCCGATGAGCCTGTGCGGGTCTGGCTCATGAAGGAGGTCTCCGCCGAGGCGCGCAAGGCCATCGGTGGCGACATTAAGACGGTCCAGCTGGGTTGGCCCATGGGCATGCCACTGGTGCGAAAGATGGATGACCGGCTGTGGGAGGTGCGTAGTTCGATTCCCGAAGGAATTGCCCGCGTCATGTTCACCACCGTCAAGCAGGACATGGTGCTGCTGCACGGGTTCGTGAAGAAGTCACCGACCACGCCCAAGACCGACCTGGCACTGGCGAAGAAGCGTAGAGATGAGGTGATCAAATGAGCAAGAACAAGCACATCGGATCAAGCTTTGACGACTTCCTTGAGTCGGAAGGGCTGCTGGAAGAGTCGGCATCTGTCGCCGTCAAGCGCGTGATCGCCTGGCAGGTTGCTGAGGCCATGAAGGTGGCCAAGGTCAGCAAGTCTGACTTGGCCAAGCGCATGAACACCAGCCGTTCGCAGTTGGATCGCGTGCTGGATGAGGCCGACACCGGGCTCACGCTCGATACGCTCAGCCGTGCTGCTACCGCCTTGGGCTATCGAATCCATGTTGACCTGGTGCCGCCGAAACAACAGGGCGGCAAGCGGCGAAAGAACGCGGTAGAGCCCGCCATCTGCGCGGCATGAAGCAAAATAGGCCGCCCGTGGGCGGCCTATTGGGTAGCGCGGGCCGGAGCAGGCCGCACATCTGCGGCCGGCTCCGGCGTAGCGACAAGGCGTCAGGTTGCTAGGGGCGCCAGGTCAAACGGGGCGAAGGTAATAACCTCCTCGCCGATCCATTCGTTGACCATGGCCATCCGTGATTGCAGGGGTGCTAGTTCCATCGACGCCCACACGGTGGCGGCATCCCGAATCGAGCCGAATCCGCCCGCATTCTGAGGCACGATGCCGAGCAGCTGCGGCGGTATGCGCAGCGCCGCCAGAATGTCATCGCGGGTCACGCGCTTGATACCGGTGAATTCATCCTTGGCGGCCACTTCGCTGATCGGGATCAGCTGCAAGCCATCCTTCTTGCCATTGGGCGAGTGCACGAACAGGTTGCGGAAGTTGCCCGGACCACGCGAGTCTCGCAGCGCCTCGCGCAACGCGTCCACGTCCATACCCTCCGGCTGCGGGTCGGTCATGTAGAGGATGAACCCGGCGTGCGAGCCGTTGGTGTAGTACCTGCGGCGGAACAACGTCGCCGATTCATTGAGCAACGCCGACTGCACGACGGCCAGCCACTCCGGCATGCCGTAGATCTCCTGATCGGTATCGGCCTCACGGAGCTGGTGCACCGAACCGGGGGAAAACTCGTGTTCGGCCCTGCCAGCTCGCACCTGGAAGAACACACCGGGATCCACGCCACGGCGCGTGTACTGCGCCATCAGCGGGTGCAGCTGCAACAGCCGCCCGGAGTGCGAGATTTGCCGCCCCAGGTAGGCCATGCCGAACACCAGGTAATCCAGCGCCAACTGCGAGAACGCGGTACGGTCCAGCAGTCGATGCGGCACAAAGGTGCGCACCAGCATGTTGCGCTTGAAGATCAGGCCGCTGTGCAGGAACGGATTGGAGCGCGTGGTGCGCGACAGACCACTGAGGGTGATCGGCGGCTCGTAGTAGCGACCGTTGCGCCAGCACTCCAGGTAGTCGAACAACCCGCGCGAGTCCAGAACGGGGGTTGGATCACCAAAGGAAAAGGCCGTGACCGCCCCGGCAGCGCCCGCGCTGGGCGCGGGCACGACCTCACCGATAGCAGCATCGGCAGGGGAATCCATCACGCCGCGCCCCCAGCACTGAGCTGTGCCCGCAACTGTGAACGACGAATGGGGCTACTCACCAGCTCCATATCCACCGCGCTCAGGTCCATCGACGGCAGCGCCAACACTTGCGTCACCTGGTCCGTCACTGCGGCATCGTCCAGGCGATGGCGCACTGCGATGCCGAGACGACCAAAGAACCGACTGGCCAACTCATCGTCATAAACTGCATTCTGGAAGGTTCTATCCGATCTATCCGCCTTCGCGAACAGCGCGAAGGCCACCGCCAGGCTGTCACCCGCTTGCTTCAGCAACTGCTCATAGGTCTGATTGGCGGCTTCACTGATGACGCTGTTCGCCGTGCTGAGACAGCGGTTCGTGACCTCGGCCAACTCCAGATCCAGCTGAGGCAGCTCGGCCGCAATCTCACCTTCCATCGCCTCATATTCCTCAGCCAGCGAGAGCGCCGAGCGCTCATTCGCGCGGAGCTTCTGAATGTCGCGGGTCAGCGTGCCATCGCTCTCGCGCAGCTTGGCACCCCACTGCTGACGGGCAGCGGCGGCATCGCCCTGTGCGGCCTGCTTGGCACGCTGCATGGTATCGACCTTGCCCGCCAACGCTCGCTTGCGCTGCACCGCGCTGGCCAACTGCTGGGCCAATTCATTCAACCGCTGCCTATGCTCCGACACCGGCACCGTTACCTCGCTCCCATCCTCAAGGGGAGCAGCCTGCTGCGGGGTTGCGGTGATGATGGTCTGATTTTCGTTCATTTGGATTCTCCGTTGAAATTGCTTTAACTGGCTCACCGGCATTGCACCTGTAAGCGCTCGAAACGTGATTGGGTCAGTGGGCGCTGTCGTGCACCCTGCGTGGATCAAAGATGAAAAGACGCACCGTGCCTAAGCCTGGTATGCGCACCACTTGCGAAGGTCGGCCATCGCCACTGGGCTTGAGCCAACCGGCCTCCATCAGTGTTCGGGCGGCCAAGCGTGAATCGAAGCCTCCGCACAGTTCGCGGTTGAAGGCTTCCTGCAACACCATGTACTCGGTGACGCCCACCTCATCGAAGCGCCGGAAGCCCGCCCGATCGCGGACCGGTGGCGCTTCCTGGCCGTAGCGCAACGGCTCAAGACGACTTTCACCATGGGCCTCGAAGAACGCACGCACGCGCGAAAGCAGCGCGTCGGTGTCGGCACTGCCGGAACCGCCTCTGCGATGCAGCCATGCCTGAAAGCACGCCGCCACGCCCCGTGTGGCCTCACCCTTGGGCCAGCCGGTGATGCGGTGGCGGCAGCTGCTGGCCAACTCCCCGGCAAAGGCGACAACAGCAAAGCGCTCGGCCACGCGGCGCACCTCGCCGGAGGCGTCCTCAGGCACGTAGGTGGCCAGGAATCGGTCGGTGGATTCGCGCAGCTGGGCGGTCAGCGTGGGGCTGTCCTGCTGGGTCAGGTAGCCCATCCAGAGCGGCCACGGTGCGCCGTAGGTGCGCGCGGCGGCGTCCTTAAGCAGGGCGGATAGCGCGGCGCCGTCGCTGGCATCGTGCAGGCGCTCAAACACGCCGTGCCCGCCCTCGGCCTCCGCCGGTACGTCGGCCAGGCGCACGGACTGGCCCGCCCGTGCCTGCTTGCCCACCTCGGCCATGTGCTGGGCCAACCCGACCTCGCCCGCCGACAGGATCAGCACCCGCCAGCGTGCTGCTGCACGGGCCTCACCGGCCCGGTTGGCGCGGCTCTTGCCGTTGCCGTTGGCCAGCAGGTAGGCGGCATCACCGGCCTGCTTGGGATCGATCTGCGCCAGTTCATCCAGAATGAGCGTGGCATCGTTATGCAGCACGGCCACGCCTTCCAACCCGTTGGCCGTACTGCGCCACTCGCGGGCATAGTCCGGGGGGCCCACCACGCTGGCGGCCACGCGCAGCGCCGTGCTCTTGCCGCTACTGCTGCCGCCGACCAGGTGGAAGCCACCGCCTGTAGCGCCGGTAAAGTGCAGCAGCGGCCCTGCGAACATCGCCGACACCGCCAGCACCAAGCGCGAATTGTCCTGGCACCGCCGGGCCACGTCGCGCCGCCAGTCCTCCAGCGAGCCAACGGCCGCATAGTGGTGCTGCAATCCGCCGCTGTGCTGGTAGACCAGCCGTTCCTCGCCGGTGCCGTAGCTCTCACCGTTGGGCAGCACATATCGGCCCTCATGCCAACCTGGTACGGCCACGTTGCGGGCGCGGGTGTCGATGCGCTCCTGAATGATGTAGGCCAACAGGCGCTGCATGGTGTTGCGGTGGGCCGACATTTCCACGCCACCGGCGGCCAGCTGGCGCACGAACTCGCGCGGATCGCCCACCAGCATTTCGGCAGGTGCCGCCCACTGGTGGGGATGGCCATCGGCATCGGTCCAGGTCAGCAACCGCCCCCATTCCTCGCTCTGGCTGTTGCGGGTCTTGGCCTCGACCTTCAACGGCGAGCAGACAAACACCGGCTCGGCGGGCTCACCGTCCTCGGTGACGCCGACGTAGTACACGCCGGTCTCGTTGAGCTGGTAGTGCGCTCGTGCAGCGCCGCCATTGTCATTGCCGGAGGCATTCTTGCCACCCTTGGTCTTGCCCTTTGCACCCTTGCGCACGGCGCGCTGAATCGAGCCACGCACGGCACCGGTACCGGCATCCTTGGCGGCATCATTGAAATCGACAGATGTAACGTTGCTCATGCACGGGGCTCCAGTGCCACGTCGGCGCGCTGCGCCTTCGTATGGAAGAGGGGGATCATCAGGAGGTAGCCTTAGGGCGTGGCCGCGGCGGCATGGCCACCACTCCACCGACGGCATCGGCGGCGCGTTGGGCGTTGGCCACGCCCGGATTGATGCCCAGCCGGGCGGCGGTGGCCGCATCGTCATCGGCGCATACCACGATCACTGCCGAGGGGAACTTGGCGCGCAGAGCGCAGGCCACCGGCTCCAGGTTCCCGGCATCGAAGGCCACGGCGGTGGGGTGGCCGGTGGCCTCATGGATGCTGGCGGCGGTGGCATAGCCTTCGGCGATGCACACCACGTCGCTGACGGTACGGCCTACGGCGTAGTACAGCCCGCGCTTACGGCCACCGGCCAGGAAGCGCTTGCTGCCATCGGCGGCGATGGTTTGCAGGCTCCACAGTCGCCCCTGCGCATCACGCAAGGGCACCAGCAGCACGCCGTCCAGCTGCCGCAGGCCGTGCACGCCCACGCCCTTGGCCACCAGGTACGGATGATCGGCTGAGGCTGGGCTGGCGCGCTGCCAGCGCTCCCGCGCCTGCTGCCGGGCCACGGCCTGACGCTGGGCGCGCTCGGCCTGCTGCTGGCGCTGTGCACGCACCACGGCCTCGCGCAGCATCGCCCGGTCAGCCTCGCTCAGCGCCTCGCTGCCACCCTCGCACCAGGACTCATTGAGCCCGGTCCTCCAGTTGCCGTAGGCACCGGCCTGCGGCGGGCCTGCGTGCAGCACATACCAGCCGCTGCGCTGGCCGTTGCCATCACCGTCGGCGCGGACGCGGCACAGACGACCATCGGCCAGTACAGCATCGCCCGTACCCACGCATAGACCTGCCGCACGCAGTGCCGTAATGAATCCCTCAGGCCGCGTCATGGTCGGCCTCCAGCTGGCTGCTGTGCCGGGCGTTGGCCACCACAGCGGCCAGATCCTCATGCACGTAGGCGGCGCTGAACGCCACGGCGTCAAATGGAACGGCCATGCGCTCATCAACGCTGGCCAGCAGCAGGGCCGCCGAGCGCGCACGCTCCACGCGATTGAAGCTGTCCTCACTGATCCAGTAGCCATAGGGCATGGGCGCAGCGCTGGGCGCAGGCGCTTGCAGCGGCTCGGCAGCGGCCTGCTCGGCTTGCAGGTCCGCCAGCTGCAAGGCCATGCCTTGATCGAACTGTTCCTGCGACTGCGCCGGGGCGAACAACGACAGGCGCACGCGCACCCGCGCAGCAACGGTGGCCAGCTCCAGGCAATCGCGCTCCAGCGGCCACAGCAGGCGCTCACGCAGGCGGTCCTCCAACGGATGGCCTGCCAGCGCCTCATCCAATTCGCCACTGAGGATGGCCAGACGGCGCGAGGCCTTGTTGTGCAGCCGCTCGATGCGGCGGGCCACCTCGACAATATGGGAGGTGCGCTCGGCATCGAACCAGGCATCGGTGATGGTGGCGCTGAGTACGCCATTGGCCACGCCCGGCACGCCGGACACACTCACGGTATCGACGTTCATGCAGCCACCTCCGCATCACGGACCATGGCCAACAGCTGACCTACGGAGAGTGCTTCCAGTGCACCGTGGCGGCACTCCAAGGCGGCTACCAGCTGCGACAGCGCAGCCATCGGCATCGTGTGGATACGCTGCAACTGGCGCGCGGCACTGAACAGGTCATGCGTGGCGGCATCGTCGTTGGCGACGGCGGCATTCAGGGCAGAGACGTTCATCGCGCGGCCTCCTGGACGGTGGCGGCAATGGCGTGCTGCACCTCGCCCAGCGTCAACGCCTCGGGCACTTTGCCGATGGCCTCCAAGCGCGCAGTCAGCGCCAGCCAGAGGGAATGATTCCAATCGAGGGTGTCGGCGATTTCGCCGAGGTGATGAGCAATACGGGTAGCAAAGCGCGACGGCGCGACCAGGGTGTCGTGAGACATGGCGGGAATCCTTTGGAATGTTGGATTCCGCCACCGCGCTGCTAAACGAGGTGACGGACGGTACGCGGTTAGCAGACCGGCCAAAGGAACCGGCAGACCTTTCGATCTCCGCGCACCGCCCGCCGTAGAACTGGCAAGCAATCGCCCGCGACGACACAGCGAGCAATAAAAAAGCGCCGTGCATCGGTCGATGGGCGCTGGTGCGCCTTTGCTTCGGGCTGCTAAACCCGGTCGCCGATTGTGCGGCGACGGGGCAATGCTGCACCTGCGGGGCGTGCGTTGTCAACAGGCACATCATCGACGTGTACTGCGCTTGGCGCGCGGTGCTTCAGTGGCGTTCTCACTGAGCGCGCGGCGTTCTGCGGAATCGCTGAGCGGCAGGCAAATCTCGGCGCGCGGGCAGGCGCTTGGCACATGCGTACGCACGATCTCGGTGTAGGCGGAGAACGTGTGGCCGCACAGCGCATTGCGGCACTGGAGCACGGATTCACGCAGCAGCTTGGAATGCAGCACGCTGGTACGAACGATGGCGGGCGTATCGCAATGCGGGCAGCGCATGAAGGCTCTAGAACTGGTCATCGCAGCGCCTCAGCAGTCGGTGGTGGAACGGCTACCGGCGACACTGCGCGACAGTGCGATGCGCCCGCCTTGCTGGGTCCGGCTCTGGGAGAAATTCAGCGCCAGGTTCGGCTGTGCCACAGCCGTGCGCAGATGCTCGGCCAGGAACTTAGCCTCTGCCGGGCTGAGGCAGAATTTCTGGTTGGAGATGGTCAGGACGATGGCGTCTTTCATGGCTGCACTCGCTGATGGGTGTCGGGAATGTGGGTGGCAATCCACGCGTCCACGTCCGACTCCAGCCAGACGGTCACGCGCGGGGAAAGGGGGATCGATGCGGGGAACCGGCCACGCTTCATCAGCCAGTACAGGTGCGAGCGGGAAATGCCGGTACGGCTGAGCACGTCGGGCTTGCGCAGAAAGCGCTCACCGCGTGCGATTTCAGGCCGAGAATGATCGGCAGGCTGACCAGGTGCGGTCGCCAGAGGGGAGGGGGAACCAAGCATGTGAGAGGTGGCGGCGCTGACCTTGGGTCAACCGCCGCCGTGTGTTGTGGGCTTGGTTAGAGGCTAGAGACCGCCGCCACCGAACTCACGCGGCGCGCCGTGTAAGAGACCGGCTTACAAATCCCGCATGGGACGCCGATGGACGCGAGCGGACCCACGCCCTTGCGCTTTCGGCAATGCAGAGCGCTCCAACCAAGGCCGAACGACGCGCACGGCAGGTCGATGCGCGCAGCCGCGCAAGCATTCGCGGCGTTTGCCTTGGATAGGGTGGCGGCGCGTCCCAGACGAGACCGAAGGCCGCATCCAGCGGCGGCGCGCAACCAGGTGGATAGCTGCACGACACCGTGCTTAGGAGGAACCACTGTCGCCTCCACGGGTCGGTATGGAGACGCCCTGGCGCATGCCAAGGTTCATGCGACTGGCTGGAAATGGGCTGCGGCACGCCAGTTCGGCGGGGCCGCAGCATCTATCCGTATCCGTCCTATGCGGTCCGCCTGCCCGGCGTTGTAACCAGCGTAACCAGCTGTAACCAGGAAGTGGTGCGCGCCGCGCTGGCGCGCAACCGATTGATATTTATGACGTTTTAGGAGGCTGTAACCAGTGTTACCACTGTAACCAGCAAAAACAGTAAGTCAGAAATGAAAAAGCAGAAAAAGGGGGTCAGAGGGAGGTCCTCAGACCGTCCAAATAGTCCGCCCAGGCCTGCATCATTTTTGCCCGCTCGACCAGGTGAGCCGTACGGTTGTATGCCCGTCCGTTTGGATCACGCACGGCATGTGCGAGCTGGTGCTCGATGTAGTCCGGACGGAAACCCAGCACCTCATCCAGCACAGTACGCGCCATCGCGCGGAAGCCATGGCCGGTCATGGAACCAGATTCATAGCCCAGCCGACGCAGTGCGCCATTGACCGCGTTCTCACTCATTGGTCTTCCCTTGCCAATCATGCAAGGGAAGACGTACTTAGCCCGACAGGTCAAAGGGTGCAGCTCCCGCAAAATGGCAACAGCCTGCACTGCCAACGGAACGATGTGCGGTTGACCTGTCTTGCTGGCGGTGAAGCGCCACTGACCTGCATCAAGATCAATGTCATCCCACAGGGCATGGCGTAATTCGCCAGGACGTACAAATACCAAAGGGGCCAACCGTAGTGCAGCCTGGACCACAGGCGAGCCGTGATAGCCGTACGTTGCACGCAGCAGACCGGTGATCAGCGATGGGTCGGTAATACTGGGAAAGTGCTGCACGTCCGAGGAAGCAAGCGCACCTCTTAGGTCATCTGCCGGATTGCGATCCGCACGGCCAGTAGCGATGGCGTAGCGGAACACCCTGCCAGCTACCCCCCTAGCGAGGTGCGCAGATTTAACCGCGCCGCGCGATTCGATCCTTCGCAGTGCATCCAGCAGCTCCCGTGCAGATATTGAACTTACAGGGCAGCTGCCAACGTAAGGGTTCAAGTTTCTTTCAACGAGGCGTCGCTCATTTTTGATCCAATCAGCAGAGAGCTTCCCAGCTCGCATGGAAAAGTACTCCGCTGCAACAGCCTCAAACGTGCTGGCACTGCTCTCAACGATTGCCCTCTTTTGCGCCTTGCGATGCTCACCAGGATCGATGCCATCGGCTAGCAACTTGCGTGCTGCTGCGTGACGTTCGCGGGCGGTCGCCAGGCTTACATCGGGATAGGTGCCTAACGAAAGCGTATTGCGCTTCCCAGTCGCTGGACGACGGTAGTCCCAGCGCCACCACCTGGCACCGTCAGGGCGCAAAAGTAGATACAGGCCACCACCGTCACGGAGCTTCTGGACGGTGGCGGAAGGCTTGGTCTTACGGATAGCGGTATCGGTCAACGGCATGACGACGGTAACTTGAATTGAGGGAAGAGAGATTACCGCCAAAGATACCGGCAGAAAAATGCGGATCTGAGCGGATCGCATAGGACTCAATTGGACATAGAACAGGCGCAACACATTGATTTTATAAACATTATAGGGCCACAAAGGATCACATAGGACAATGAAGTGGCAGCTGTGCCGGCTGCCACACCGTGCAACCTGGTGGCATCCACCGCTTCGGACCCAATCTGCACGGCGTGATCGGCCGCCGCGCTGGCAGCCTGCCGGACTATGGCTATTCCGACGGCATGCGCCGCGCCGATATCACCTGGACCGCGCAGACCCTGGATGCGTTCCTGCAGTCGCCCACCCACGTGGTGCCCGGCACGCGCATGTACAACGCCTTCCCCAGCGCCGAACGCCGCGCACTGGTGATCGCCTACCTGCAGCAGCAGTCGGCTCAGTGAGCCAGGCGCTGCAGCTGTCGCTGCAGCCGTGCCACAAATTCCGCCACCCCCGCGAACAACGGCGCCACATCGGTTTCCGCCGCATCCTGCAGACGCTCCACCAGCGCATTGGCCTGCCCGGCCAGCACTGTCGCTCCCACCGCGCCCAAACCACCGGCCTGACGATGCAGGTGCAGTGCGGCCGCCTCGCGATCTCCAGCCTGCAGCGCGCGCTGCACGGCGGCAAGATCGCCCTCGCTGGCCTGCAACAGGCTGTCGCGCAGCTGCTCGGCCACCGCACGCGAGCCGAAGCGCCGCTGCAGGCTGTCCAGATCGGGCAGCGCCCCAGCATCGTCGGCAGCGGACCCGGCCTGCGGCTCCTCGAACGACTGTCCCTGCGCCTGCGGCAACCAGCGCAGCAGTGCGGTGCGCAGCGTGGCCAGTGACAGCGGCTTGGCCAGCACTTCGTCCATGCCGGCCTCGCGGCAGCGCCGTGCATCGTCATCCAGCACGCTGGCGGTCAGCGCCAGCACGGTCAGCCGCGGCTGGCCGTTGCGGCCCTCGCGTTCGCGCAGCAGGCGGGTGAAACCGAAGCCATCGAGCACCGGCATCCGGCAGTCGGTGATCACCAGATCGAAACTCTCCGACGACAGCCGATCCAAGCCCTGCTGGCCGTCACCGACCATCACATGCGGCACCCCCAGCTGCTGCAGTCGCCAGGCCATCATCGCCTGGTTGGTCGGGTGGTCTTCGATCACCAGCACCCGCGCCTGGCGCAGCGCCGGCGGCAGCAGCGAGGCCTGTTCCTGCTCGGCGACCAGCGCTTCCACATCACCGCTGCCGGCTTCCACCAGCGACAGCCGCACCTCGGCGCGGGTCCCTTCGCCCAGCGTGCTGTGCAGCTCCAGCTCGCCGTCCATCATCTGCACCAGGCGCTGGCAGATGCTCAGGCCCAGGCCGGTACCCCCATGGTCGCGCTGGATGTAGGCACCGGCCTGAGTGAACGGCGCAAACAGGTGCTGCAGCTGTTCCGGCGCGATGCCGATGCCGGTGTCGGTGACGCTCAGGCACAGCGGCTGGCTGCCGTCTTCGGCGGTCGGCCCCAGCACGTCCAGCTGCAGCCGCACTTCGCCGCGCACGGTGAACTTGATGGCGTTGCTGAGCAGGTTGAACACGATCTGGCGCAGGCGCACGCCATCCACTTCGTGCGCGGCCGCCAGCTGCGGGTCGATCTGCACGTGCAGGTCCAGCCCACGTGCACTGGCCTGCGCCGACAACAACCGGCACACGCTTTCCAGCAATGGCCGCAGCGGCTGCGGCACCGGTTCCAGGCGCAGTGCGCCGGCCTCCAGCCGCGAGTAGTCAAGAATATCGTCGAGGATCTGCCGCAGCATCTGCGCCGAATCCTCGATCACCCCGAGGATGCGCTGCTGCTCGGCATCCAGCGGCGAATGCGCCAGCACTTCCAGCATGCCCAGCACGCCACTCATCGGCGTTCGGATTTCATGGCTCATGGTCGCCAGGAAACGCGACTTCGCCTCCGCCGCCTGTTCGGCGTCGGCCTTGGCCGCAGTCAGGGCCTCGGCCTGTGCACGCGCCTCGCTGACATCCACCCAGTATCCACTCCAGGTGACCACGCCCGCTTCCGCCGCATAGGGATGGGCCTGGCTGCGCACCCAGCGCGCGCCGGTGCCTTCAGGTCGCAGCCGGAACTCGAGAACAAGCGGTGCGAACTGGCGCGCCGCCTGCTCGACCGCATGCAGGATGTGCTCGCGGTCGTCTTCCTCGATGCGCTCCAGCAGGCACATTGCGTCCTGTTCGGCCTGCTGCCGGCTGATCCCGAACAACGCCTGCAGGTCACCGGCAATGAACGGGAAGCTGAGCGTTCCGTCTGCCGCGCGGCGAGCCTGATAGACCACGGCAGGCAGGTTGTCGGTGACTTCGGCCAGGCGCTGTTCCAGGTGACGCCGTCCGGCCACCTCGCGGCGCAGCCGCCAATGCCCGATGGCGTGCACCAGCAGCGCGGTGAGCAGCACCAGCAGCAGCGGCACGCCCCAGCGCATCGCGCTGTTCCAGTCCAGGCCGTTGCGGTACTCGACGGCCAGCCAGTCCCCGCGCAGGGCCTCGCGCTTGCGCGGCGTCATCTGCAGCAGCAGGCGGTCGAAGGTGGTGGCCAGGGCGGCATGGCGGCGCTCAACCGCCAGCACCAGCTGATCGTTGAAACCTGCCGGTGCCGCCACCTGCAGGCGCCCCGGGAAGCGGCTGCGCAGCAGATGGTCAACCAGTGCCAGGTTGCCTACGTAGGCATCGGCGTCGCCATTGATCAGGCGCTGCAGGGCCTGTTCCGCGCTGCGTGCCGCGATGATCCGCGCCTGCGGCGCCTGCTGCAGCACATAGCCACGCACACGTTCCGGATCGGACAGCAGCACCCGCTTGCCCTGCAGGTCGGACAGGCCCAGCAACGCCGGGCTGTCACGCCGGCTGACGATCACGTTCGGCACGCTGATGAAGGGCTGGCTGAACACCCAGTCCGGGCCCAGGTAGCGAGAATCGGCAGGAATGCCCATCACCGCCTGCAGCTCGCCGCGGCGTGCCTTCTCGCGCACCTCGTACCAGTCATGGCTGTTTTCCACCTGCAGGTTGGCGCCAGCCTGCAGCAGGCGCCGCAGGTATTCGCTGGCCAGGCCACTGGGGTTGCCATCCTGGTCCGCGAACGACAGCGGCGCCGCGTTCGGCGCGAAGCCGATCTTCAACGGCTGCTCCAATACCCGTTTCTCGGCCTGGCTCAACGCCAGCTGTGCCGATGCCGACCACTGCGGAGGTGGCAGCCAGCGCTGCGCCAGGGCATCGCGCTGGGCCTGGCTGGTCGCAGCCAGTGCCAGGTCCAATGCTTCGGCCAACGGCTGCTTGCTGTTGGGAACACCGAAGTGCAGCCGTTCGGGCGGCAGATCGCTGGGACGCAGCAGCACGACCCCCTGCAGGTCCTCGCGTGCGATCAGTTCGGTGGCCACGTAGGCATTGCCGATGTAAACGTCTGCCTTGTCGTCTCTGACCATCTCCAGCGCCGCCAACGAGCTGTTTGCGACAAGCTGTCGTGCCCGGGGAAAGCGCGCCCGCACCTGCGGGCCGGTCAGGAAGTCCTGCTCGATCACCACCCGCAGTCCATCCAGGTCGGGGATGTCGGAGGCACGCAGGTCATCCGGGCGTCCCACCAGGGCCAGCGCTGCCTCGCCATAGGCGGCGGTATAGACCATGCAGCGGGTGCGGTCGGCACTGAGACCGACATTCATCACTACATCGATCTCGCCACGACATGCCGCATCCAGCACGGATGTCCAGTCGGGATAGCGCCGCGCCTCCACCTTCACGCCCAGCTGACGGGCGAGAAGCGACAGATAATCCGGGCCCAGGCCGACCTGCTGGCCATCACGGAGGGACTCGAACGGCGGCCAGCCACTGTCATACTGGCCCACGACGATGCTCGGATGCGCGGCAAGGTACTCGCGCTGCAGCGGGCTGAGCGGCAACAGCCCAGGCACTGCCTGTGCCAGCGCCGCAGGCAGCACCAGCACGGCCAGCAGCAGGACCAGCCCGCGAACAGCCCAGCTACGCATCGGCGTTGATCTCCTAGAATCTGCCAGGAACCGCGATGGTCGCGGTCCGGCGTGCCCGGTGGCCATACTAGAGCATGAGCTTGCGCATCATCATCGCAGACGACCACCCGGTGGTCCGTATCGGTACCCGTGCCGTCATCGAATCGAGCGGGGTGGGCCGCGTGGTCGGCGAAGCCGACAGCGCGCAGGCGCTGATGGCCCTGCTCGGCAGCCAGCCCTGTGACCTGCTGGTCACCGACTACTCCATGCCGGGCAGTCCCCAGGCCGACGGCTTCGCCATGATCGGCATGATCCGCCGCCGTCATCCCGACCTGCCGGTGCTGATGCTCAGTGTCTCCAACAACCTGGCGATCCTGCGCATGGTGCTCGACAGCGGCGTGCTCGGCCTGGTCGACAAGAGTTCGTCGATGGACGAACTGCCACAGGCCATCCAGGCGGTCTACCGGGGCCAGCCCTACATCAGCCGCAGCCTGCGCGAGCGGGTCGAGGCCGCTGGCAGCTGGCGCATGCGCGAGGGCGACGGCAAGCCACTGTCGCCACGCGAGGTGGAGGTGCTGCGGCTGCTGGGCACCGGCATGACCGTGAAGGAAATCTCGCTGCAGCTGCACAAGAGCGTCAGTACCATCAGCCGGCAGAAGGGTGACGCCATGCTCAAACTGGGCCTCAAGGGCGACGCCGAGCTGTTCGATTACCTGCGCGACGGCAAGATCTGAGAGCCAGATCACACAAGAAGGGCAGCTGCCACCGCCCTCTTTGACCGGCCGCCGATCTGTGCCAAGATGGTCCGGCATGAGTTCTCAATGCGAGGTCGAAGGAATCGACCGGCTCATGTCCTCGCTCCCGTCCCTGGTGGACGTGGCGCGGTTTCCTGCCGGCCGTCTGGCCCGGCAACGCTGACCATGGAGAGGCGCATGCATCATCCCCCCAAGCTACGTTGGACCCTGCCGTTGCGGCCTCTGCGCGCATTCGCGGCGTGCCTGCTCGTCTCTCTTTCCGCTGCCGCCTGCAGCGCCGCCGATCCGGCCCCCTCGTCCTCCCAGCCCGGCGCCTCTGCGCAGGCTGCCAATGCGCCCCGACAGGATGTTGCCCCGATGCAGACCCCCACCCCCGATGCCGCCGCCACCCCGCCCGACGCGCCGACCGTGATGTATTTCACCTACCAGGTGGACGGCGATGGCGCGACCTCCTATGAGGTCCAGAACGGCAGCGTGGCGACCTTCTGGTTCGGCCACACCTTCATTCTCGATGGCACCACGTACTACACGGGTTTCTCCTGGGATACCCGCGAGCACTACGGCAAGCCGGGCGAGCAGACGCCGGCCGGTCCGGATGACCGCGCCAACCTTGCCGAGGCCACCTTCGTGCTGGCCGGCACCGACGCCAGGAAGCCATGGAAGTTCCGTGGCCAGGAATGGACCATCGGCGCACTGGGCGCGTACGACAAGGCCGACGATGTCGATACCCGGCGCAAGCCGCTTGAACATCGCACGGCCGATGGTCGCCTGCTGCTGGCGGTGCCGACCAGCAGCTTCGACCGCGGCATCAGCAGCACCGGCTATGCGCTGCTGCTGTTCAACCCCAGGCGCAGCGAAGACGACGTGGACAGCAAGGTCTGGCGCTATGTCGGTTCAGTGCGCACGGGTGAGGACAACAGTGCCGCCTGCGACGACGGCAACGTGATGCCCTGCACCGACAGCGATGGCGAACTGGCCTTCGCTGCCGACGGCAACGGCCTGCCGCGACTGACCGTGACCTTCAAGGGCACCACCATCGAAGGCCCCGGCAAGACCCGCGCACTGGGTGCCGGCGACGCCGTGCACTACACCTTCAACAGCGCGACCCAGCAGTACGTCGCGCCCTGATAGCACCCGCCACGCGCGGGTTCCCTGTTGACCGACATGTTCTTGACTCACGGATGAGTCCGGTTGGCGATTCGCGGCACGCGCCGCTCCATCAACCCCGAGGAAAACGTCATGGCACAGCATGACTACAGCAGAAAGGAAGTCCTGGACATCGTCGAGCAGGTCGCCAGGCAGAAGGGCATCCCTGTGGATGACTTCATGCGTTTCGCGCACATCGAGACCGGCGGCACCTTCAACGAGCGCGCCCACAACACCTCATCCGGCGCCAAGGGCCTGTTCCAGTTCGTGCCCGGTTCCGCGCGCCAGTACCACCTGACCGGCCACGAGTTCGACCCCACCCGCAACACCGAAGCGGCCGCACAGATGTACCAGGACAACCTGGACTCGATGGCGCGCCGCAACGAGCGCACCGGCAACCCGTACCTGTCCGGGGGCAACACGCCCACCGGCCTGGACCTGTACCTGGCCCACCAGCAGGGCAGCGCCGGCTACGGCTCGGTGCAGACTGCCATTGCCACCGGCACCTTCGGTGTGGTCCGCAACAGCCACGGCGACGAGATCAACATGCGCCGCAACGTGCTGAACCAGATCGGCTCCGACGCGAAGGCGCTGACCGGCCACACCCTGGCCGAGATGCGCGGGATGAACGATGGCGACCTGGCGCGGACGTTCTCCAGCTACTACATCCACAAGTACGCGGCGATCAGCATTCCGGAAAAGAACATCGAACCGCAGGCGGTGGCGCAGGGCCAGGGCCAGACCCCGGCAGCGCCTGCACAGGCCAGCGCAGCCGTGGCGGCGGGTGCAGCCACGCTGGCGGCAACCGCAACGGCGGCTGCCACGCCGAAGCCAGGCATTGAACTGCAGGCCGCCTACGAGGCCGGCGTGAAGTACGACGACGTCAAGTACGCCATCAACATTCCGGGCCACGCGCTGTACGTACCGGGCAAGACCGGCAAGAACGTGGAGCAGGGTTACATCGACTGTTCCGGCTGGGTCGGCACGCTGCAGAACCGGACCATGGACGAGATCAACCAGAAGGCCGGGCACGCGGTGTTCAGCAAGGCTGATCGCATCGATCTGGGCAACCTCGGTTCCGGTGGCATCGTGCGCAAGGCGTTCGACCAGTCCGGCGTGCTGCTGGACCGCGACGCGATCCTGAAGCCCGATGCGCTGAAGGAAGGCATGATCATCGGCCTGGATACGGCCAGGACCCGCCATGAGCACTGGAACGGCATCGACCACATCGTGATGGTGGTGCGCGACCCCAACACCGACAAGCTGCTGATCAGCCAGTCCACCGGCAGCAAGGGCGTGCACACCATGCCGGTGGAGGACTACCTCAAGCAGGTGAAGGACCACCCGAACTGGAAGCTGTACGCCTCCGATCCGCTGTCCAAGGCGCGCGACCTGCTGGAAAACCGCACCCAGTCGCACGAGCAGACCCAGGGCAAGCCTGCGCCCGAGCACAAGGCCGCTGCCACGCCGCACGCCGAACTGTACAAGCAGGGCGCGCACAGCGAGGGCGTGCGCAAGGTGCAGGAGCAGCTGGGCCACCTGGGCTACGTCGGCGCCGACGGCAAGCCGCTGGTCGAAGATGGCCGCTTCGGCCGCAACACCGACGCGGCAGTGCGCCAGCTGCAGAAGGACAACGGCCTGGTGGTCGACGGCATTGTCGGGGCGAAGACCCTGGAGGCAATCAAGGACGCACGCGAACGGCCGTTGCTGAACGACGAGCGGCACCCGCGCAATCCGTTGTTCATCCAGGCCAGCAAGGGTCTGGAACTGCTGCCGGCCGGGACCTTCAAGGACCGCCACACGCTGGAAAGCGCTGCTGCGGCTTTGACCAAGGAGGCGCATGCCGCCGGCCTGCAGCGCATCGACTCGGTGGTGCCCAGCCCGAACGGTGAGCGCCTGTTCGCCGTGCAGGGCACCATCGGCGACCCGGCCGCCAGCCGCGTGGCGGTGGAGACCCGTGCCGCCAGCGAGCAGAGCCTGGCGCTCAGCAGCGGTGCCGTGCAGGGCGCGCCGAACGTGCTGCATCAGCAGCAGGACGCCCAGCAGGAGCAGGCCCGGCAGGCCCAGAAGGCGATGGGCGTCTAAGCCCGCGGCGCCTTGGGAGAGAAGGGAGGGCCACGTCCGCGTGGCCTTTTCCCTTTCTGCCAGCTGAGCGGCCGAGGCCGCTTTCAGCCTTGCTTCATGCCGCCTGCCGCTAGATGAATGCGCAAGCCGCACGGTGGACCAGGCAATGTTCCGGCAATGTTGGAACGCCAGCGTGGACATCACGGCAGCCGGGGCGCCCCGCGCCCTCCCTGCCCAGCGTGGCATGCACCTCACAGGAGAACGAACATGCTCAGTACTTCCGCACTCAGCTTCCGTGGTCTGGCGATGACCCTGGCACTGGTGGCCGGTGTGGCCGTGGTCAGCGATGCCAGCGCGATGTCGAGGAAGGACAAGCGCACCCTGGTCGGCGCCGTGGTCGGTGGCGTGGCCGGCAACCTGCTCTCCAACGGTGATCCTGCTGCCACTGTCGGCGGTGCCGTGGCCGGCGGCGCGATCGGCAACCTGACCACCTCCGACCGCCGCGATCGTCGTTACTACGACAATCGCCGTTACGACCGTGGCTACTACCGCAGCGGCTACTACGACCGCGGTGACGACCGTCGCTGGCAGCGCGAGCGCTACTACGACAACCGCTACTACCACGACCGCGGCCGCCATCGCGGCTGGTAAGCAGCGCGGCATCCCCCATGCCGATGCACGGACGGGCGGGTCGATGAACCGCCCGTTTGCGTTGGCCGCGTGCATGGCGTTGAATGCGCAGCCTTGGATGTGACTTTCCCCACTGGGGCTGCGGCATGACTTCTTCCTCCCACCGCGTGCAGGGCCTCAACAACGACGAGGTTGCTGCCGACTGGCCACCGATCAGCACCGCAGACCTCGCGTGGCTGCGCCAGCGCTTTCCGCAGCTGGATGCGGGCAGCCAGCCGCACTGGCACAGTCCTCGACCGTTGTCGGCCGCCGCCATCGTCAATGGCACGCGCGGACCGGTGTTCATCAAGCGCCACCACCACAGCGTTCGCAGCGCCGCCTGCCTGGAAGAAGAACACCACTTCATCGCCCATCTCGCTGCCGCCGGCGTACCGGTGGTGCAGGTGCTGGCGGCAACCGATGGCCACACCGCAGTAGAGCACGGCGAATGGACCTTCGAACTGCATGCCGTGGGCGTGGGCGAGGACCTGTACCGCGATGCCGTGTCGTGGTCGTTGCTGACCGATGTCGCGCAGGCCCGCGAAGCCGGCCGCATGCTGGCCCGGCTGCACCGTGCCGCCGTCAGCTATCACGCGCCACAGCGCAGTACCCATCTGCTGGTCGCGCGCGACGATCTGATCCGCGCCGACGATCCCATCGCCGCGATCAAAGCCGAACTGCCCACACGACCAGGGCTGGCCCGCTATCTCGCGCGCATTCCGTGGGAAGCACAGCTGCAGCGCGACGTGCTGCCTTGGCACACGGGCCTGGCCGAGCGCCTGCGCGACGAGCCACGGCTGTGGGCGCACAACGACTGGCATGTCTCCAACCTGCTGTGGCGCGACGGGCAGGTCAGCACCGTGCTGGATTTCGGCCTGGCTTCGCCCACCAGCGCACTGTTCGACCTCGCCACCGCCATCGAGCGCAACGCAGTGGCCTGGCTGGAACTGGAGCGCGGCATGGAGGCGGTGCGCATCGACATCGCACTGGCGTTGCTCGACGGCTACCGCGAGGTGCTGCCGCTGTCGGCGGCACGCGTGCAGCTGCTGGCCGACCTGCTGCCGATGGTCCATTTCGACTTCGCACTGTCCGAAGTGGAGTACTTCGAAGGCATCACTGGCTCCACCGCAAACGCGGATGTGGCGTGGCAGCCGTTCATGCTGGGGCATCCGGCGTGGTTCCACAGCGCGCCGGGACAGGCACTGCTGCAGGCGTTGCACGCGGCAGCCTGAAGGGCACCGGCTCGCAAATCCGTACCATTTGTAGTGAAATGGTCACCTGAAGCGGGGGTGCCTGGATCTGCCAGGCTGAGAGAGTCCCTTGGAACCTGATCCGGTTTGCACCGGCGTAGGGAGCTTTGAGCCGCAGCCACACCCCCGTCATGGGCCGGTGCACCTGCGCGCCGTCGCTTCGTCTCCCTTGTTGTCCGAAGACGAACCGAATGA
Source organism: Stenotrophomonas sp. 62841_Sma (assembly GCF_056482945.1). Lineage (NCBI taxonomy): Bacteria > Pseudomonadati > Pseudomonadota > Gammaproteobacteria > Lysobacterales > Lysobacteraceae > Stenotrophomonas > Stenotrophomonas sp. 62841_Sma. The sequence continues at coordinate 172,321 of NZ_CM151224.1, read as the reverse complement.
ACCGCTGCCTGCGCCCCACCCTGCTCTCCCTCGCCCTCTGCGCCGCCTTGCCGCTGCATGCCAGCGAGGCCGACGCTGCCACCGATGCGGCTGCCACCGGCGCCGAGCGCTCGCCCACCGAACTGGCGGCAGTGCGCGTGCAGGCCGGCAAACCCAAGGCCGATACCTCACGCGTGAACGCCTTCGGTGGTGGGTCCTGGAAGGACACCCCGGCCTCGGTGAACGTGCTCGAGCGCGACTACCTCGACCGCCGCCAGGTGCGTTCGCTGTCCGAGCTGGCCAGCAATGATGCCTCGCTGGGTGATGCGTATGCGCCGGTGGGCTACTACCAGAACGTCGCCATCCGCGGCTTTGCGCTGGATGCCGCCACCGGCTACCGCTTCAACGGCCTGTCCATCGCCGGCGAACAGCGCCTGGCGCTGGAGAACGTGCAGTCGGTTGAGATCCTCAAGGGTGAAGCCGGCCTGGCCGCGGGTGTGATGGCGCCCGGCGGGATCATCAACTACATCGGCAAGCGCCCGGCCGAAGTGCGCACCGCCACGCTCGGTACCGACTCGGAAGGCTCGCGCTACGTCGCCGTCGATGTCGGCCACTGGATCACCCCGCGTTTCGGCCTGCGCCTGAATGCCGCATGGGATTCCAGCAATTCCTACGTCGAGCACGCCGATGGCCGTCGCAACTTCTACTCGCTGGCCGCCGACTGGCTGATTGGCGAACGCGGCAAGCTGGAAGTGGATGCCAACTACCAGACCAGCTCGCAGCGTTCGGTGTCCGGCTACCAGCTGCTGGGCGCGCGTGAGCTGCCGCACGGCGTGGATCGCGAATTCCTGCTCGGCTACCAGCCGTGGCAGCGCCCGGTGGATATCGCCAGCACCAACATCACCGCGTTGCACACCTACGACTTCAACGATGCCTGGCAGTCGCGCGTCTCGGTCGGCCACAGCCGTTCGGTGATCGATGACAACGTCGCCTTCGCCTACGGCTGCTACTACGCCACGCAGTGCGCCGATGGCAGTGTGCCGGGCAACTACTTCGCGCCCAATGGCGATTACGACGTCTACGACTACCGCAGCCCGGACGACACCCGCCGCAACCAGCAGGCCCGTGCCGAGCTGCGCGGCCGCTTCGAGACCGGCAGCGTCGGCCATGAGCTGACCTTCGGTGCCGACTACTTCCGCCGCACGGTGGACAAGCGCCCGAGCGTCAACGAGTACGTCGGCACCAGCAACATCCACGACGCGCAGGTGCCGGTGTTCGCGCCGTCGCCGAAGATGCCCGGCCCCTCCGCACGGCGCCTGGACAGCCGCCAGACCGCGTTCTTCGCGCTGGACCGGATGAGCTTCGGTGATGACTGGCAGTGGCTGGCCGGCGGCCGCTTCGTGCGCCTGGACGAGCGTGCCTACGACAAGCGGGGCACCCCGCAGCGGCACAGCCGCCTGTCGCGTTTCCTGCCGCAGACCGCCGTGGTGTGGAAGGCCACCGATCAGCTCAACGCCTATGCCAGCTACGTGCGCGGCATCTCGCTGGGCCAGGAAGCGCCGTTCTGGACCAGCAACGCCGACACCTTCCTGCCGTCGGTGCAGTCGCGGCAGCTGGAAGTGGGCGTGAAGTACGTGCCGGTCGAGGCGCTGACGCTGGGCGCAGCCGTGTTCCGCATTTCGCAGCCGTACCAGTACGCCAGGCCGGACAACAGCGAGGTCGGCTACACCTTCGTTGAGGAAGGCACGCAGACCCACACCGGCCTGGAGCTGACCGCCAACGGCCAGCTGACCGATGCGCTGCAGATCGTGGCCAGCGCCAGCGTGCTGCAGGCGCGCGCGCGCGACACCGGCACCCCGGCCTATGAAGGCCATCAGCTGGTGAACGTGCCGAAGGTGCGCGCCAGCGTGCACGTGGCCTATGCGCTGCCGTTCGTGCAGGGCCTGGATGTGACCGGTGGCTGGCGCTATGCCGGTGCCAATGTCGCCCGCGCCGATGGTGATGTGCGCGCACCGGACTACTCGGTGTTCGATGCCGGCCTGCGCTTCCAGCATCGCCTGCACGAACGTGCGGTGACCTGGAACCTGTCGGTGGACAACGTGTTCAACCGCTTCTACTGGCGCGATACCGGCAGCAGTGGTGGTGACTATTACCTGTTCCCCGGCGCACCGCGACAGGCCCGCCTGTCGGTGACGTTCGCGCTGTGAGCGGCGTCATGCTCGAGTGGACCGCCGCGCTGTGCAGCATCCTCGGCGTCTGGCTGATGGCCAAGCGCCGGCTGGTGGCGTGGCCGGCCGGCCTGCTGTCGGTGACGCTGTATGGCCTGGTGTTCGCCGAGGCCAAGCTGTACTCGGACACCCTGCTGCAGGTCGCCTTCGGTGGCTTCCTGGTCTACGGCTGGCTCAACTGGCGGCAGCACGCCGCCGACGAGGGCAGCGTCCGCATCGTGCCACTGGCACGCGGCAAGCTGCTGCGCGACCTGGCCATCGGCCTGTGCGGCGGCGTGGCGCTGGGTGCGGCCATGCACACCTTCACCGATGCCGCGCTGCCGTGGCTGGACGCGATGCTGACCGCGCTGAGCCTGGTCGGCCAGTGGTGGCAGGCGCGCCGCCACGTGGCCTGCTGGTGGGTGTGGATCGCGGTGGACGTGGTCTACGTGGGTGCCTACCTGTTCAAGTCGCTGCACGTGACCGCCGCGCTGTACGTGTTCTTCCTCGGCCTGGCCGTGTTCGGGCTGCGCGCATGGAGCGCGGCAGCCCGTGAACCACAGGTAGCAACGCAGTAGCGCCACGCCATGCGTGGCTGGGGCTTACCGGTAGTCGCCAACCTTGGTTGGCGCACACCTGCCGACCAAGGTCGGCATCTACCCAACACATCCACGCATGGCGTGGATCTACTGCACCCGCAAGATCAGTAGAGCCACGCCATGCGTGGCTTGGGGCTTACCGGTAGTCGCCAACCTTGGTTGGCGCGCGTGCCGACCAAGGTCGGCATCTACCAGACGCATCCACGCATGGCGTGGATCTACTGCACCCGCAAGATCAGTAGCGCCACGCCATGCGTGGCTTGGGGCTACCGGTAGTCGCCAACCTTGGTTGGCGCACACCTGCCGACCAAGGTCGGCATCTACCCAACACATCCACGCAGGGCGTGGATCTACTGCACCCGCAAGATCAGCGCCACGCCATGCGTGGCCGGGGCTTACCGGTAGTCGCCAACCTTGGTTGGCGCACGCCTGCCGACCAAGGTCGGCATCTACCCAACACATCCACGCAGGGCCTGAATCTACTGCACCCGCAAGATCAGTAGCGCCACGCCATGCGTGGCCGGGGCTTACCGGTAGTCGCCAACCTTGGTTGGCGCACGCCTGCCGACCAAGGTCGGCATCTACCCAACACATCCACGCAGAGCCTGAATCTACTGCACCCGCAAGATCAGTAGAGCCACGCCATGCGTGGCTGGGGGCCTACCGGTAGTCGCCAACCTTGGTTGGCGTGCGCGTGCCGACCAAGGTCGGCATCTACCAGACGCATCCACGCATGGCGTGGATCTACTGCACCCGCAAGATCAATAGCGCCACGCCATGCGTGGCTTGGGGCTACCGGTAGTCGCCAACCTTGGTTGGCGCACACCTGCCGACCAAGGTCGGCATCTACCCAACACATCCACGCAGGGCCTGAATCTACTGCACCCGCAAGATCAGTAGAGCCACGCCATGCGTGGCTGGGGGCCTACCGGTAGTCGCCAACCTTGGTTGGCGCACGCCTGCCGACCAAGGTCGGCATCTACCCAACACATCCACGGAGGGCCTGAATCTACTGCACCCGCAAGATCAGTAGCGCCACGCCATGCGTGGCTTGGGGCTTACCGGTAGTCGCCAACCTTGGTTGGCGCACACCTGCCGACCAAGGTCGGCATCTACCCAACACATCCACGCAGGGCCTGAATCTACTGCACCCGCAAGGTCAGTAGAGCCACGCCATGCGTGGCTGGGGGCCTACCGGTAGTCGCCAACCTTGGTTGGCGTGCGCGTGCCGACCAAGGTCGGCATCTACCAGACGCATCCACGCATGGCGTGGATCTACTGGGTAAGCAGCAGGCCCAGCCGCAGCGGCTGGCGCATGTCGGCCGGTGGGGCCGCCTGCAACGGTGCGGACTGCAATGTCGCGCGCAGGTCGGCGTCGATCTGGGCGTCGCCCAGGCTGTCGAATTCGAGTTTCGAAATGCGGCCATCCGCCGCGATCCACACGCTCACCGGCAACGGCGTCGGTGCATCAGGGTGTGCCTGCAGCCATTCCAGCACGCGCTGCGCCTGCGGGTTCTGCTCCTGCTGCAGACGCTGCTGCAACTGGCCGCCCACGGCGGCGGCATAGGCCATCCAGTGTGCGGGAGCCTCCTGCGCGGACACCGCGGCGCTCCCCAGTGCCAGCGCACCGAACAGCGCGGCCAACGGCCGCCACCAGCGGCGTGCGCCGGTTGTGTTCCTTGCCATCGCCATCGCCCGCCCCTGCGCTCTCATCCAACGGCTGATGGTCGGCGCGTTAGATGACAGGCAGATGGCGGTCGGCACTGCCCGGCGCGATCAATCGCCCAGGTCGGCCAGCACCTTGCGCGAGGGCGCGAAGAAGGTCACGCCGGTGGTGGCTGTGGAGAAGTCGAGGATGCGGTCATGCAGCGGCGCGGGATTGCCGATGAACATGCGCTCGAGCATCTTCTCGATCACCCACAGGCGGCGCGTGTAGCCGATGAAGTAGGTGCCGTACTCGCCGCGGCCAGGGTTGGCGAACGGCATGTTGTCGCGCAGGATCTCGTGCTCGCCGTCGGCATCCTCGATGGTGCACAGCGTCTTGTGCGATTTCTGCGCATCGGCCGGCGCATCATCCAGCTCGATGTTGTCGTGCTTGGTGCGGCCGATGATCGCTTCCTGCGCCTCGGTCTTCTGCGCGCGCCAGGCATCGAGGTTGTGCAGGTACTTCTGCACCACCACGTAGCTGCCACCTGCGTGGTCCGGATCCTCGTCACCAACAATCGTGGCTTCCGGCAGCGACAGCCCTTCCGGGTTGGCGGTGCCGTCGACGAAGTCGAGCAGGTCGCGGCCATCGAAATAGCGGAAGCCGGCCACGTCATCGACTGCTTCCACCGCATCGCCGAACGCCATCAGCAGGTTGCGCTCGAACGCCACGATCAGGTCCATGGTGCGTGCGCGGATGTGGTAAAGCAGGTCGCCCGGCGTGGACACGGCCGTGTGGGTCGCACCCTTGATCTCGCGGAACGGTGCCAGCTCGCGCGGCGGCGTGGTGCCCACCAGCGGCTGCCACACGCGATGGCCGATGGCCACGTTGCAGGTAAACGTGCGCTCGATCTCGCGGATGGCGGTGTTCTTGATCAGATCATCGGTGCTGGCCAGCACCTCGCGCGCCTTGGCGATCGACGCCTCGTCATCCTTCACCTTCAGCACCAGGAACGCCGCCGAATGGGTCAGTGGCGCGGTGATCTGCTGCGGCTCGTTGTCGAGCGTGTGGTTGACGGCGGTGATCGGTGCGGGCTGGGAGTTCACGGCGGTTCCTGCTGGCTTGAGGCGGACGCATCGCGTGTGGCGATGTGCGGGCGATCATAGCGGAACCGCCTGACCGGGGACGGAGCGGTTCTCGTTCCGTCCACCGGCGAAGGTACGAAGACCTCAATCCATATCACTCCAGACCGCCAGCTCGTAGCCATCCAGATCGCGGAAGTGGAAGCGGCGGCCACCGGGGAAGGCGAATACCGCCTGCACCACCTCGCCACCGGCGGCAATCACGCGCTGCTGGGCGTCGGCAAGGTCCGCGCAGTAGAGAATCACCAGTGGGCCGCCCTGCGCACGCACCGGCGCGTCGGAAACGAAACCACCTTTCAGGCGACCATCGTCGAACTCGGTATAGGCGGGGCCGTAGTCGGTGAAGCACCACCCGAATACCTTGCCGTAGAAGCGTTTGCTGCGGGCGATGTCGGCGACGTTGAATTCGATGTTGTCGATGCGGCGCTCGGCATCGCGGGGTGCGGCGTGGCTCATGGCGTGACTCCTGGGTGGGAGCCCCAGCTTCGGTCAGCGCGGCACGGCGGTCTTGAACAAAACGGCCATCATCGGCCCCATTCCAGGCGCAGCTGCCGTGCGGTCATGCTGGCAAGCTCGCGCGCCTCACGGCTGAGGTGGGCCTGGTCGGCATAGCCGGCATCAGCGGCCAGCATCGCCAACGAGTGCTGCGGCAGCGCGCGGCTATGGCGAAGAAAGCGCTGCAGGCGCAGGATGCGCTCCAGCGTCTTGGCGCCGTAGCCGAACTGCGACTGGCTGAAACGCCGCAGGCTGCGCGGGCTCAGACTCAAGTGCGCCGCCAGCGTATCCAGCGTGGCGTGCCCCCCGGCGAGCGCCTGGAACAGGACATGTGCACGCTGCGCCGGGGTGTCGAGTGCGGCCGCGCCCATATGCTGTTGCAGGCACTGCGCCATCCGCTGCAATCGTTGAGCCGGCGCGGTATCGCCAATGGAAGCAGCGGCTGCTGTGGCCCATCCGCCCTTCAGATCGGCCAACGGCACCGCCTGTCCAATGATGCCGGCCAGTGGCAGTCCCAGCGCGGCCAACGCCTGGCCGGAACGAAAGCGCGCACCCAGTACCTGTGCACCGGGTGCCAGTGCCGGATGTGCAGCCACCCGATCCGGGCCGACCACGAACAGCGCGCCGTCGCGCCAGAGGATATCCACGCAGCCATCGGGCAATACGGTGATGTGCCCATCGGCATCGGCAGGGAGCTGGCTCTGCCACAGCTGGCCGAAGTGGCCACGCAGCGGCGCAGGCGCCAGATGCTCCTGGTAGGCCGTGCCAGTACCTTCGAGGGAGGAAGGGTCGCCCATGCCGCATTGTGGCGCCACAGGGCCCATAAAAGTGAAGCCCGGCGCGAGGCCGGGCTTCGGTTGGCGTGTGGGAGAGAGAGAGAGTCACACGCCAGCACAACACGCACTAACGACAGGCGTTTGTTACCAGGTGAAGCGCGGGCCCACGAACCACTCGCGGTCGCCGGCCTTGGCCAGCTTCACTTCACCACTCAGGCCCCAGTTCTGGTTGAACTTGGCGGTGGCGCCGACGCGGCCGTAGAACTCGCCGTCCGGGTTGTAGCCGTGCTTCTTGCTGAAATCTTCGTAGCCGGCCATCACGTAGCCTTCGACGTACGGGTTGAACGCGGTGCGCACGCCCACTTCGGTGGAGTAGCCGTTGAAGTCCAGGCCGCGCTTCTCGTCGTACTTCTGGTACGCAACACGGGCCACCAGGTCGGTGTTCGGTGCGATGCCGTAGTTGTAGCCGACACCCAGGCGCCACTGGTCGACGTCATTCTTGAACTTGTCGGTTTCCTGGGCGCTGTAGTCGCCAAAGACGTGGAAGTTCGGGTGCACCGCAACGGAACCCTTCACCTTCCAGCCATCGGCGTCGCCGCCCTTGGCATCGGTGTTCACGTAGCCGCCTTCAACGTAGTTGTACGACAGGCCATCGGTTGCCGATGCAGCGAACGGCAGAGCAGCCAGAAGACCCAGGGCAAGCAGCGAATTCTTGTTCATCGGGACACACCTTTAATTATTTTGGTTTCGTCGACCGCCTCCCGGGAGGGGGAGAGAGAGGAGGCGGTCGACAGGTGTGAATTATCCGTTAGGGGGTCTAATCAACCCTGAATATTGAACTGACTGGTGTATAAATAAGGCTGGCGTTCAGGGAACTCCGCATGGCATTGCTGCCGGCTTCTTACGCGCATCACGCTCGATGCTTGATGCGGGCACTGATCCTGATCGCCTCGCCGATCGCGCTGCTGCAGGCACAGGCGGCTGAGCGTGTCGGTCCTGCCGGGCACATCGTCGTACAGACAGACGATGTCACGCGCTTCTTCAAGGTGCTGGACGCCAACCATGGGCGCCCAAGCGCCGATGATCTGCAGCACGGCTATCTGGATGCGGGTACGGATGCCCTGCGCAGCTTCACCGACAGCCGTATCGGCTCGATGGAGCGGCTGGCCAGGGCCATCCAGGACAAGCCGGCATTGTTTGCGAAAGCGGGAACCTGCGCGGCCGCATTGCCATCGATCCGCACGCGCGTCGCCGCTGCCGTCGATCAGCTCGGCGCCTTGTTGCCGTCTGCGCGCTTTCCTCCGGTCACCGTACTGGTGGGCCGCGGCAACAGTGGTGGCGTTACCACCGAAGCAGGTGTGGTCATCGGACTGGAAGCGCTGTGCAATGCGGACTGGATGCAGGCCGATGCAAGCGACCGCTTCGTGCACCTGATCGCCCATGAGTACGTGCACGTGCAACAGCCCGGCGCGCGCGTTGATGTCGAGCAGCCCACCCTGCTCTATCAGACGCTGCTGGAAGGCGGCGCCGAATACGTGGCCGAACGGATCTCCGGGCAACCGGCCAACGCGCATCTGCAGCGTTGGGCGCAGGGTCGCGAGTGTGCGCTGGAGCGCGCGTTCCTGCAGGACAGCATGGGTACCGATCTTTCGAGGTGGCTGTACAACGGCCCCGGCGACGATACGCGCCGCGGAGATCTCGGCTACTGGATCGGCTACCGCATCGCCCACGCCTATGTTGCGCGCGCGCCCGACACGCCCAACGCCATCGCCGAACTGCTGGATGTCCAGCCTGGAAACGCTGCAGCGCTGCTGGAAGCAAGTGGATGGCAGCCTGCGTGCGGAGCAGGCGAAAGCACACAGACGCACATGCCGTGATGCCGGCTTCATGCAGGTGAATGGGTGATATTGAACAGGCACAAGGCGATACGCCGGTGCAGATCAGCTCGCTTGATCCCGCTTGTTAAGGTTCGTTGATTTACAGGCCTTCACAGCCCATCCACGTACTCAAATTCCAGCTGAAAGCGCTTGGTAGCGCCGGGAACAAACGCCGCTATATTCCAGCTTCCCCAGACGAAGGAGGGAGTGGAATGAAACTGACCTCGCAACACATGAAGATGGCCCGTGCACTCAGCGTGGCGCTCATCGCCACCGTGAGCCTTGGCGCTTGCGCCTCTTACAAGAACGAGTTTGCAACGATCAACTCGCGTCTCGACCAGCTCGATGTAAAGGTGCAGGGCGCCGCCCAGAGTGCCGAGTCCGCCAACCAGTCGGCGCAGCAGGCCAACCAGCGTCTGGACCAGATCGAAGGTCGCGTGCAGCAGCTTGAAAGGGCACCAGCGGGCCGCAAGCCGCGCGGCTGATCGCTCCCTCACCGTTTGAACTGATCCATCTCTGTATCGGGAACCAGTGGCCTTCGCCGGCCACTGGCATCCTTCCACCAAGATTGCACTGCAAGGAGCCGTCCCATTCGTACCTCCTCCTCCCCTGCGCGCCGCGCCCTCCATGCCGCACTGGCCATGGCACTGGCCGTTGCGTGCAGCGGCGTAGCCAACGCCAGGGACAAGGACGCACCTGCACCCCCGGTCGCCGCAGTCGATGAACTGCCCGCTGACCAGAGCGTGTCCGAGACGGTGATCGAACTGGCCGGCTGGGTAGTCGCCAGCAAGGACAACCAGGGTTATCCGTTCGCGATCATGGACAAGGCGGCTGCGCAGGTACTGGTCTTCGGTGGAGACGGCAAGCTGCGCGGTGCCGCACCGGCGCTGTTCGGTTCGGCCATCGGCGATCACTCCGCACCCGGCGTTGCCAAGCTCGCGCTGAGTGCGATTCCAGGCCATGACCGCACCACCCCGGCGGGCCGTTTCATTGGTGGCTACGGCCCCTCCGACGATGCCGGTCGCGTGCTGTGGGTGGACTACGATTCCGCCGTTTCGATGCACCCGCTGCCGCCAGGCACTCCGAAAGAGAAGCGCGCCGAACGGCTGGCATCACCTTCGCCGGACGACAACCGCGTTACGCACGGCTGCATCAACGTCACGCCTGCGTTCTACGAGCAGATCGTGCAATCCACGTTCGAGAAGGGCGGCGTGTTCTACATCCTTCCGGACAAGGATTCGATCGCGAAGACGTTCCCGGAGTTCGCGCAGAGCCGGGGCGATGCAAAGGACGAAGACGAGAAGGGCGCGCGGCGCGCGAGCAAGTAACAGACGCTTTGCCTGCGGCCTGTTGACGATGCGAGCCTGCGCTGCAGGCAGAGGTTCCCGGGTGCGCTCCTGGCAGGCCCCACCTGGACCCCACTCATCGCGGACGTCCCACCCTCGTGGCGCTGCCCATATGGACCGGATGAGGCATCGCGCTCTCACGGCGTCAAAGAATCCTTGAGTTCATGAGGATTTTTTGCAGGCTGGACGCCTTTACAGATAAATCCTTATTTCAATGAGGATTTTCTTGCATCCAGCTCTTTTGCGAAAAAATCCTCAAGATCGAAAGGATTCTAAGGAATCCTGGGTTATGCGCGAAGAATCCTCACTGCAGTGAGGATTCTATGGTATAGACGATGGGTCGAATCCAGAGCGTCAGGCTCTGCTGGGGGAGTTCCCATTGAAGATCAGGCTTGAGAAGGCTGAGGCCTTGGGACCACTGGTGAGAGCCGCCCGCAAGCATCAGGGACTGCGCCAGGATGCAACCGCCGAAGGCATCGGGGTCAGCGAGAATTTCCTGGCCAAGGTCGAACGCGGCGGTACCACGGTGCAATGGGGCAAGTTGTTCACCGTGCTTGACGAGCTGGGGCTGCATGTCGAAATCGACGTGCCGGACGAAGCGATGGCCCTGCTGGCCAAACGTGCCAACTGGAAGGTGCCATGAGCGCCCCCCGTATCGATCTCAAGGACGTCATTACAACGACCGTCCTGTCTGGACTGCACTATCCGCTTCCACCACGCGAACTGCAGGTCACCATCGACGAAGCGCCGGTGGGCCGCCTGACCGAAGCAGCAAACCTGTGGCGCTTCACCTATGCGCCGGAGTGGCTCGGCAGCGCACATCGGTTTCCACTGGCGCCTGCGTTGCCACTGCAAGACACCGCCATCCTCGATGGCTCCAGCCAACGCCCCGTGCAGTGGTACTTCGACAATCTGCTGCCGGAAGAGCAGCAACGCACGCTGATGGCAACCGATGCCAGGGTGGATGGCGCGGACGCGTTCGCATTGCTGGCCGCCTATGGCGCGGAATCGGCAGGCTCGTTGACGCTGCTGCCTCCAGGCCAGCGCCTGCCACCCGGCGGCAGAAAACCACTGCCCGATGCGGAACTCTCCACGCGTATCCAAGGCCTGCCACGCACGTCGCTTGCGGCGGGTGCCGCCAAGCGCATGTCACTGGCAGGTGCCCAGCACAAGCTGGCAATCATCGAGACAGGGGGAGAACTCTACCAACCTCTGGGCGCCGAGCCCTCGACCCACATCCTCAAGCCTGACAGCACCAGCAGCAGCAGCAGTTATCCCCACAGCGTGGCCAACGAGTGGTTCGTGATGCGCCTTGCACAGCGCATGGGGCTGCAGGTGCCGAAGATCGAGCGCCGCTACGTACCGGAGCCGGTCTTCATCATCGAGCGCTTTGATCGCGAAATCACCGCCGATGCCATCCATCGCCGTCATGCCATCGACGCCTGCCAGCTGCTCAACCTCGACCGGCAGTTCAAGTACACGCTCGGCAGCATCGACACCCTGAAGGTCATTGTCGAGCAATGCAGAAGCAAGCTCAAGACGCGCGTCCGCCTGTTCGACTGGTTGATCTTCAATGTACTCACCGGCAACAACGATGCGCACCTGAAGAACCTGAGCTTCCTGGTCGACAGCAGGGGCATCGAACTGGCCCCCCACTACGACCTGCTGTCCACCGCATGTTACGAGACCCGCGCGTATGCCGACGAGGGCGCACGTTGGCCAGAACGCTCGGAACCGTCGTGGCCCATTCTCGGTGTCGCGCGCTTCCACGACCTTCGTTTCGAGCATCTGGTTTCTGCCGGTGAAGCCCTGGGCCTGGGAAGACCAGCCGCCACCCGGCAGCTGCGCCATCAGATCGACCGCATCACGAGCGAAGCCCAGGCGCTTTACGCGCTGGTGCTGCAGGAAAACCAGCAATGGTCGACACGTTTCGACATCGGCCCAACCCTGGAAGGCGAAGTGCATTTCCTGAGAACACTGGTCCACGTGATCATCGCCGACATGGTGAGGCAGCTTTCACCGGCATGATGCGGCCGCCGGAACATCATCCGGCGTCGCCACCGATTACTCGCAGGACTCGCCTTCTTCCTTCAGCATCGCTTTGTCCACCGGCTGCTCGCGCTCGATCAGCGCGCGCTGCTCGTCGCTGGGTTCACCCAGCCACCAGATTCGGCAGCGCGCGGTAAGACGGCCGACCATCTTCGACTGATCGGGCGAGTACAGCATCGCCAGCGCGGTGCCGGGGCAGTCGTGGGCCTGGCAGGCGGTGTAGAACCACCATGGCTCGCCCTGCAGCACCACCAGCTCGCCGGGTCCGCTGGGCCCGCTCAACAGGCGTTCGCGCAGCGACGGAATCTCCTTGTCAGCAGATTCGGCCGCGGCTGTGTTCTTCATCAGGGCGTTGAACGCGGCCAGCACCTTCGGGTCCTTGCGGCCGCAGTCGTCCACGGTGTTGCCGCCGACCAGGGTGAAGAAGTGGGTCGCCAGCGGATTGTCCGCGCAGGTGAGTTCGCCGCCAGCACCCGGGTCTTCCGGTTCGCCTTCGTTGTCCCACACCGAGGGGTCTACGCCGTCTTCGATGGACGGCGCCTGCTCGACCACCGTTGCCGTGGCCGCAGGTGCTTCGGTGGTTGGTGCCGGTGCGGTCGGTGCTGCATCCGGCGCTGGTGCCTGTCCGCAGGCGGCCAGCAGTGCGACCGTCAGTGCCATCCCTGTGATTCGAATCTTCATTCCTTGTCCTTGTCTGATCTGCGGTGCATGCCGCCGCGCGGGCGCCTGCGTGATTCTAACCAGCAGCGCGCTAGGATGCGTTCGCACGTTCCCGTCATCGCCTGGAGCCGGACGCATGCACCGCACACGACTCGCCGTGATTTTCTGCAGTGCCCTGCTGCTGGCATCGCCGGCCATCGCCCACGATGCTGAAGGTGCGAAGCCCGCACAGCCTCTTCCTGATGCGGCCCTGCCCGCGACGCTGGACCGCGTGCTGCGCGACTACGAGCAGGCCTGGTGCACGGGCGATGCCAGGGCACTGGCTGCGCTGTTCGCCGAGGATGGTTTTGTGCTGCAGAGCAACCAGCTACCGGTGCGTGGGCGCAGCGCGATCGAAGCCGCGTATGCCGGCCAAGGCGGCAGCCCGTTGCGGCTGCGCGCGCTGGCGTACTCGGTGGAGGGCAGCACGGGCTACATCATTGGTGCCTACCGCTACGGCAACAACGTGGGGGACACCGGCAAGTTCACGCTGACGCTGAAGCGCGTGGGCGACGGGCCGTGGTTGATCTTCTCGGACATGGACAACGGCAACGCACCGCCGCGGGCGCGGTGATGGATTCCGCCGGGCATGGCTCGGCGCTACCGGGCGCCAACCAAGGTTGGCTGCTACCAGAAGCGGATTCCGGAGTAGATCCACGCCATGCGTGGATGGGCCACACACATAAAAAACCCCGGCACATGGCCGTAATGCTGTTCACTTAAGCGGTGCAGCCTTGCGATCGACGGGATAACGGGTTTTGGAGATCTTCACCGTCCTCGGCGTTGTTGGCCGGGGACGGTGCTCCAGGAAGAGGCTGGCGACGCCGGATCGCAGCTGGGATAAACGCCTTCCGGTAGCCGAAGCGGGTTGTGCCGCCGCCATCACGATCAGCTGCGCGGCGATGTAGTGGCAGGCAGGTTTGAAACGTATCTCCGAGGGTGCGCGCCCGTAGGCAACCGCTGCCTGGCTGGCCTCCCGGCGGATGATGTTGTACGCCAAAAGCAGGCCCCAGACTTCCTGATACACCAGCTCGACGGTCTTGCTGCGCAGGGTGATGGCATTCCGCTGCATTGAGCTTTTAAGGTCCCTGAAACCAAGCTCGATTTCCCAGCGCTCCTGATAGAGCTCGGCTACGGCCTTTGTGCTGTACGTCTCTGCCGGTAGCGAGGTCAGCACCGTTTTCAGCTTGCCCTGATGCTCATAGCTCACTTCGCGCACCCGCCAGTGCGTGGGCAGCGCAGGATTTTTCTTCCGCGCCTGCGCAGAGACGCGCATTTCCAGCAACCGATCATGCGCGTTGTAACGCTCCACTTGCTCAGATGCCAGATGGCTACGCGAGGGCATGAGCCAGTGCCGCTGATTGCCAGTGCGCGCCAACCCCAACAGCAGATCCGCACCCCAGAAACCCTTGTCCAACAAGGTAATTGAGCGATCTGGAATCTTCTCGACGAAGTCCTGGGCCAAGCGCATTTCGCCGCGACGATAAGGGCTGAGCCGAGCGTCGAGCATGATGTGCGAGCGCACGTTCATCAGCGCTACCAGCCGCATCAGCGGATAAGGCGTCTGGCGTTCGGTGCCGGTATTGCCAGAGCCAAAATGCGCGCGCAGTTCCGGTGTATCTGCGGTGCGCAACAGAGCACCATCAACGGCCAGAACCTGCAGACCCTGCCAGTCATCGCCGGGGTAGCGCTCGGCTCCCCAATGCTGGCCGCATCTGCGGAAAAGATCCTCCACTGGATCAGCGCCAAGCCGCGCGCGAGCGTGGCTGATGCCGCTGCGTGCAGGCAGATCCAGCGACGCAAGGCCTTGGGCACAGATGTTCAGCCGCCTGGCCACCTCATGCACCGGCTCGTCGCGGAACAGGGCCATACCCAGCACCAGCCAAAGCACCTGATCGCTGGGCAGTCTGCGTCTGCGGATTGTGGCCTGCGACGAGAGCTCCAGCGCGCTGGACACCCACTCCACCGGAATGTTCTGGGTGAAGGTGCTCAGGTCGGAGAAATTGAACAGTTCACCAAGGTCGAGCAATTGCTGTTGGACGCCCACAAAAAATCCGATGCCAGGAAACTGGCATCGGATTCTGAGTTGCCCGGCTGCTTAAGTGAACAGCATTACGGCACATGGCCGGGGTTTTTCGATTCACTTGAACAGCGTATCCGGATACTCCGGTTTCTGTTCCCGCGCCAGCAGCGCGCGCAGGCCTTCCTCAGGCGTCTGCTCGCCGTGCAGCACGGCACGCACGCGGTCCGAGATCGGCAGGTCGATGCCATGACGGCGTGCCTGTCGCATCACTTCGTCGGCGGTCTGCACCGACTCGACCACCTGGCCGATTTCGCGCACGGCATCCTGCAGCGTCTGGCCACGGCCCAGGGCCAGGCCCAGGCGGCGGTTGCGCGACAGGTCGCCGGTGCAGGTCAGCACCAGATCGCCGAGGCCAGCCAGGCCCATCAGCGTTTCCGGCTTGGCGCCGATCGCCGCGGCCAGGCGCAGCATCTCGTTGAGGCCACGGGTGATCAGGCCGGCACGGGCGTTGAGGCCCAGCTGCATGCCGTCGGCCACACCGGTAGCCACGGCCAGCACGTTCTTCATCGCGCCGCCCAGCTCGGCACCGACCATGTCGTCGCCGGTGTAGGCGCGGAACGCCGGGCCATGCATCGCCTCGGCCACCGTCTGCGCGAACTCGGGCACGTCGCCGTGCACGGTGATCGCGGTCGGCAGGCCCTGGGTCACTTCCTTGGCGAACGACGGACCGGTGACGACGGCCAGCGGCACGTCCTCACCCAGCACTTCGCGCGCCACTTCATGCAGGAAGCGGCCCGAACCAGGTTCGAAGCCCTTGGTGGCCCAGGCCACGCCGGCACCGGCCGGACGCAGCGGCGCCAGCGCACGCACGGTTTCACCGAAGGCATGCGACGGGGTGACCACCAGGATCCAGGCGGCGCCCTCCACTGCCGACGCCAGGTCGGTGGTGGCACGCAGGCTGTCCGGCAGCGGGATGCCCGGCAGGTAGCGCGGGTTCTCGTGGCGCTGGTCGATGGCCTCGACCACGGCAGCGTCGCGCCCCCACAGCACGGTCGGGTGACCGTGCCGTGCGAGCAGGCTGGCCAGCGCGGTTCCCCAGGAACCGGCGCCAAGCACGGCGATCTTGTCAGCGGTAGTGCTCATCCGTGACGTCGCGGCAGGAATCAGGCGTTGCCAGCCGGCTCGGAGTCAGCCAGCGACGGTGCGTCGCCCTGCTCCTGGCGCTGGCGCAGGGTTTCTGCGTACAGGCCTTCGAAGTTGATCGGCTGCAGGAAGAACGGCGGGAAGCCGCCGGCCTGGATCAGGTCGCTGATCAGCTGGCGCACGTACGGGAACAGGATGTTCGGGCACTGGGTGCCGAGCAGCACGTCGATCGACTGCGGGTCCAGGCCGACCAGGCCGAACACGCCGGCCTGCTTCACTTCGGCCACGTAGGCGGTGCGCTCACCGGCCTGGCAGGTCAGGGTCACGGCCAGCACGACTTCGAAGGCGTTCTCGCCCAGGCGCTGCACCTGCTGGTTCAGGTTGAGCTGCAGTTCCGGCTGCACCTGGTCATTGAAGATGGTCGGAGCGTTCGGCGACTCGAAGGAGACGTCCTTGACGTAGATCTTCTCGACGGTGAAAGCAGGGCCGGTAGCGGCATCGACCGGCGCAGCGGCGCCGTTGGTGATCTCTTCGGACATTTCCAGTAACTCCAGGTGAATGCAATGAAAACGATGGTCGAACTACTGCGATGGGGGCGGGATCAGGCCCATACAAGGCCGGATCCGCCACCTGCGGCAATCAGTTGCGGCCCTTGACCAGCGGCAGCTCGGCCTGCTGCCAGGCGGGAATGCCGCCGTCGAGCACGTAGACCTTTTCGAAGCCGGCCTTCTTCAGCGCCTTGGCGGCGGTTTCCGAGGCGTTGCCGCTGCGGCACACCAGCACCACCGGCGACTGCTTGGCGTTGGCCACCAGCTTGTTGTCCGGGCCGAAGGCACTGGCCTGGGCATTGCGGCTGCCGGCAATGTGGCCCTTCTCGAAGTCACCGCTGGCCGACAGGTCGACCACCACCGTGCCACCCGCGTTGATCAGCTGGGTCAGTTCGGCGGGCTTGATGCCCTTGAAGCCCCGGAACAGGCGGCGGATCTCGGTGACGATGATGGCCACGGTCAGGCCGACCAGGGCCGCGGACAGCATCGGGTTTCGGCCTGCAAAGGCCAGCAACTCTTCGTAATTCACTCAGGTCACGGGTCGATTAAGCGGGCGCCGATTGTCGCACAAGCCGGACGCGGCCCGTCACTGCCCCTTCCACAGGTCCGGCAGGCCGGCGGTCTGCCACCAGCGCTTGGCCTCGGCATCCCAGCGCCAGCGCTCGACCACCACCACGGTGCGTTCGGCCTGGGTGTTCTGGTTGATCACCCCGATTTCGACCCGGCGCTCGACCAGGCCCCCGTCCAGCGCGGCGCTGCTGCGCTCGCGGTAGGACGACACGCGCAGCTGCGCGTAGCGGTTGAGCTCGAACTCGGTGGGCGGCTTTTCCTTGCGCAGCTTGGGGTCCAGATAGCCGATGGCATCGTCCATGCTGCCCCAGCGGATGGTGGCGCCGTAGGCGATCTGGGTCTCTTCCAGCAGCTTGCGCTGCTTGCGGCTCAGGTCGTCGGCCGAAGCCACGGCGCTGGCCAGCAGCAGGGAACACATCAGGAACTGGATGAGGCGGCGCATCGGTGGTTTCCCCAGAACGTCAGCCTGCCATCCTACCCTTTGGCGAAGGCAACGAAGCGACCGCTGAACTCGGCGGCGGGCTTGCCATCGGCACCGGGCTGGGTGGCGATGATGCTGATGCGGGCCTTGCGGCGCTGGCGGAAGGTGTTCAGGAAGGCATCCCAGCCAGTGGCCTCGGCCGCTTCGGCATGGGCGTGCAGGTCTTCGTAGACCGGTGCCAGGTAGCGCAGGTTGCTGTCGGCCACGTAGACCTCGGCATCGTGGCCGGCCAGGCGCAGGCGCAGGCTGACCAGTGCCCAGCCGGACAGGGTCAGCACCGAGGCCAGGCTGCCACCGAAGGCGTTGCCCTTGTCGTTGACGTTGGCGGCCAGCGGCGCGGTGATGCGCAGCACGCCATCGGCATAGCCGTCGAGCTGGATCTGCATGGCGCGGACCGCCGGCATGCAGTCAAGCACGTCCTGCAGGGCGGCCAGCGAGGAAGTCAGAGCATCAACGGACATCGGAGCAGGGACCACGACAACGAAGGGCCCGCATAATGCAGGCAATGGCCGACCATACGATACCCACTGGCGCCGCCGGTTCCGAACCGGGCTGGACCTTCATTTCGCTGCGACCGCAGGGCCAGAATTCCGCGCTGCGCCGCGCCGTTGCTGGGCTGGGCGGGCATGTGCTGGCCCTGCCACCCTGGCGCCTGCAGCGCCTGAACGGCACGCCAGTGGTGCACCAGCTGCAACGCGCGCTGAACTGCGATCGGGTGGTGTTCACCAGCCCGGCCGCCGTTACCGCAGCCGCCACCCTGTTGCCACTGGCCGAGGCACAACGCAGCCCGTGGCTGACCGTGGGCGAAGGCACCGCGCGCGCGCTGCGGGCGCAGGGCGTCGCCGAGGTGCATGCGCCGCAGCGGATGGACAGCGAGGGCCTGCTGGCGCTGCCGGTGCTGGCCGAGGTGCAGGGCCTGCGCATCGGGCTGGTGACCGCCCCCGGGGGGCGCGGCCTGATTGCTGCGCAACTGCAGGCGGCCGGCGCCAGCATCGAGCGCGCCGATGTCTATCAGCGTCGCCTGCTGCGCCTGTCGCCACGCACGCTGGCTCGATTGGCGCATTCAGCGTATCCGTGGGTGCTGGCGGTCAGCAGTGGTGAGGCGTTGCTGCATTTCTGGCAGCAGCTTCCGCCGGCATTGCAGCAACGCTGTCAGGCACATGCCACCGCCGTCGTGGCCAGCGAACGGCTGGGCGAACAGGCGCACGCATTGGGGCTGCAGCGCGTGGTGCGCGCGGCCGGGCCCACCACCGCGCAGCTGGTGGCGGCTGCACACGCCACGCTCACCGTCCCGGCAGCGAACTGAACAGGGACGTGGGTCACGCTTGCCGCTGTGGTCGGTAACAGTGATGCTGTGCACAACGCGGCCTGCCGGAACCTGACCGGCGACGGTGCCGACAAGGAAGCCCCATGAACGAGACTCCGCCCGTTTCCCCGCCCCGTCGACCCGTGCGCTGGCTGCTGCCGCTGGCCGGGGTGGTCGTGCTTGGCGTGGGCGGCTATGCCGGCTGGTACGTCTGGCAGCAGCAACAGCACGAACAGGAAGCGCAGGCGCAGACCACGGCCGTACAACTGCAGGGCCTGCAGGCGACGCTGGATGCATTGCGCCGCGACCAGCGCGCGACCAGCCAGCGCCTGCAGGATGCGGCGACCACCAACCGCGTGCTGCGCGACGAGATGCTCGGCCTTTCCCAGCGCAGTGCGCTGCTGGAAGAGAACCTGGCCAAGCTGGCCGACAGCGCCAACCAGGGCCGTCAGGCGGTACAGCGCGATGAGGCCGAACTGCTGCTGACCCAGGCGGCGCAACGCCTGAACTACGCCGACGACGTGGAAGGCGCACGCCGCCTGTATGCACAGGCCGCCACCGCGCTGGCCGATCTGCCCGACAGCGACGGCCTGAACCTGCGCCAGGCACTGGTACAGGAACGCGATGCACTGGATGCGCTGGGCACCGGCCCGCGCGTGCAATCGCTGCAACGCCTGGATGCCCTGGCCAAGGCCCTGCAGGGCCTGCCCTCGCAGGTGACGGGTGGCACCGCGCCCGGCGCCGGCAAGCCCTGGTGGCAGGCCACGCTGGCTCCGTTCGTGGATATCACCCCGAGCCGCCAGAATGGCCCGCTGACCGCCGCCGAACGCCGCAATGCCGACGATGCGCTGCAGCTGGAACTGACCCTGGCGCGTGCCGCAATCGAACGTGGCGACCGCACCGGTCGCGATACCGCGTTGGCGCGCGTGGAACACTGGGCACAGCGGCGTTGGCCGGATTCACCGGCCCTGCGCGCGCAACGTGCTGAACTGAAGGCCTTGCGCGAGCTTCCGCTGCAGGCCAGCAACAGCGTTCTTGGCAGCACCCTGCAGCAACTGCGCACCCAGACCGACCGGAGGTAATCCCCCATGAAACCCCTGCAATCCCTGGTCGTGCTGTTGCTGGCCGTGGCCATCGGCGTGGTGGCCGCGCAATGGCTCGGCGCCGATGACCTCAACCGCTTCGGCGAAGTGACCCTGCGCTACGGCGGCTACGACTACCACAGCAACCTGCCCAAGGTGGCACTGCTGTCGGTGATCGCGGTGCTGGTGCTGTGGCTGCTGTGGAGCCTGATCGCAGCACCGTTCCGCGCCTGGGGCCGCTACCGCCGCAAGCAGGGCCGGGTGCGCCTGATCGACGGCCTGCAGGCCTATGAGCACGGCCAGTGGCAGCGTGCCGAAAAGCTGCTGGATGGTGCCGCCAAGGATCCGGAAGTGAGCGCGGTGGCGCTGGCCAATGCCGTGCGCAGTGCGCAGGCACGTGCCGACGGCCCCGCCGGTGAAGCCCTGCTGCAGCGCCTGGGCGAGAGCGATGCCACCCTGCAGGCGCTTCTGCGCGCCGAACAGCTGCTGGCGCGCGATCTGCCGGTGGATGCGATTAACGCGTTGGATGTGGCGACGATCCAGCCGCTGCCGCCGCGCGGCCTGTGGCTGCGTACCGAAGCGCTGGCACAGGCCGGCCGCGCCCACGAGGCGTATGGCCAGCTGGGTGCACTGCGCCAGAGCAAGGTGCTGCCGGCCGACGCCAACAGCGAACTGGAAGCACGCCTGGCCGCACAGGCGCTGCTGGAAGCAGCCGACGTCAATGCGCTGGCCGCGCAGTGGGAAGCCACGCCGAAGGCGCTGCGGCCAACCCCGGACGTGGTGGGTGCGTATGCCAGCCGTGCGGTTGCATTGAACTGGGACGAACCGGCGCTGCTGGCGTTGGAACAGGCACTGGACCAGCGTTGGGATGACGAACTGGTGGCGCTGTATGGCCGCCTGCCGGCCGAGCGCCTGGCCACGCGTCAGGCCAACCTCGCGCGCTGGCGCAACGTGCACGACAGCTCGGCTGCGCTGCGCCTGGCACAGGGCCGCGTGGCCCTGGCCCAGCAGCAGTGGGATGCCGCCGATGCGTTCCTGCACGAGGCCATCGCCGCGGGCGCCGGTGCCCCGGCGTGGGAGGCACTGGGTGAGCTGTTCGCACAGCGTGGCGAGCACGCGCTGGCCGCGCAGTGCCTGGCCAATGCGCTGCGACTGCAGCGTGGCGAGGACAGCGTGGAACTGGTGCGCGGCACCGAAGCGCCGCTGCGTGCCACGGTGGAGGAGCAGCCGGTTACGGTGCAGCCGCCGGTGTATGACGCCAACGAAGAGCGCGACGAATTCGGCAATCCACGGTTGCCGTGAAGCGTGCCGACCCACGGTCGGCACCCACCGGAGCAAGAAAAAACGCCGCCCGATGGGCGGCGTTTTCATCTGTGGAACCCGGTAGTCGCCAACCTTGGTTGGCGCTCTGACATCTTCCGAACGATGACATCGCATGGCCGACCAAGGTCGGCATCTACCAAAGCAGATCCAGCGCGCATTCCCGGTAGTCGCCAACCTTGGTTGGCGCGCGGTCGCAGCGATCAGCGCTCGACGATCGCCACTACGCCCATGCCGCCGGCGGTGCAGATCGACACCAGCGCGCGGCCACCGCCGCGTTCGGCCAGCTGCTTGGCGGCGGTGGCGATGACGCGTGCGCCAGTCGCCGCGAACGGGTGGCCGGTGGCCAGCGAGGAACCCAGCAGGTTGATCTTGTCCGGGTCGATGCGGCCCAGCGGTGCATCCAGGCCCAGGCGGTTGCGGCAGTAATCCTCGCTCTCCCACGCACGCAGGGTGCACAGCACCTGCGCGGCGAAGGCTTCGTGGATCTCGTAGATGTCGAAGTCCTGCAGGGTCAGGCCGTTGCGCTTGAGCATCTCCGGCACGGCCACGGTCGGCGCCATCAGCAGGCCTTCGCCATGCACGAAGTCCACCGCCGAGACGTGCGCGTCACGCAGATAGGCCTGCGGCTCATGGCCGTGGGCACGCGCCCACTCTTCGCTGGCCAGCAGCACGGCGGCGGCGCCGTCGGTCAGCGGCGTGGAGTTGGCGGCGGTGAGCGTGCCGCGGCCGGAGACCTTGTCGAACGCCGGCTTCAGCGTGGCCAGCTTCTCCAGCGAAGTATCCGGGCGCAGGATGTTGTCACGCTCGACACCACGGAACGGTGCGATCAGGTCGTTGAAGAAACCGCGCTCATAGGCAGCAGCCAGCTTCTTGTGCGACGACACCGCCCACTCGTCCTGCGAGTCACGCGAGATGTTCCATTCCTTGGCCATGTCCTCGCAGTGGTCGCCCATGCTCTTGCCGGTGCGCGGCTCGGCCACGCCCGGGAACTCGGGCTTGAGCTCGGAGAACTTGAAGCCAGCGGTCAGCGCGCGGATCTTGTCGCCAGTGCTCTTGGCACGGTTGGCGGCCAGCAGGCGCGCGCGCAGCTTCTTGCCGTAGACGATCGGCACGTCGGAGGTGGTATCCGAACCGCCACCGATACCCGATTCGATCTGGCCCAGCGCGATCTTGTTGGCAACCGTGATGATGCTGTCCAGCGAGGTGCCGCAGGCGCGCTGCAGGGTGATGCCTGGGGTCAACGGCGACAGGCCAGAAGAGAGCGTGGCTTCGCGGCCCAGGTTCCAGTCGCTGGAGTGCTTGATCACCGCACCCATCGCCACTTCACCCAGCTGCTGGCCGTGCAGGCCGAAACGTTCGACCAGCGCGCCCAGCGTACGGACCGACATGCCGAGGTTGCCGACATCCGAATACGCGGTGTTCTGGCGGCAGAACGGAATGCGGACGCCACCGAGGATGGCGACGGGACGAGCGTTGGGCATGGAGATACCTGGCATGGATGAGGGTGTCTGCAACATGGCCTGCACGACGGAGCAGGCATAATGGAGCCAAGTGTAGCTGCCGCCCTGTGATGGGCCAACCGTGGAACCATGAGCAAACCCGACCCCGCGATGAATGCCCTTGGCGTGCTGGCCCTGGAACTGGCCGGCGGCGAAATCCCCCGCCAGGCGGTGCTCAGCGCCGAACAGGCCGGTGAACTGGCCGATCGCGTCGGCCGCGACCTGTCCAAGCTGGTGCCGCAGGTGGCCGAGCTGGACCTGGTGTTCGCCGCCGCCCATTTCGACCCGGCCGAAGTACTGCGCCCGGGCTGGCCGATCCATCGCCGCCTGGAAGAACTGCAGATGCGTGCGCCGGGCCGCAACCAGGGCCCGCGCCTGCTGGCCTTCGGTACCGATGCCAACGGTGATGTGCCGCTGCCGTTCCAGGCCGATGCCAGCCTGGTGGGCGGTGGCCTGCGCGTGGTGCCGTTCCTGCTGACCGGCAGCGACGTGGCGACGACCAATGCAGTGGCCGAGGCGCTGGAAGACACGCTGCTGGCCAACGGCATGGCGCATGCCGACACCGCGTTGATGGCGCAGAACACCTTCGGTGCCCGCATCGAGCATGCGCGCTATTTCACCGTGAATGATCTGGCCGCGATGATGTCGATGCAGTACGACAATCAGGGCCTGGCCGCGCTGTGGCCGCTGATCGAGACCGCGATCATGGCCCCGGGCGAGGACGAATGGCTCAACGCCGCGCCCGAGCCGCTGCTGCGCTACACGCACGGCGAGGCACGCATGGCGCTGTTCGACCCGGCCGGCTGGTGCGCGCACTACAACCACGGCAAGAACGACTGCGACCGCCTGAAGGGCATCTACGAGCAGTTCCTGATGCGCCAGCGGCAGATGGCCGCGGTGCTGGAAGCGCACGGCGTGCCGGTGCTGTTCGTGCACTGCGAGGCCGGTCAGGACGCGCGCGAACTGCTGGCGCGCTGATCCGGGTGGCCTGTTGGTAGTGCCGGCCGCTGGCCGGCAACCTCCGGATCTGCGATTGCCGGCCAGCGGCCGGCACTACCGATAAAGAAAAACGCCGGCTTGCGCCGGCGTTTTCCATTTCCAGCAAAATGGCCGCGGTGCTGTTCGTGCACTGCGAAGCCGGTCAGGACGCGCGCGAACTGCTGGCGTGCTGATCCGGGTGGCCTGATGGTAGTGCCGGCCGCTGGCCGGCAACCTCCGGATCTGCGATTGCCGGCCAGCGGCCGGCACTACCGATAAAGAAAAACGCCGGCTTGCGCCGGCGTTTTCTGATGGCTTACTGCGCCTTCTGGATCACCGCACACGCCAGGCGCGCACCGGCGTTGCCGGTCGGCTGGGTCTTGTAGTCATCCGCATCGGCGTGGACGATCAGGCCGCGGCCGATGATGTCGAAGTCATCGCCCTTGCCGATGTTGACGTTGCTCGACACCGGGCCGTCGATGGTGGCCACGCCCTTGTCGTCGGCCTTGATGTTGGGCATGTCGCCACCGTGGTGCGGATCGGCGGACACGCTGCCGTGATCCTGCTTGCCCGGGTTGAAGTGGCCACCGGCGCTCATGCCGTCCGGCGCGCTGCAGTCGCCCTTCTCGTGGATGTGGAAGCCGTGCTCGCTGCCCGGCTTCAGGCCGCTGATCTGGCCGGTCACGTGGACCTTGCCGTCAACCACCTTGAAGGTGACGCTGCCCTTGGCCTCGTTGCCCTGGGTCGGCGCCAGCTCGGCCGTGGCCGAGGCATCGGCAGCCGGTGCAGGTGCTGCGGCCGGTTCGGCGGTGGCGCCGTCGGCCGGAGCGGCCGGCGCGGTTTCAGCCTGCGGCGCGGCCGGCTGCTGGTTGCAGGCCGCCAGGCCCAGCGCGGCGATGGCCGCAAACAGCGAAGTGTGGATCAAACGCATGGAATCTCTCCCTGGATGATGCCTGCAGTGATCAGCGGACAACCCGGATCACGCCACAGGCGATGCGGACGCCGGCATTGCCGGCGGGCTGGCTGCGATAGTCGTCGGCGTTGGCATGCACGACCAGTGCACGTCCGGCGATATCGGTGGCGGCGCCTCCGCCAAGGGTAACGCCCTTGAGGTGGATATCGACGTTGGCGCGGCCCTGGGCGTCGGCACGCAGATTGTCCATGTCGCCCAGGTGGTGCTTGCCGGTGCCGGCGCGGCCATGCGCAGCGCCACCGGGGTTGAAGTGATTGCCGGCACTGCTGGCATCCACCGCGCTGCAGTCACCGCGCTCGTGGATGTGGAAACCGGCCTGCTGCATCGGCTGCAGGCCACCGATCAGCCCGGTGATGTGGATGCCACCGGGCTCCACCATCAGCGCGATGCGGCCACTGACGATGCTGGCCGAGGCCGGCGACAGATTGGCCTCGGCCTGCTTGGCGGCGCTGACCACGGTCGGCGGTGGCGGGGTGGGCTCGGCCTTCTTCGGCGCACTGCCACAGGCAGACAGCAGCGCGGCGGCGGACAACGGCAGGATGGCAAAGGACAGACGCATCGAAGACTCCTTGCAGGTGACACTACGGACGGCATCGTCCATGAACGATCAACGGTTCGGCAAGCGGGCGCGAGGATCGCGTGCAGGGACCGTTCAATGGCCCCCGCGACGGCGCCCGGCGCCCAGCTTGCGGGTAAGGGTATTGCGGCCAAGGCCCAGGCGGGCCGCGGCTTCGGCACGGCGGCCATGGGTGATCTGCAGCGCCGCCTCCAGCAGGGCATGGTCGACCCGCTCTCGCACCTGCGCGTGCAGCCCTTCCACGCCTTCGGCCAGCTGACGGCGTGCCCATTCGGCCAGCAGCGCCTCCCACTGCCCCGGATCGGCGTTGGTGGTGCTGCTGCGACGACCGCGCGTACGGTTGAGCGCGGTATCGACGTCGGCCACGCCAATGGTGTCAGCGGCGGCCAGCGCCGCCATCCGCCAGCACACGTTTTCCAGTTCGCGCACGTTGCCCGGCCAGTCGTGTTCGCGCAGCGCCTGCAGTGCGGCAGCGGTCAGGCGCTTCGGCGGCGTATCCAGCTTGCGTGCGGCGGCGCCCAGGAACGTACTTGCCAGTTGTGCGATGTCCTCGCGACGCTCGCGCAGCGGCGGCAGCTGCAGGCGCACCACATCCAGGCGGTGCAGCAGATCGGCGCGGAACCTGCCCTGCGCGACCAGTCCTTCCAGGTCCTGGTGGGTGGCGGCAATCACCCGCACGTCGACGCGGATCAACTCGCGACCACCGACGCGGAAGAACTCGCCCTGTGCCAGCACGCGCAACAGACGGGTCTGCAGCGGCAACGGCATATCGCCTATTTCATCGAGGAACAGCGTGCCGCCGTTGGCCTGCTCAAAGCGACCGATATGGCGGCGCTGGGCACCGGTGAAGGCGCCGGCTTCGTGGCCGAACAACTCGCTTTCCAGCAGCTCGGACGGGATTGCAGCAGTATTGAGCGCGACGAACGGCCCCTGCGCGCGCGGCGATTCGCGATGAAGCGCATTGGCCACCAGCTCCTTGCCTGTGCCGGTTTCGCCGGTGATCAGCACCGCCAGCGGCGCCTGCGCCAGGCGGCCGATGGCACGGAACAGCGCGCGCATCGGCGGGGTATCGCCCACCAGTTGCGGCGGCTGGTCGCCATGCGCTTCCGCCGCAGGTGTGGGCGCCGCCAGTGCCGGTGCAACGGCCGGCAGCACACGCTGCGCCAGCGCCACGGCGTCGTCCAGATCGAACGGCTTGGACAGGAATTCATGCGCGCCACCGCGGAACGCACCGGCCGTGCTGGCCACGTCGGTGTAGGCCGACATCACCACCACCGGCAGCTGCGGCAGCGCGGCCTTGAGCTTGTCCAACAGCACCAGGCCATCGTCACCCGGCATGCGCACATCGGTGAACAGCAGCGCCGGCGGCGGGCCTTCGCTCAACGCCTGCAGGGCGGGAGCGGCGCTGTCGAAGTCGACAACCTGGTAGCCCGCCTCGCGCAGCGCGGTGCACAGCACGAAGCGCACGGCGCGGTCGTCGTCGACCACCCAGATGCGTTGTGCGGGAATGGAGGCGTCAGACATCACGCGGGGCCTCCTCGGCCGGGGCG
This sequence comes from Stenotrophomonas sp. 62841_Sma, assembly GCF_056482945.1. Classification (NCBI taxonomy): domain Bacteria; kingdom Pseudomonadati; phylum Pseudomonadota; class Gammaproteobacteria; order Lysobacterales; family Lysobacteraceae; genus Stenotrophomonas; species Stenotrophomonas sp. 62841_Sma. The sequence continues at coordinate 145,454 of NZ_CM151224.1, read as the reverse complement.
GCGCCGCTGATGATCGGCAGCAGCAGGGTGAACACGGTATGGCCCGGGCGCGAGCGGTAGGTCAGCGTACCGCGGTGTTCGCGCGCGACCTGCTGCGCCAGCGCCAGGCCCAGGCCAGTGCCTTCGGCGCGACCACTGACCAGCGGCAGGAACAGATGCTCGGCCAGCTCCTCGGGCACGCCACGGCCGTCGTCGGCAATCTCCAGGCGCAGCGCCAGCGTGTGCAGCTGCTCGGCGATGCGTACACCGTGTTCTACGCGGGTACGCAGGGTGATGTTGCCGGCGCCGGCCTGGATCGCGTTGCGCACCAGGTTCCACACCGCCTGGGTGAGACGGTCGGCGTCGCCGTGGAATTCGGGAATGCTGGGGTCGTAGTCGCGCTGCAGGCGTACCGCCCAGCCGGCCTCGTTCTCGGCCAGGCGCAGCACGCGTTCCAGCGCGGCGTGGATGTTCAGTTCGGCATGCGGTGCGGCCGGGGCCGGCGACAGCAGCTGGTCGAGCAGGCCGTTGAGGCGCTCGATCTCGGACCCGATCAATTCGATCAGCTCACGTTCGCTGGCATCGCGTTGGGCCGCGCGGCGGGCCAGCAGCTGGGCCGCGCCCTTCAGCCCGGCCAGTGGGTTGCGCAGCTCGTGGGCCAGTCCCTTCAGCGCCGCACTGAGCGCGCTGGGCAGGGCCTGGGTCGGGTCGAGCCCGGGGAATTCATCAACCGGATGCGCCTCCAGCAGCCAACCGCCATCGTCGCGGCGGCTCATCCAGCCCTCGGCGAAGCGCGGGGCCTCGCCGGGCACCGCCAGCGCCAACCGGTTCAGGCGCAGGCTGTCGCGCTCATCGCGGGCCAGGAAATGGGCCAGTGCCTCGCCCTGCACTTCCAGTGCGGCCAGCGGCCGCCCCAGCAGGCGCCGGACGCTGACGCCCAGCCAGCGGGCGAAGGCCGGGTTGCAGCCGGCAATGCAGCCATCGGCCCCGGCCCAGGCCAACGGCGTGCCCAGGGCATCGAGGGACGGCGGGGGTGCGGGGTCGGACATTGCACCAATGTAGTGCAAAACGCGCGTCCGGGGTCGGATCCCTTTCCGTCAGGAAAGGGCCCTGACCACTGCCGCTGGGCGAGCAAGCTCGCCCACTACCGGATACGTGAGCGGGTCACAGTTTCATATTGAGGCCGACGAACACGCTACGGCCAGGGGCCGGCGAAAACATCGGGCGAGCGCTGTCCCAGAAGAAGCTGTCGTACCAGGCGTAGGCGTACTGGCGTCCGGTAACGTTCTTCAGCTGCAGGTCCACGCTCCAGCGTGGGTTGATCTGATAGGCCGCGCTGAGGTCGAGCACGGCAAAGCCACCGAACTTTCCGGCCACATTGCGCTCCTCAAGGTAGTAGTCGCCCTGCGCGCGTGCCTGCAGGCCGAGGCGAAGCGCGTCGCTGGCGCGGTAATCCGCCCCCAGGTTGCTGATGTATCGCGGGGTGGCGGCCACTTCGCGGCCCTGCAGGGAAATGCTGGCGTCGCGGTCGTCGCGGGTGATCTTCGCTTCCTGGTAGGCGTGCGACGCCCATACCGTCCAGTCGTCGCCCAGCTGCAGGCTCAACTGCGCATCCACGCCGCGTCGGCGGGTCTTGCCCAAGGTGACCGTGGTACCGGTGGCCGGCATGTTGGACACCTCGTTTTCCGCATCCTGCTGCCATACCGCCAGACGTGCCTGGCTGCCCGCGAACGGCTGGAACTTCAGGCCCAGCTCCATGCCGGTGTTGGTGGACGGATGCATCGGCGCCTGGCCCGGGGCGAGGTAAGCCGGCGCGGTGGATCCAGTGAGCACCTGGAAGGTGCGGCCCCAGTTTGCGTAGACGTGGGTGTTCTCGCCCAGGCTGTGGATGACGCTCAGTTTGGGCTGGCCGATGCTGCCGTAATCCTGCAGCCGAGCGCTGAGGCCGTTCATCAGGTGGGTACGGCCACTGAAGCGGTCCACACGGTAGGCCGGCACGATCTTCCACGCCTCGACGGGCTGGTAGATGGCCTGCACGTAGGCGCCCCAGTTGTCGAAGCTGTGGCGGTCGTTGTTCTGCACCCGTGTCGGGGCACGGCTGAAGTCGGTGGGTTCGGCGTAGGCGTAGCGATCGCGGAGGTAGCTGTTGTCCTGCTGCTCGTAGTTCAAGCCGCCCTCGACGGTAAGCGCGGGGCTGGCCTGCCAGGTGAGCGTGCTGAGCAGGCCGGTCTGCCGCTCATCCCACACGCGGCGCTGGCGCGGCAGGTTGCCGGTGGGCAGGTCGCTGAAGGTCACGCGGCGGTCGTCTTCGTAGCGGTTGTAATAGAGCCGCGTGCCGAAGGTGAGCCTCTCGGACAGTTTCATATCCAGGTGCGCGGCAATCTGGCGCATGTCGCGGTCATCGCCATCGTTTCCGTTGCGCAGGTCGCTGCCGCGGCGATGCGTGCGCAGTTCGTCGGCGGTCATGAAGCCGGGTTCTTCGGCTTCGTGGTGGTATGCACGCGCGGTCAGGCCCACGCGCAGGCCCTCGTCCAGCGAGCCGTAGAACCACTTGCCGCCCAGCGAATATTTCTTCGAGGTGTCGTGGTCGCGGTAGCCATCGCTGGCCTGGGTGCCGACGAAATAGTTCTGTGCGACGCCATTGGCTTCACGGCCTACCGCCAGCTGCGCATCACGGGTGTTGTAGCTGCCGTAGGCCAGCCGCGCATCGGTATAGCTGCCGCCCTGGCGCGTGCCGAAGTTCACGTTGCCGCCGATGTTGTGCAAGCCATAGCGCGGATCGTTGGTACCGCGCACTACTTCGATGTAGCTGATTTCCAGCGGGAACAGCATGTCGATGAAGCGCTGGTTGCCGCTGTTGACGTTGCTGGGGATGCCATCGATCAGCGTCTTGATGGCATTGAGGTAGCCCTCACCGTTGAAGGCGCGGAAGCTGACCTTGCCCGATTCGGCACCCTGCCGGGTTTCGGTGAGCTGGATGCCGGGCATCTGCCCGAGCAGTTCCCAGCTGTGCGAGACGTTTCGGTCTTCGATCTGGTCCGCGCCCAGCACGTCCACCGAGGTCAGCACCTGGTGCGCGCTCAGCTGGCCCTCCCCGTGCTGGTGTACCTGCACCCTGCCGAGGGTGAGTGCGGCGTCCGCCGATTGTGCGAGTGCTTCAGGGGCGAACGGAGCCGCCGCGAGGGTGGCCACCAGCGTGGAGGTTTTCATGGGGGTGGACGGGCGCAGATGAAATGTAATTATATAACATTACATGCGTCTGCCATGTGGAGTCGAGCCATGCTCGACTCTACAAAAACGGGGTGGAGCGGTGGCTTACACCGGGTAGCCGGTGGCCTCCCGGGCCTTCTTCCAGGCACTTTCGAATTCGCGCGCGGAGATTTCGTCGTCTTCGTCGAAATCCAGGAACGACACCGGCTGGTCGGCCAGCAGGAAGCGGTCATCGCTGTGGGCATGCTCGTCGGCCCAGACCATCTTGGTGCCGTAGATCTCCACCTGGCGCACGATCTTCTCGCCACGGGCTTCCATCAGCACGTTGCCCTTGCCCAGGCCCGATTCGGCCCAGTGCTTGTAGTACTTCTTTGCGGCGGATTTCGCGCCGGGTTTTGCGTTGTGCTTTGCGTAGGTCATTGCAGAGGTCCTGGCCGCAGGCGCGGTCGGAAAGTTCGGAATGGCGCCATTATCGCCCGACCTCGCAGCGCGCAGGTGAGTGCTTCACCGGGCCGACGCAGGCAGCGCCACGCCCTTCGGCCACAGCATCCAGATGTTGCCCTTCTGCTTCATGTCGCCGGCCAGCTTGCCTGCGGCATCGCCACTGCCCCAGTACAGGTCCGCGCGTACTTCACCGGCAATCGCGCCGCCGGTGTCCTGTGCGGCCACCGGGCGCACCACCGGGCTGCCGTCCGGGCGCGTGGTGGACAGCCACAGCAGGCTGCCCAGCGGCACCACGCTGCGATCCACTGCGACGCTGTAGCCGGCGGTGAGCGGCACGTTCAGTGAACCGCGTGGACCCTCCGGGCTGTCCGGGTTGCGCACGAAGAACACGTAGCTGGGGTTGCTGCGCAGCAGTTCCGGCACGCGCGCGGGATTGGCCCGGGCCCAGGCGCGGATCGCATCCATGGTGACGTCTTCCTTCTTCAGCTGGCCCTGGTCGACCAGCCAGCGACCGATCGCGCGGTAGGGGTGGCCGTTCTGCTCGGCATAGGCCAGCCGTACCTGCGTGCCGTCGCCCAGGCGCACCCGGCCCGACCCCTGGATCTGCAGCAGCTGCAGGTCCATCGGGTCGGTCAGCCAGGCCAGTACCGGCGCCTTGGCGCCCTTGGCCGCGATGGTGCCGGCGTCGTCATAGGGCTTGAGCACCTTGCCCTCGACGCGCCCGCGCAGGCGCTTGCCCTTCAATTCCGGGTAGACGCTGTCCAGCTGCACCACGATCAGATCATTCGGCGTGCCGTACACCGGTACGGTGGCAGCAGCCGTGCGGGTGAGGCTGCCGGGGTAGATCGGCTCGTAGTAGCCGGTAATCAGCCCGTCGGCCTGGTGGCCGCCGGCACGCAATGCATAGACATCCAAATCGCGCTGAAGGAACTGGCGGATCGCCGCCGGGTCCTTGTCCGAAACCGTCGCGGCGGTGGCGCAGGGTTTGGCCCAGACCGCATCGTTCTTCAGGCGGGTGCAGCTGCTGCGCCAGGCGACGAAACCGGCCTGCAGGTCGCTGTCGGAGACCGGTGGCAGTGCGCTCCATGCGGCCTTGGCATAGGTGGCCGCGGGCGGCGTGACCGGCGTCGGCACTTCGGTTCCGGTGCGGGGAGCGGTGGTGGAGCAGCCGGCGAGCACGGCCAGCGCAACAAGGCCCAAGCTCGTGCGGTTCAGGGGGGCAATGATGTCTTTCATTGCCCCAATGTAGAGGAAACAGCACGGTGCCGGACGCGCCGGGTGCCCGGCACCACGCTCTCCCTTCAGCGTCCGCCACTGCCCAGCAGGCCACTGTTGCTGGTGGCGAACACCGGCGGCGGTACGTCCAGCTCGGCATCGTTCACGATGCGACCGGCCAGGAAGTCGACGATGCTGCGGGCAATGGCAGGATTGCCGGTCCACAGCTCGTGGTGATGGCTGGCGTTGCGCACCAGCAGCGAGCGGCCATGGCTGAAGCCTGGACGCAGCGCATCGGCGTTGGCCGGTGGCGTGCGCCCATCCAGCGTGCCGCTGATGAACAGCACCGGCACGTCGCTGCGCAGCGGCCCGCGGAAGGATTCGCCCAGATCGGCCAGGCCCAGGCCGTTGCCGATGGCAGGGAACGGGAAGTTCAGGGCGTCGCCGAACAGGCTTTCGCGTGCCTGCGCCTCCACCCGCGCCAGACGCTGCGGGCTCTGCCCGGAAGCCACGTCCATGGCCAGCCCCATCGCCGGGTACTGGGCGAACTGTGCGCGCACGATCAGCACCAGATCGGCCAGCGGGTCGTAGTTGCCGCGCTCGGCCTCGCGGAGTATCAACGGCAGCCACTGCTGGGTATGCCGCTGGCCAAGAGTATTGGCAATCAGGATCTGCGCATCGAATTCACCGATGGTCACCTGGCGACCGTCATGCATGCGGCTGCGACCCTGTCGCGGCTGCTCACGCAATGCCTGCAGCACGCGCTTTGCCGATCCGGCCAGATCATCGAAGCCGTCCCTGCGGGCCAGTGGCGTCAGTTCCTGTAGCAGCGCATCGCTGCTGAGCGGCAGCTTCAGTGTGTCATCGGGGCCTTCGGTGCCCATCAGCACGACGCGTTCCAGATCTTTGCCGTGCAGGCGCACCGTCGCAAGCGCCAGGTGGGTGCCGTAGCTCATGCCCCACAAGCTGATCCTGGGCACACCCAGTGCGCGCCGCAGATCATCCAGGTCATCGGCACTCTCGGCGGTCGTATAGGCGCCCAGATCGACGCCAGCCTGACGCCAGAATTCCACGCACTTGGCAGCCGTCGCCTGCAATGCGGCCAGGGCCGCATCGCGCTGCAGTGGTTGGCCATCGTCGAAGCGGGTTTCATGCGGACACTCCGGCGGTGGTTCAGACAGACCGGCACCTCGCTGGTCGAGCAGCAGCACGTCGGCTTCGCGTCGGACCTGGTCGAACACCGGCCAGCGCGGGCCGCGCGCGGTATCGATGCCGGAACCACCCGGGCCACCGGCCAGATAAACCACGGGGGCGCTGCGGCCATCGCCGCCGGTTGCACGCAGGCGTACCACCTTCAGCCCCATGCGCGGTCCGTCCGGCTCGCTGTGTCGGCGCGGCACTTCCAGCACGGCGATCTCTGCAGGGATGGCGCCATGTGCTCTGGTCTGCAGCGTGTACGGCTCGAACACCAATGCCCTAGGCGTGGCCTGCGCCGGCATGGCCGCAGCAAGCGCCAGACAGAACGTGGCCACCGTGGCGACCAGGGCAGAGCGACGAGGATGGGGACTGCTGGACGATGTGCAGGCGTTGCGGCTCATGGTGGGCTCCAAAGGAGGGACGTGCGCGGTCAGCATCGGCTCGATCACAGGGCTGTGGGGGCACCCGCCTGCCGAACGTCTCCAAAAGGCGGTCCAATGGCTCCACGCAACCGATACGATGGCCGCCATGCAGATCCCACGTACCCTGGCTGTTCTTGCTCTGCTGCTTGCGGCGGTGGCCGCATGGCTGGTCGTGTCGACGCCACCCGCCGGCGTGGTATTCGTGCAGGGGGCGCAGATGGCACCTGCGGACGCCGGGGCATCCAGCCCCCTGCCTGCGCGGCCGCCGCAGGACCTGGCCTGGCGTCCGCTGGATCAGCAGCTGCTGGCGCAGTGGCGCGGCCCGTACTGGCTGCGCTGGCAGGTGCCGGCGCCAACCGGCACCGACGATCATGACCGCACGTTGCGGCTGTCGCTGCGCGCTGCCAGCCAGCTGTACTGGAACGGCACGCCCTGGATCAGCAATGGCGTCGTGGGCCGCACCGCTGAAGAAGAACAACCAGGACGCATCGACCTTGTCCACGTGCTTCCCCCCGCTTCTGGCAATGCCACCGATGAGCTGGTCGTGCTTGCATCCAGCCAGCGACAACATTTCACCCTGCATGGCGCCGACGCGATGGCACTGATCGCGCCCGCAGCTGTGCTGTATGGCCAGATCATCCTGCCATGGCTGGTTGCGGCCTTCGCCATCGGCGCACTGGCGGCAGCCAGCCTGTATTTCCTGGCGGTACTGCGTGGCCAGACCCGCACGCCCGGCGCTCGCCTTCTGCTGGCACTGGGCGTGGTGGGACTGGCGTTGCCTGCAGTGGAAGCGTGGCGCTCCCTGCTGGGGTATGACTACCCGTGGCATGTCCCGCGCCTGATTGCACTGCTGGCATTGCACGTAGCCGCGGCCATGCTCCTGCCAGCCTATCTGGCGCGGCGATTCCAGGTGGCGGTTCCGCGTGCCGGGTGCTTCGTCTATCTGTCCGTGATCGCGGTGCTCGCCATCGTCCTGCCTGGCTTTGACACCCGCTCGGCGGCAGTGCTCTTGTTGAGCCTGCTCGCTTCGGCATCGCTGCTGCTGCGTGCGCGCGGCGACACAGAGGATCGATGGCCGATCCTGGTCCTGCTGCTGGCCGGCCTGCTGGCGTTGCTGGTCGCGCGCGGCGCTTTCCTTGACGGACCGTACTTCCTGCTGCTGGCGGTACTGATGGTGTTCCTGCTGCTGCGTCACGCGGTACAACTGCAGGCACTGGACCGGCACAACGCGTTGTTGCGTGAAGAGCGCGCACGGCTTTCATTGCAGCTGTTGCAGCGAGGCATCCAGCCACATTGGCTGATGAACACCCTCACAAGTCTGCAGGAACTGATCGAGCAGGCACCTTCGCGTGCCAGCCGCCTGGTGGAGTCATTGGCCGATCAGTTCGATCGGCTGCGTGACAGCAGCAGCCGGCAGAGCATTCCGTTGCAGGACGAGCTGGCCCTGTGCCGCAGCCATCTGGACATCGTTGGCCAGGCACTGGGCCAGCCCCTGGTGCTGGACGTGGATGGCGAGGATGCGCCGCTGTTGCTGCCGCCCGGCATCCTGCATGCACAGGTGGAAAACGCGCTGACGCATGCCGGTGCGCTGGCATGCGCGCAGCACCCGTTCCGTCTGCGCGTGCAGCGCGGCGGTGGACGCTGGGTGCTGGAACTGCACAGCGCGCACGGCTCATCCTCGCATCGCGGTCGCGGCACGGGCACGCGCTACATCGAAGCCAGTCTGGCGGCCGCCAGCCCCGGCGGATGGAGCTTCGTGCAAGGCATCGACGGCAACCAATGGTGCGGACGGATCGAACTGACATGCGCATCCTGATCGTTGAAGACGAACCGCTGGTACGCCAACGTCTGCAGCGGCTGTGCGCCGAGCTGGCAGGAACGCGCGCACGCTTCGATGCCGTGGCCGATCTGGAGGCAGCCGGCGACCGCCTGCAGCGCAATGTCTACGACGGCCTGCTGCTGGACCTCAACCTTGGGGGCGAGGACGGCTTCGAACTGCTGCGGCGTGCGGTAGCCGGCCGCTACCAGTGCGTAGTGGTGTCGGCCCACCGTGATCGTGCGCTGCAGGCATTTGAACACGGTGTACTCGACTTCGTTCCCAAGCCCTTTTCGCGCGAACGCCTTGGTCAGGCGCTGGAACGCTTGTTCGATACCAGCGGTATGCGTTCAGGCCGGGCACGCTACCTGGGCATCTGGCGTGCGCAGGGAACGGCAACCGTCGAGCTCTCGGAGGTGATGTGGATCGCGGCAGATGGCGACTACAGCCAGGTGCGCATGCGCGATGGCCGCAGCGAGCTGCATGACAAATCCCTGACTGCACTGGCCTCGGTACTGCCTCAGGATTTCGTCCGCTGCCATCGATCGCACCTGGTCAACCTGCGGCACGTGCGTACGTTGCATGCGGGTTCCGGCAGCCGCTACTGGCTGGTGCTGAGCGACGGTAGCGAGCTGGTTGTTGGCCGCGCGCACATCGTGGCGCTACGCGATGCGCTGGGACTGGGGTGATCGCCAGAGGATGACAGGCATGGTCTGGCACTACCGGGGAGCGGGAACGGCATGGAGATGCCTGCGCTGCGAACGCGCCAGGCATGGTTCACGGCGTCTGCAGCAGCAGGGAATGCAGGATGCGGGCGTCTTCAGCATCCAGTGTCTTCGGCAGGTCGTCGCGGCCACGGAAACGGCGGTGGAAGGCAGCGACGGCGGCGTCCCGGTTGTCGAGCGGATAGCCGAAGCGGGCCAGCGCACTCCACGCGTCGAAGCCTTCCGGCGCCGCACCGTCGGCAGCGCGCGGCCAGACGCCGAATCCAGCCTCGGCCAGCTGCTGCCACGGGAAAAAGCGGCTCGGGTCCTGCTTGCGTGTCGGCGCCAGGTCGGCATGGCCAATCACCTGCCGCGGCGGAATGTTCAGGCGGGCGGTGAGATCGCGCAGCAGCACGATCAGCGATTCGATCTGCGCCGCACTGAACGGGCTGCGGCCATCGTTGTCGAGCTCGATGCCGATCGATGCCGAGTTGAGGTCGGTGATAGTGCCCCAACGCCCGGCGCCGGCGTGCCAGGCGCGGCGCTCATCGGCAACCAACTGATAGCGATGGCCATCGGCACCGATCAGGTAGTGCGCGCTGACCGGTCCACCGCTGTTGGCCGTGCGCAACGTACGCAGGCTCTGCTGCACCGACTTCTGCTCGGTGTGATGGATGACGATGATGACGGGCGTGCGCGCGTTCTGGTTGGGTGACGGCACCCAGGTGGCGAGCGGGTTGCGGGTTTCCTGCGGCGCGGAGGCACAGGCGGCCAGCAGCAGGCAGGCCGAGAGCATCAGGGCGGTGCGGATCGGGTGCATGGCCCGATTGTGCGCGATCAGGCGCGATGATGCATGCTGCCGTGCCGAGCAAGCTTGGCACCCACCAGAGAGGATGCGGTAGATCCACGCCATGCGTGGATGGTCTACCCGCTGTGCCGACCAAGTGGTCGGCACCCACCAGAGCAGACCCAGACCCAGTGCCAAGCAAGCTTGGCACCTACCAGACCGGTAGAAGTGCCGACCAACGGTCGGCACCCACAACATCAATGCAGCAGCTCGGCCGCTATTTCAGGCCTCGTACGCGGACTCGCCGTGCGAAGTCACATCCAGGCCGGTGCGCTCTGCTTCCTCGGTCACGCGCAGGCCGACCACGCTGCGCACCACCAGCAGGATAAGCGTGGTCACTACCGCCGACCAGACCACGGTCAGGCCGACGCTGACCACCTGCACCCAGACCTGATGGGCGATATCCAGATCGGCCTTGGTGCCGCCCAGCGACTGCGCGCTGAACACACCGGTGAGAATCGCGCCGACGATGCCGCCGACACCATGCACACCGAACACGTCGGCGGTGTCGTCCACCTTCAGCAGGCGCTTCAAGCCGGTCACACCCCACACGCAGACCACGCCGGCGACGAAGCCGATGATGATCGCGCCGAGCGGGCCGACGGTGCCGCAGGCCGGCGTGATGCCGACCAGGCCGGCGACTGCGCCCGAGGCAGCCCCCAGTGCCGACGGCTTGCCCTTGCTGATCGCTTCCACCAGCGTCCAACCGAGTACGGCAGCGGCCGTGGCCAGCACGGTATTAAGGAAGGCCAGCGAGGCGACGGTATCGGCGGCAGCGGCGGAACCCGCGTTGAAGCCGAACCAGCCGACCCACAGCAGCATCGCGCCGATATAGGTAAACGGCACGTTGTGCGGCTTCAGCGCGGTCTGGCCATAGCCCAGGCGCTTGCCGACGAACCACGCGGCGACCAGACCGGACACACCTGCGTTGATGTGGACCACGGTGCCACCGGCGAAATCGATCGCGCCCATCTCACTCAGGTAGCCGCCACCCCAGACGATGTGCGCCATCGGGATGTAGCTGAGGGTGAACCACAGCGCCGAGAACAGCAGCACCGCACGGAACTTGATGCGCTCGGCGAACGCGCCGACGATCAGCGCGGTGGTGATGCCAGCAAACGTCGACTGGAAGGCGACGAACAGGTAATCCGGCAGGCCCTTGATCGGGGTGTTGCCGACCGACTCCGGAGTGAAGCCCTTGAGGAAGGCGAATTCGGTGAACGAGCCGAAGAACGGGTTGCCCGTGCTGAACACCGCGCTGTAGCCATAGGCCACCCACAGCAGCAGCACCAGCGAGAACACCACCAGGATCTGGCTGAGCACCGACAGCACGTTCTTCGAACGCACCAGGCCGCCATAGAACAACGCCAGGCCCGGCACCACCATCAGCAGCACCAGCAGGGTGGACGTCAGCATCCAGGCCACGTCGCCATGGTCGTAGGTCGCGGCGGCTTCAGCCGCGGCCGGTGCGGCGGCCGCAGCGACCGGGTCCTGCAGTGGTTCGACCGCCACGCTTTCGCTCGGCAGCGGCGACACCTGGACCTGCGCGTGGGCACTGCCCGGCCACGCACCGGCGGCCAGCGCGCTGAGCAGCATCAACAGGCACACGAAGTGGAACCGGGCTTGCCACCCGGTGAGAAGGCACATCTTCATGGGGGAGTCTCCGGAAAGGGGTTACAGCGCGTCGGCACCGATTTCGCCGGTGCGGATGCGGATGACCTGTTCGACGGCGGTGACGAAGATCTTGCCGTCACCGATCTTGCCGGTGCCTGCCGACGACTGGATCGCTTCGATCACCGCGTCGGCACGCTCGTCGGTGACCACGGTTTCGATCTTGATCTTGGGCAGGAAGTCGACGACGTACTCGGCGCCGCGATACAGCTCGGTGTGGCCCTTCTGGCGGCCGAAGCCTTTCACTTCGGTCACGGTGATGCCCGACACGCCTGCGTCGGAGAGGGCCTCGCGGACCTCGTCGAGCTTGAACGGCCGGATGATGGCGGAGATCAGTTTCATGCGCATGTCCCGAGGGTGGATGGGGCCAGCGCGCCAGCGCGCGTTGGCATCAGGCAACCAGCGGCCATCAGGATGATGGCCGTGGCTGTTGCACCGGACACGTACAGGGCCGGGACGGCCGTGCCTCTCTCCTTGCACGACCGACGCGGGAGGGAGGGCGGCCCTGGTCGCGTATCCGGTCTCTCTTGCCCCTGTTTCAGCGGACCAACAGTCCGCTCTACTGCAGCGGGCCAGCGGCCCGCTCTACCACGGCGGGTCGGGGTCCGCTCTACCACGGCGGACCGGGGCCCGCCCTGCGGCTCCCCAGCCGCGAAGACGGAAGCGATGGCGGCGGGTGGGAGGGGGAGGCCCACCGCCATCGCCACCGGTCAGCTGGCGTAGTACAGCTGGTATTCCAGCGGGTGGGTGGCCGCGCGGAACTTGGTCACTTCCTGCATCTTCAGCGCAATGTAGCCGTCGATGAAGTCATCGCTCATCACGCCGCCGGCCTTCAGGAACTCGCGGTCCTTGTCCAGCGCTTCCAGCGCCTGGTCCAGCGAGGAGCAGACCTGCGGGATCAGCTTCTCTTCTTCCGGCGGCAGGTCGTACAGGTCCTTGTCGCTCGGTGCGCCCGGGTCGATCTGGTTCTTGATGCCGTCCAGGCCGGCCATCATCAGCGCGGTGAAGGTGAGGTAGCCGGACTGGATCGGATCCGGGAAGCGCATTTCGATGCGGCGTGCCTTCGGGTTGGACACCCACGGAATGCGGCACGAAGCCGAACGGTTGCGGGCCGAGTAGGCCAGCATCACCGGTGCTTCGTAGCCCGGCACCAGGCGCTTGTAGCTGTTGGTGCCCGAGTTGGCGAAGGCGTTGATGGCCTTGGCGTGCTTGAAGATGCCGCCGATGTACCACAGCGCCAGCTGGCTCAGGCCGCCGTAGCCGTCGCCGGAGAACAGGTTGGTGCCGCCCTTGGACAGCGACTGGTGCACATGCATGCCGCTGCCGTTGTCGCCGACGATCGGCTTGGGCATGAAGGTGACGGTCTTGCCGTTACGGTGCGCGACGTTCTTGATCACGTACTTCATGCGCAGCAGTTCGTCGGCCTTCTGCACCAGGGTGCTGAACTTGGTGCCGATCTCGCACTGGCCGGCGGTGGCCACTTCGTGGTGCTGCACTTCCACTTCGATGCCGACCTGTTCCAGGGTCTTGCACATCTCGGCGCGCAGGTCGTGCAGGGTGTCGGTCGGCGGCACCGGGAAGTAACCGCCCTTCACGCCCGGACGGTAGCCGCTGTTGGCGCCGTCGTACTTGGCGCCGCTGTTCCATGCCGCTTCTTCCGAGTCGACCTGGAAGAAGGTGTGGCCCATTTCATTGGCGAAGCGGACCGAATCGAAGATGAAGAATTCCGGCTCCGGGCCGAAGAACGCGGTTTCGGCGATGCCGGAGGACTTCAGGTAGGCCTCGGCGCGCTTGGCGATGCCGCGCGGGCAACGGCCATACGGCTGCATGGTGGCCGGATCGAGGATGTCGCAGCTGATCACGATGGTCGGATCGGCGTAGAACGGGTCGACGTAGGCGCTGGCGGTATCCGGCAGCAGCACCATGTCCGATTCGGCGATGCCCTTCCAGCCGGCGATCGAGCTGCCATCGAACATCTTGCCTTCTTCGAACAGCGACGGCTCGACGATGCTGACCGGGAAGGTCACGTGCTGCTCGACACCACGCATGTCGACAAAGCGCAGGTCGACGAACTCGATCTGGTTGTCCTTGATCAGCTTCTCAACGTTTTCCACGGACATCGGTACGACCTCGGATGGGGATGAATGCCTGCTGAGGTACAGCAACGACCGTGCCAACTTTTCGTAGGCTGCAAGTCATTGATTTCAAAAAGGCCGCCCCGCAGCGGTGCAGAACCGTGCGCACCAAATGGGTGCAGCCGACAGCGGACGCACCCGTTTGGTGCGGCAGTGATCGTCTATCCTCTCGACCTTCTTCCTTCCTGCCGCGCGTGCCCGCACCGTCCATGTCCGACCTGCTCTCCGCCCTGTTGCTGGGCATCCTCGAAGGCTTGACCGAGTTCCTGCCGATCTCCAGCACCGGCCACCTGCTCATCGCCCAGCACTGGCTGGGTGCCCGTTCGGACTTCTTCAACATCGTCATCCAGGCCGGCGCGATCGTGGCGGTGGTACTGGTGTTCCGCCAGCGCCTGCTGCAGTTGGCCACCGGTTTCGGGCAGCGCGAGAACCGCGAGTACGTATTCAAGCTGGGCGCGGCCTTCCTGGTCACCGCCGTGGTCGGCCTGGTGGTGCGCAAAGCCGGCTGGTCGCTGCCCGAGACGGTCAGCCCGGTGGCCTGGGCACTGATCATCGGTGGCATCTGGATGCTGCTGGTGGAGGCCTACACCGCGCGCCTGCCCGACCGCGACCAGGTGACCTGGACCGTGGCGATCGGCGTCGGCCTGGCGCAGGTGGTGGCCGGCGTGTTCCCCGGCACCTCGCGTTCGGCCTCGGCGATCTTCCTGGCCATGCTGCTGGGCCTGAGCCGCCGCGCGGCCGCCGCCGAGTTCGTGTTCCTGGTTGGCATTCCCACCATGTTCGCCGCCAGCGCCTACACCTTCCTGGAAATGGCCAAGGCCGGACAGCTGAGCAGCGAGAACTGGACCGAGGTGGGCGTGGCCTTCCTTGCCGCGGCCGTCACCGGCTTCGTCGTAGTGAAGTGGCTGATGGGCTACATCAAATCGCACAAGTTCACCGCGTTCGCGCTTTACCGCATCGCGCTGGGCGCCGCGCTGCTGCTGTGGTTGCCGTCCGGCAGCTGAACAGCGCCGGGGCACGGTAACCCCGTTGCTGGCCCCACCCCGTTTCCCCCACGGTTCCCCAAGGAGAATCACCATGAACCGCAAGCTCACCCTGCTCCTCCCGCTGGCCCTGCTGGCCGCCTGCAGCCAGACCCCGGCCCCGGCCGGCACCGGCGGCGACGACGTGGCCCCGGCCGCGGCCAAGGCAGCAGACCAGCAGACGCTGGCGCACCTGGATGCGCAGCGCCTGCAGAGCCAGCACTGGCTGCTGCAGCAGGCCACCGCCGCCGACGGCAAGCGCATCGACGCGCTGTTCGCCCGCGAAGACAAGCCGGTCACCCTGGACTTCGCTGATGGCCGCCTGTCGGTCAGCAACGCCTGCAACCACATGGGTGGCGGCTACACCCTGGCCGACGGCAAGCTGACGGTCAGTGCGATGGCCTCGACCATGATGGCCTGCACCGACAAGGCGCTGATGGCGCTGGACGAGGCCGTGTCGAGCCGCCTGCAGGGCGAGCTGAAGGCCGAGCAGGATGCCGATGGCAAGCTGACCCTGACCAACGCCAAGGGCGACGTGCTGGTGTTCAACCCGGAACCGACCGCTGAAACCCGCTACGGCGGCGCCGGCGAAACCGTGTTCCTGGAAGTGGCCGCCAAGACCGAGAAGTGCTCGCACCCGCTGATCCCGGACTACCAGTGCCTGCAGGTGCGTGAAGTGAAGTTCGACGACAAGGGCCTGAAGCAGGGTGAGCCGGGCAAGTTCGAGAACTTCTACGGCAACATCGAGGGTTACACCCACGAAGACGGCGTGCGCAACGTAGTGCGCGTGAAGCGCTACGAAGTGAAGAACCCGCCGGCCGATGCGCCGTCGCAGGCGTACGTGCTGGACATGGTGGTCGAGTCGGCCATCGAGAAGAAGTAAGACGACAGAAGGGCGGCCGCGAGGTCGCCCTTCTTCGTGGTGGGTAGAGCCGGCCGCTGGCCGGCCGCCCCTTTTCATGGTGGCTCGACGCTACAGAAGCAAAGCCGGCCAGCGGCCGGCTCTACCCATCGTGCCGCTCAGCCCAGCGCCGGGTTCAACGTGTAGGTGCCATGCAGTGCGGCTTCGGCCAGCACGTGGCCGTGCATGGCGCGATATGCGTCGGCGGCGGTGAAGCGCGCCGGAAGCTCCAGCGAGGCCACATCCAGCGCGAACACGCGGAAGAAATAGCGGTGCACGCGTTCGTCGTTGAACGGCGGATAGGGGCCGTCATAGCCCAGGTAATCGCCGGCCATGTCCGGGTTGCCCGCAAACCAGCCGGTGAAGTCGTTCAGGCCCTGGCGGCTGCCCGCCGGGCCAGCCGGTGCGGTCTTGCCCTTCACCACGAAGCCATCGCTGCAGCTGCCGGCGGCGATCTCCTGCACCGAGGCCGGAATATCGGCCATCACCCAGTGCACGAAGTCGCAGCGCGGCTGGTCGCGCGGCACGGTCATGTCGCTGCGGCCGACCGTTTCCGCAACGGTCGGCACATCCGGGTCCACGCACACCAGCAGGAACGAACGCGTGCCTTCGGGTGCGCCGTTCCAGGCCAGGTGCGGATTGCGGTCCGGCGCGAAGCCGGTGGCATCGCCGGCGGCGAACTCGCGGTCGATCGGCGCGCCGTTGGTCAGGCTGTGGCTGCTCAGTTGCATCGGCTTCTCCTTACTCTTCCGGGTAACCCAGGCGCACCGCAATCGGGGTGAGCTTGGCAAAGGCGGCGCTCATCACGTCGCGGTAGTTGCGCCAGTGGCCCGGCGGGAAGCGCGGTGCGCCCAGCTGTGCGGCCGGCGGCATCTGCCGCTCGAACAGGCGTCCCAGCAGCTCGGCCATCGCGTGCGGATCATTGCCGATCTGGTCGATGCGCAGCAGCACGTGCGGATACAGTTCTTCCTCATGCAGGGTGGCAACCTGCGCCAGCCCGCGCGCCAGCCATTCGCTGGCTTCAGCCAGCGAGGTCATCGCCAGCGGAGCGGCAGCGCCGTAGGCCACCCAGTCCAGCAGCATGTCGCGCGGATCACGCAGCACGAGCACCAGTCGTCCCTGCGGCAGCTGCGGGCGCAGCGCCCACAGCAGGGCGTTGTCCCACCACAGCAGCCAGTCGATGACGGCATCGCCCTGCAGGCCACGCGCCGGCAGCTGCTCGCGCCAGCGCTGCACCAGCCGCTCCGGGGTCAGCACGCCGGAGGCGAGGTCCTGCAGCGTGTGGTAGTTCTGGAATGCATCATCCGGCGGATTGCTGGTGTAGCGGTCGCTGCGCAGCACCGGGCTGGCGGCCGCCAGGCCGGTCGCAACCCGCTCCACACCCGAACCCGGCGCACCCCACAGGAAGATCGGCGCGGAGCTGGCATCACTGTCGATCTCGCCCTTCTCCGGCCAGCTCGGCGGCGCCTTGGCCTGCGGTGGAAGCGGCAGGCGCTGCGGTGCCTGGTCGGCCTGCAGCGCCATCCACGTCTGCAGCGCCTGTTCCGGCTGGCCAGCGCGGTCCTGGATTTCACCCAGCCAGGTACGCAGGTCGGCGCGATGGCCGTCCGGCGCCCTGTCGATCAGCGCCTGCACGCGCGCGATCGCGGCAACCGGATCACGCTGCAGCAGGCCTTCGACCAGGCGTGTTTCGCCACTGACGCGGCCCGGTTCGAGGCTGACGATACGTTCGGCGATGGCTTCGGCCTGTTCGTGTTCGCCCACCATGTCATGCAGGCGCAGGCGTGCTTCCAGTGCCGGAAGATGACCCGGCATCGCGTCCATCCAGCGCTCCACGGTCGCCGCGGCGGTCGGGCTGCCGACTTCTTCCACGGCCAGGCGTGCCAGCCACAGGTCGTGCAGCTGCGGATGCTGTTCCAGGGCCGCGTCCAGGCGCGCGCGGGCCTCGTCTTCGCGGCCCAGGCGCTGCCAGGACATCAGCAGCAGCTGCAGCACCTGGCGGTCGTCGGGGATCGATTCCAGCAACGGCAGCAGATGGTCCAGCGCCTGCAGCGGCTGGCCGCCGCGCAGCGACAGTTCACCGGCCAGGCGACGCATCGACGGCGTATCCATGCCTTCCTGCTGAAGCGCGATCTGCATCGCTTCGGCAGCCGCCTCCAGGTTGCCCTGGCGCAGCGCCAACTGCACTACCAGGCCATGCAGCGAGCTGATGGCCGGGTTCAGCTCCAGCACGCGGCGGAACGCCTGCTCGGCGAAGGCCAGCATGTCCTTGCCCAGGTAGGCGAAGCCCAGTGCGTACAGCACGCGGGTGTCGTTGGGCTGCGCCTGGTTGGCCGCCGACAGCAGCGTCAGCGCACGATCCGGGTCGTCGCGGCGCAGCGCGATCATGCCGTCGATGGTCAGCAGTTCCGGGTGGTCCGGCTCAACGCGCGAGGCCAGCGTGGACAGGCGCTGGGCTTCATCGAAGTCGTTGCGGCCGATCGCCAGGTGCGCCTGCATCAGGTAGGCGGCGAATGAGTTCGGGTCAAGCCCGGTGGTACGTGCCAGCGCTTCGTCAGCGCCCTGGTACTGGCGCAGGGCGAGCAGCAGGCCAGCGTGCTGCAGGTGCAGCTGGGCATCATCGGGGGCCAGCTGCAACGCCTGCTGCAGCGCCTCCATCGCATCCTCGGCCTTGCCCTGCTGCTGCAGCGCAAGCGCCAGCCAGCGGTGGGCGTCGACCTGGCCGGGTTCATCACGGGTCCACGCCTGGGCCAGCTGCACGGCCTGGTCGGCCTGGTTCTGGCGCAACGCTTGGATGATCTGGTCTTGCATGGCGGTCCGGTTCAAGTGCAAACCCGCATTGTAGCGGTCCACGCACCGGTGCCGGTTCAGCCCGCCAGCACCCGCTGCAGGCGCTGCGCCACCCAGCGCTCGGAGAAGCCGTCACCCCGCCAGTTTTCCAGGAAGCCGCAGTGGCCTCCCCAGCAGGCGGTTTCCAGGTGCGCCTGGCGCGGCAGCTGCCAATCGCTGAAGGTCGCGTACGGGATCACCGGGTCGTCCTGCGCCATCAGGATGTCGGCCGGCACCTGCAGGGTGGACAGGCGGTCACCGGCAATCGAATAGCCATCGAAATAGGCCTGCAGCGAGCCGAAGGTGGTGTGCCGTTCGACCAGCCAGGCAGTCAGTGCACGGATGTCCAGCTTCAGCACGCGATCGTCGCAGTCGCTCAGCTCGGGAAACAGATCGCGCTTGCGGCGCAGCGAGCCGGCCCATTTGCGGCGGAAGTACCAGTCGTACATCGCCGGGCCGTTTTCGATGCTCTCCATCGTCAGCCCCGGGTCCAGCACCGGGCACACCGAGGCCACCCGCAGCAGCGGCACGCCGGCAGCCGGCGCGCGCAGGGCCAGGCGCAGCACGAAGTTGCCACCCAGCGAATAGCCGGCGGCCACCAGCGGCAGCTGCGGCCAGCGCTGGGCGATGTCACCCGCGGCATGCACCACTTCATCGATCAGGTTGGAGTGGAAGATGCCGGGGTTCAGATGGTGGGTGTTGCCATGATCGCGGAAGTTCAGCCGCACCACATCGAAACCCTGTTCGATCATGCGCGCGGCAGCCATGCGCATGTAACTGGATTCGGCACTGCCCTCCCAGCCATGCAGCAGCAGGGCCATGCCCTTCGGTTCGCGGCCTTCGACATGGCTGTGCCAGCCCTGCAGGCGCACGCCATCACCGCCGTCAAGGATCAGCTCTTCGCTGACCGCACCGGTGGCGGCCAGCAGCAGCAGGCCGCGCTGCAGGCGCATGCGGCTGGAGCTGAGCATCGACTGCAGGTGCGGATTGCGCAGCCAGCGCGGCGGCTGGTAGTCAGTCGCATGCAACGTCGGTGTACCGGCGTCCAGGACGGGTGGCGGGACCAGGGCCACCGTGCCCTCAGCCGGTGCTCATGGCCGCCACGATGCGCGCGCGCGAGGTTTCCGCGATGCGTCGACGGCCTTCCAGGTCCTGGGTACCGATCGGCTCCAGGAAATGCACTTCGGTATGCCGCGCCGGCTCACCCAGCAGGCGCAGGAAATTGGCGGCGAAACTCTCGCCCGGGCCGAATGCCACGATGGTCTGTGCGTCACACTTGAACCCATAGATCAGCGCCACAGGCTGCACCGGGACACCGGTTTCGACCGCGGCCTGGAAGATGCGGGCATGGAACGGCCCCACTTCATGGCCACCGCGGGTGCGCCCTTCCGGGAACACGCCTACCGCCTTGCCGGCACGCAGGCGATCGGCCATCACCTGCATCACGCCACCGAGCGATTCGGTGTTGCCGCGCTGGTGGAAGATGGTCTGCCCGCGCGCGGCGAGCCAACCGACCAGCGGCCAGCTTGCGATTTCGCGCTTGGCGACGAAGCCCATCATGCGCTGGCTGTGCAGGATGGAGATGTCGACCCAGCTGACGTGGTTGGCGACGAACAGCACGGCACCGGGCAAGGGCTGGCCCACCCGTGACAGGCGGAAGCCGAAGATCCACATCAGGCCGCCCTGCCACCAGTTCACCACCTTCGCCCCGAAGGTATCCTCGCCCACGCGCAGCTCGCCCCACGGCGGGAGCATGCCGATCAGGATCAGCGGCAGGAACACGGTGATGTGGACCAACAGCAGCGGTACGCGGTACAGGTAACGGCACACACGCGCCACGCCGCCACGGGGGGCCGGAGTGGGGGAAGTCATCCGCGCACGATACCGGAGCGCCGCAGCAGCTGCCAGCCGATTTAGGCCATAACCGCCATTGACCGGGGCAATCGGCGGGGAACGCTGGGTTCTGCCGCCGTCAACACGCCCGCCGGGGGCTCAACCGTGGCCGGCGGCCACCACCGCCAGGGTCAGCCGAGAGATGCACACCAGCCGGCCCTGCTCGTCTTCGATGCGGATCTCCCACAGCTGGGTGCTGCGGCCGACGTGCAGCGCGCGGGCAGTCCCGGTGACCGTGCCCGAGCGCACGGCGCGCACGTGGTTGGCGTTGATTTCCAGGCCCACGCAGATCTGCTTGCCGGTATCCACGCACAGGTTGCCGGCACTGCTGCCCAGGGTCTCGGCCAGCACCACCGAGGCACCGCCGTGCAGGATGCCGTACGGCTGCCGGGTGCGCTCGTCCACCGGCATGGTGGCCTGCAGCCAGTCTTCGCCCGCAGCGCTGAAGACGATGCCGAGGGATTCGATCGCCGTGTTGCGGCTGAGCGCGTTGAGCTGCTCGATGGAAACGGCTTCGCGGAACACCTGGGTCATGCGGGCACCTTCAGAGGATGGGAACGAGGCCGGCGCCGAATGCAGTCAGCATGCGCACCAGCAGCCACTTCGGGCCGACGTTGACTTCGGGGAAGTCGCCGACGGCGACGTAGCAGTTGTGGAACGCCGGGTCCTGCCGGGGCAGCGGCTGCGGGCAGTCCGGACCGGGCTTGAACTCGTAGTCGGTGGCGTAGCGCCACGGCCAGAAGTCGAGGATCGGCAGCGCTTCGGAGGCTTTGCCGACGCTGTAGTTCAGGCCCGACAGCACTGGCGGCTTGGCCCGCGGCGCCACTGTCCACGAGTTCTGCGGATGGGTATCGCGCAGGATGCTCTCGGCCAGCTGCTCGGCAAACACCGGATCGTCGATGATCACCGCGCCTTCGGTGTTGTAGTTCTCGCTGCGCGGATCGAAGTTGTGGGTGCCGACCACGCCGATGCGGCGATCGACCACCAGCGACTTGGCGTGCAGGCCCATGCGGGCGCCCTTGCGGGTGACCGGCAACGGCTTGTTGACCGCCTTGCTGCCCAGGAACGACGGACGCGTCTCGGTGCGCAGCAGGCGCGTTTCCACCTCGCTGCCGGCGGCGCGGCGACGTTCGCGCGCGTTCTGGTAGGCACTGCCGGTACGCGGATGATGCACCGCCACCTGCTTGCGGGGCGCGGCCAGATCCCCGTCGCTGCCACCACCGGCATTGCTGCCAGCGGCGCTGCCGCCGATCAGCGGATTGCGCCCACCGTCGTCGTCGCCTCCGGGCGCGGCGATCGGGTCGGGCAGCAGATTGCGGTAGTCGACCGGTGCATCCAGCGGGAACGGCTTGTATTCGAAGATGTTGAAGCCCAGTTCGCGCATGTTGCGCCGCTTGTACTTGTACGACAGCGCATACACGATCGGGTTGTCGGTGGCCGCCAGGCTGTTGCTGGACACCACCACGCGCGGCGGCTGCGGGCGCTTGCGCAGCTCGCGGAACAGCTTCTGCGCCGGCTTGGACAGCACCAGGTACGGCGTCTGCAGGATCACTTCCTTCTGCGCGCCGGCGATCAGTGCATCCAGCTGCGGCTCGGTCACGTGCTGGCCGGCCAGCGGGGCATCGGCCTTCTCGCGGCGGTGCTTGCGCGGCAGGTCGGCGACGTAGCGCACCGAGGCCACCGGCAGCGCGGTATCCACGAAGGAACGGGTGACGAACTCCATGTCATTGGCTTCAGCGCTGACCCGCTGCACCCGCTCCGGGCGGCGGAACGTGGCGGGCGGCAGCACCGGCACGCCTTCGCGTAGCAGGGTGCGGCCCACGTCATTCAGGCGCTCGGCCGGCACGCTGCGCTTGGCGCGCCAGAACGCATCGAAGTTGGCCGCCATCGCCCGCGCTTCCGGGCCGGCGATCATGACGTCGCGATCGCGGAAGTTGTACTCGCGATCCCAGTCGTAATAGTCGTCCTGGTAGTTGCGGCCGCCGACCACGCCGATCGCATCGTCGATCACCAGCAGCTTGTTGTGCATGCGCTGGTTGAAGCGACGGAAGCAGCACAGCACGCTGCCGGCGTAATCGAAGTAGTTCAGCCGGGCCTTGCCGAAGGTCGGGTTGTAGACCCTCAGCTGGAAATTCTGGTGGGCACCGGACAGCGCGCCGAGGATCTCCAGGTCGGAGATCGCCGAGAGCTGGTCGATCAGCACCCGCACCTTCACCCCGCGCCGCGACGCGGCCAGCAGTTCGTCGATGACCAGCCGCGCGCTGTCGTCCTTGTCGAAGATGTAGGTCTGCAGGTCGATGCTGCGGGTGGCACTGCGCAGCAGGTTCAGGCGCGCCACCAGGGCGCCCTCCCCCTCGTCCAGCAGGGTGGCGTAGTGGCGCGGCTGCTCCGGGGTGGATTCGGTGAACGCCCGGCCGGCCAACGCCCGCAGCGGCGAATCCTGTGCGCAGCGGTCGGCGCGCTGGCAGTCGACCTGGATCGAGCGCGCCTGCACGGCGATCGCTTCGGCGCGGTCGCGCTCGGCATTGGACAGCGATGCACAACCGCTGCCCAGCAACACGGTTGCCAGCGCCAGTACACGCAGCAGGAGGTTCACGGTTTCGGCGCCTCACTCAGGCGCGCTCGCAATACGAAGGTCACTCGGTCACTCAAGGCAAGCTGCCAGCTGTCCATTCCATACCGGCCTCGCTGCACGGTACCGCGGCTGACGACGTCGCAATCATAGCCGGGTCGGGCGCAATCCGCTTTCTCGACCTTCAGTGTCTCGGGGTGGCTGATCCCGCGCAGGGTCAGCCGCCCGTTGATGTCGCCCCCGTCTTCCACGGTCTCCGGCCAGTACGGCAGCGAGTCGAACTCGACCACCGGGTGGCGGCCTGCGTCGAAGAACTCCTCGCCGCGCATCCAGCCGGTGTAGCGCGCCTTGCCGGGGATCTCGACCGAGCGCGTGAACATCTTCAGGTGCACCTGGTGGCGGCCGTCGGAGAGGATCTCGATGCGACCCTCGAAGTGCGGGAACAGGCCTTCGATGCGCTGCCCGAAGCGGGTGCGCACCTCGAAACCGATCTGCGAGCGCTGGGTATCCAGGTGCAGGACCCGGTGCGCTTCAGCGACCACCGGCGGCAAGGGCGTTGGCGGTGGCGCGGCAGCCCAGGCCGCGCCGGAAGCCAGCAGCACGGGCAGCAGAAAGCGGCTGCGCCGCGCCAGGCTCATTGGATCACGGCCACCAGAACGCGTTCAGGCTGGCCACGCCCGGCTCGATCGAGGCCTCGCGCGGGAAGCCGAGCACGGCAATGCCGGCCGGCGGCATGCCGCGATAGTCGCTGCTGGTGCCTTCCGTCATCAACGCCACCAGGCGCTCCAGGCCGGGGTTGTGGCCGACGATCAGCACCCGGTCGAGGTCACGGCGGTCGTCCACCAGCGCCGCCAGGGTGCCGGGGGTAGCCTCGTAGATGCGGTCTTCCAGGCGCTTCTCGACATAGCCGATGGTGCCGAGCACGGCTTCCAGGGTCTCCCGGGTGCGCCGCGCCGGTGAGCACAGCACGCAGTCCGGCAGCAGGTTGTTCTCCTTCAGCCACTTGCCGGCGGCTTCGGCTTCGGCGAGCCCCACCGGCGACAACGGCCGGTCGAGGTCGGCCTGGCCGGGGGTAGCCGGTTCGGCATGGGCATGGCGCAGCAGGATCAGTTCACGCATCGCGGGTTTCCATGAAGAAGAGGATGCAGCAGAAAGAGTGACGCAGGCATCAAAGCTTCAGCCAGGACAGCAGCGGCTCCCAGTCGGCCTGGTGCTCGCGCACCTGGGCCGAGCGGTAGTCGAACAGGCTGCGGCCCAGGCCGGTCATGACCACATAGCTCTGGCTGTCGCGCAGCTGCGCGACCACCGGGTACGGCCATTCACCCAGCATCTGCAGCGCCTGCTGCGAGGTCTGGGTCCATGGTTTGGTACGGTTGAGCACCAGCCCCACCGGCAGCTTGCGGCTGTGCACGCGCGGGTTCTGGGCCAGGCTGTTGAGGAAGCCGACGATCGCTTCGATGTCCAGCGCCGAGGGCAGCACCGGTACCACCACCGCGTCGGCAGCGTCGAGGAAATGGGGAATATCGTCAGCCAGGGCACCGGCCGGCGCATCGATGATGACGGTGTCGGTGCCGTCGGGCAGCTTCTGCGCCCACTGCTTCTTCCGGTACACGTCGATGGGGAGCACCGCGCTTTCCAGCCCGGCACGGCGTTGTGCCCAGCGGGTGCTGGAACCCTGCGGGTCGGCATCGGCAATCACCGTGGCCTTGCCCTGCAATGCCGCGTACGCGGCCAGGTGGGTGGCGACGGTGGTCTTGCCCACCCCGCCCTTGGAACCGGCCACCAGGATCGTCTTCATGCCAGCCTCGCTTCCGGGTACGTGCCCCGAGCGTACACCGGTGATGGTGACGGGAGGTAGCGTCGTGCTGAACCAGCGGCCATCGCCTTTGCTATCGTGGCGCCCCCGAAGGATCGAACCGGCATGAGCGAACTGCAGGATCTGAGCGCGTTGATCCGCGCCAATACCCCACTGATCGTCATCGAGACCCAGGACGAGGGTCGCATCGTCGAGCTGTTCCGGCAGACGCTGATGCACGTATGGCGGGCGCTGCACCGCTGGTCGATCACCGAGGGCCTGCGCCGGATCGACCTGGACAGCGAAGACCCGCCGGTCGGGCCGCCCGATGCCAGCGCGGCCCTGCAGATGATCCGCCAGGCCGACCAGCGCGGCGTCTACCTGCTGCTCGATTTCCACCCCTACCTGGGCTATGCCAGCCACCAGCGCGCCCTGCGCGACCTGATCCAGCGCCGCCACAGCGAGCCGCACGTGCTGGTGCTGATCGGCGCCAAGGTGGAACTGCCGGCCGAGCTGGAAGCACTGGCGGTGCGCTTCAACCCGCGCCTGCCCGATGCCAATGCCCTGCTGAAGATGCTGCGCGAGGAGGCCGACGCCTATGCGCGCGAGCATGGCGGCCGCCGGGTTGAAGTCGACAGCGAAGCGGTCAAGAAGATCCTGAAGAACCTGCAGGGCCTGAGCCTGGTCGATGCCCGGCGCATCGCGCGCCAGCTGATCTACGCCGACGGCGCACTGCGCGACGACGATCTGCCGCAGCTGGCGCGGCTGAAGTTCGAGCTGCTCAACCGCAGCGGCCACCTGTTCTTCGAGCATGACAGCGCGCGCTTCGGCGATGTGGCCGGCGCCAACCGGCTCAAGCGCTGGATCAACCAGCGGCGCGTGGCCTTCATTGCCGGCTCCGCCCCGGCCGGGCTGGACCCGCCGCGCGGCATGCTGCTGCTGGGTGTACAGGGCTGTGGCAAGTCGATGCTGGCCAAGGCCACCGCCGCCGGCTTCGGCGTGCCCCTGCTGCGCCTGGACGTGGGCGCGCTGTACAACAAGTACCACGGCGAGACCGAAGCCAACCTGCGCCAGGCGCTGGCCTCGGCCGAACAACTCGCGCCCTGCGTGCTGTGGATGGACGAGATCGAGAAGGGCCTGGCCAGCGGTGGCGAGGATGGCGGCGTGTCACGCCGCGTGCTCGGTTACCTGCTGACCTGGATGGCCGAACGCAAAGCGCCGGTGTTCATCGTCGCCACCGCCAACCAGGTGCACGAGCTGCCCGCCGAGCTGCTGCGCAAGGGCCGCTTCGACGAGATCTTCTTCGTTGATCTGCCCTCGCCTGACGTGCGCGTGGAACTGCTGCGGCTGCACCTGGGCCGGCGCCAGCTCAACGCCGACGACTTCGCACTGCCGGCGCTGGCGGCGGCCGCCAATGGTTTTTCCGGCGCCGAGATCGAGCAGGCGATCGTGGCTGGCCTGTATGCGGCACATGCCGAAGGCCGGCCGCTGGACACCGAGCTGCTGATGACCGAGATCCGCGCCACCCGACCGCTGTCGGTGCTGATGGCAGAGCAGGTAGAAGCACTGCGTGCGTGGGCGTCGGGGCGGACGGTTTCCGCGGACGACTGAGGGGTTTCCAGCGAACGGCGCAGCCCCTCGTGGCGGCTGGTTGACTGTGAACATCAAAAGCCGCGCTTGGCCGGGCGGGATGGATTCGCGGGGGACGCCGTCAACCCGTCCATGGGGGCTTGGCCGCGGCATCCATGCCGCGGACACCCCCGCGAACCCACCCCGCCCGGCCTCTGACAATTTCCGAGTGCGTCCGCCACGGAAAAGAAAAAAGAAAAGCAGAAGCAAAAGCCGGTTGGTTGGCCGCCTTCTGTAGCCGAGCCCACACTCGGCTGCTCTTCGATCAGATATCGAATAGTCGATTCCGTTACAGATTCATCCACGCATGGCGTGGATCTACCGTGTCGACCAAGGTCGACACCTACCAGCAGCAGGGAACTGTCGGAGGCGGGGCGGTGTGGGTTGGCAGGACCGTTGGCGCCATGGGCCCGAGGCATGCCTCGGGCGGGTTGGGCAGGATGCCCAACCCCGGCCTTGCCGTGTGCGCAGGACAGCGCACACGAGCAAGGCGCCATCGAGCCCCCATGGGTGAGGGCGCTTTGCCTGCGAGGCATGCCTCGCAAGCCCCCGAACGCACAGCCGCCAGCGGCTGGGCCGGACCCCGGAGGGGGGTTTACGGCGTGTCCTGCCAACCCACACCGCCCTGCCATCCCACAGATTGCCCGCTGTTGCTGTTGCTGTTGCTGTTGCTGTTGCTTTGGCTGTTGCCTCTGCGGGTGCCGGGTGCAACCCGGCCGAACCCCTTCCCTCAGGGCCAGGCAGGTGGTGCGGCCGCCCAGGCCTGCTGCACCTCGGCCAGCGACGCGCGCTCATCCTCACGCCACTGCGGCAGCAGCTGCCCATAGTTGGCCGTGGTACTCCACTGCGTCGGCTCGGTGCGTACCGCAGCCGCATACCACTGCACCGCCTCCTGCTTCTGCCCCATCCGCCACAATGCCAACGCATAGGTCGGTGGCACCCAGGTGGGCTTCGTACGGGCGTTGCTGGCCGATACCAGCCACTGTTCCAGCGCCGCCTCCGGCTTGCCCTGGCGCAGCAGGTCCCAACCGTAGTTCCAGCGCACGCTGCGGCCGCTGCTGCTCTGTGCCGGCGCCTCTTTCATCGCCTCGCCATACAGCTGCTCGGCCAGCTCGCCACGGCCCTGCGCGCCGGCCACCGATGCCAGCTGCACCGTCGCTTCCACCGCGCGGCGGCCGCGCTCACGCAGCTTGACCAGCTGGGCCACCAGCTCATCGCCCTCGCCCTGCACCGCCACCATCGGCGTTGCCGCCAGGTCGTTGTCGAAGTAGAACTCCTGTGGTGCCGGCACGGCCGGCGCGGCCCACGCAGTGGCCACTCCCGAGGCCAGCAGCACGCTGGCCAGGATCTTTCCTGGAACTGACATCCCTTCTCCCCAGGCCGCAACTGCAGCCTCCCTCTCTCTTCCCGATCCTAACCCCAGCACCGCCGCGGGCGCGAGTGCCGGGGCCTCGCGGCCCCGCTGCTACAATTCGCGCCTTTCCCGCCGCGTGCCTGCACGCGGCCGGTGCCAGCCGATCCTACCGGGCCAGCCATGACCAGTACCGCGCAACTCACTTCGCCCTCGTCCGCCGACCTGCTCGACCGTGATTACACGCTCGACCACAAGTACACCCGCAGCGAGGGGCGGATCTATCTGAGTGGCGTGCAGGCGCTGGTGCGGCTGCCGCTGATGCAGCGGCTGCGCGACGCCGCCGAAGGCATCGACAGCGCCGGCTTTGTCAGCGGCTACCGTGGCAGCCCGCTGGGTGGCTTCGACCTGGAACTGTGGCGCGCACGCAAGCACCTTGAAGCAGCCAAGGTGAAGTTCACCCCGGGCCTGAACGAGGACCTGGGCGCCACCATGGTGTGGGGCACGCAGCAGACCAACCTGTTCCCCGGCGCCAACGTGCAGGGCGTGTTCGGCATGTGGTACGGCAAGGGCCCGGGCGTGGACCGCTGCGGCGACGTGTTCAAGCACGCCAATGCCGCCGGCACCTCGCGCTACGGTGGCGTGCTGGCACTGGCCGCCGATGACCATGCCTGCCGCAGTTCGACGCTGCCGCACGGCAGCGAGGACGAGTTCGTCAGCGCGATGATGCCGGTGCTGAACCCGGCCGGCGTGCAGGACATCCTCGACATGGGCCTGCTGGGCTGGGCGATGAGCCGCTATACCGGCCGCTGGGTCGGCTTCAAGACGATCGCCGAGACGGTGGAATCGTCGGCGTCGGTGCAGGTCGATCCGATGGCGCGCCGCATCGTGCTGCCGGAAGACTTCGAGATGCCGTCGGGTGGCCTCAACATCCGCTGGCCAGACCCGCCGCTGGACCAGGAAATGCGCCTGCACCGCTATGCGGTGAAGGCCGCACAGGCCTTTGCCCGCGCCAACGGCATCGACAAGGTGGTGATGGATGCGCCGCGCGCGCGGCTGGGCATCGTCACCACCGGCAAGAGCTACCTGGACGTGCTGCAGGCGCTGGAGTACCTGGGCCTGGACGAAGCCGCGTGCGCCGACATCGGCATCCGCGTGTACAAGGTCGGCATGACCTGGCCGCTGGAACCGCAGGGCATCGCGCGCTTCGCGCAGGGCCTGGAAGACATCATCGTGGTGGAGGAGAAGCGTGCCTTCATCGAGCGCCAGATGAAGGAACAGTTCTTCAACTGGCCGGCCAGCTGGGGCCAGCGCCCGTCCATCGTCGGCAAGTACGATGAAAGCGGCGAATGGATCCTGCCGTCCACCGGTGAGCTGACGCCGGCCACCATCGCCGGCGTGATCGGTCGCCGCATCCAGAAGTTCTTCAACAACGAATCGATCGAGCAGCGCCTGCAGTGGATGCAGGAGAAGGAAGCCGAGCTTGCGTTGCCGCGCGCCAGCTTCCCGCGCGTACCGCACTACTGCTCGGGCTGCCCGCACAACACCTCTACCCAGGTGCCGGAAGGCTCGCGGGCGCTGGCCGGCATCGGTTGCCACTACATGGTGACCTGGATGGACCGCAGCACCGACACCTTCACTCACATGGGCGGCGAAGGCGTGACCTGGGCCGGGCAGGCGCCGTTCACCGACACCCCGCACGTATTCCAGAATCTGGGCGACGGCACCTATTTCCACAGCGGCTCGCTGGCGATCCGCCAGGCAGTCGCCGCCGGCGTCAACATCACCTACAAGATCCTCTACAACGACGCGGTGGCGATGACCGGCGGCCAGCCGGTGGACGGCCCGCTGAGCGTGCCGGACATCGCAAAGCAGATGCGCGCCGAAGGCATCCACACCATCGTGGTGCTGTCGGACAACATCGGCAAGTGGACCGGCCAGCGCGAGCACTTCCCCAGCGACGTCGAGTTCCACGACCGCAGCGAGCTGGATGAGGTGCAGAAGCGCCTGCGCGAGGTGAAGGGTGTTTCGATCCTGATCTACGAACAGACCTGCGCCACCGAGAAGCGCCGCCGCCGCAAGCGCGGCAAGCTGGAAGATCCGCAGAAGCGCGTGCTGATCAATTCGCTGGTCTGTGAAGGCTGTGGCGACTGCGGCAAGAAGAGCTTCTGCGTGTCGGTACTGCCGAAGGAAACCGAGTTCGGGCGCAAGCGCGAGATCGACCAGTCCAACTGCAACAAGGACTATTCCTGCGTGAACGGTTTCTGCCCGAGCTTCGTCACCGTGCACGGTGGCCAGCCGCGCAAGGGCAGCAAGCGCGATGCTTCCACCCTGCTGGACAACCTGCCGGCACCGGCCATCCGCGGCACCCTCGAACAGCCCTGGAACATCCTGATCACCGGCGTCGGCGGTACCGGCGTGGTGACCATCGGCGCGCTGCTGGGCATGGCCGGCCACCTGGAAGGCAAGGGTGCGACCGTGCTCGACCAGACCGGCCTGGCACAGAAGGGCGGCGCGGTGACCACGCATATCCGCATTGCCCGTCGCCCTGAAGACATCCACGCCGTGCGCATCGCCGCCGGCGAAGCCGACCTGGTGGTGGGCTGCGACATGGTGGTGGTCAACGACTACTGGGCCCTGTCGAAGGTGCGTGCCGGCCGTTCGCAGGTGGTGCTGAACACCTACGAAGCGATGCCCGGAACCTTCACCACCCGCCCGGACATGCAGTTCCCCGCCGCCGACATCGTGGCCGGTGTGCGCGTGGCGCTGGGCGGCCAGGAGCCGTTGCTGCTGGATGCCACCCAGCTGGCCACCGCGCTGCTGGGCGATGCGATCGCCGCCAACCTGTTCATCCTCGGCTATGCCTGGCAGCAGGGCCTGGTGCCGCTGTCGTTCGAGTCGCTGATGCGCGCCATCGAGCTCAACGGTGCGGCCGTGGCGATGAACCAGCAGGCCTTCGCCTGGGGCCGCCTGGCCGTGGTCGACCCGCAGGCCGTGCAGCAGGCCGCCGGCCTGGTGCGCAACCGCCACACCGATACCGAATCCACTCCGGGCCCGCTGCACCCGCTGCCGCCGGGCGAGTGGGAGGGCAACGAATGGGGTGCCACCGCCGCACCGCGCAACACCGGCGACGAACGCGAACTGCGTGGCCTGCCCTCGCACGGTGGCGATGTTGCGTTCCTGCCGCTGGACGACGCCCGCCTGTCGCGCTCGCTGGATGAAATGATCGAGCGCCGCGCCGCGTTCCTGGTCGAGTACCAGGACGCTGCCTACGCCAACCGCTACCGCAGCCTGGTCGAGCGCGTGCGCGCCGCCGAAGCCGACCGCATCGGCGGTTCCACCGCGCTGACCGAGACCGTGGCCCGTTACCTGTTCAAGCTGATGGCCTACAAGGACGAGTACGAAGTGGCCCGCCTGTATACCAGTGGCGACTTCCAGCGCCGCCTGCAGCAGCAGTTCGAGGGCGATTACCAGCTGCGCTTCCACCTGGCACCGCCGCTGTTCGCCAGGAAGGACGAGCAGGGCCGGTTGCTGAAGAAGGAATACGGCCCGTGGATGTTCAAGGCCTTCGGCCTGCTGGCCAAGCTGAAGTTCCTTCGCGGCGGCCGGCTTGATGTGTTCGGCCGCACCGAGGAACGCCGCATGGAGCGCAAGCTGATCGGCGATTACGAGGCCACCGTGCAGCTGCTGCTGGACGGCCTGTATGACGACCGCCTGGCGCTGGCGGTGGAAATCGCCAGCGTGCCCGAGCACATCCGCGGCTTCGGCCACGTCAAGGAAGCGCATTTCGAGCAGGCCAAGGCGCGCGAAGCCGCCCTGCTGGCGCAGTGGCGGAACCCAAAGGCGCTGCACATCGTGCAGGTGGCTTGAGCACCGCTGACGGCACGAAAGCAACCTATTGATTGCATATTGAGATAGCAATCGATAGGTTGCCTCCAGCGAAGGAAAGAGATAGGTTGCTTGTCGTAATGCAACCTATCCTTTGCGTACACGTTCGCGTACGGTCACTTTCTAGGGGACTGCCGATATGGACAGGCCGCTGCACACGGTGAGGACACCTCAACAACTGGCACCGCTGATGCGTGCGTTCAGGCGCCAGGCGGGCCTGAGCCAGGCGCAGTTGGCGGCACAGCTCGGCATAAGCCGCCAGGCAGTAGGCGCATTGGAGCGCGACCCGGCATCGGCAAGCTTCGAACGGCTGATGCGGGTCTGGGCAGTGCTGGGTCTGGAAGTCAGATTGCAGCAGCGAAGCCCCCCGGAGACAACGTCAACGTTGGAGTGGTGAGCCATGGGTACGCTGCGGGTCTGGATGAATGGTGTCGAGGTCGCGCTCTGGGATGATGTCCGGAGCGGCTCTTCCCGGCTTTCGTACGTCGACTCGTGGATCAGCTCCGCCCAGTCCCGGCCGTTGTCACTCTCACTGCCCCTGCTCCCGGAGGGTGAGAGCCATCGGGGCGATGTCGTCAACAACTACTTCGACAACCTTCTTCCCGACAACGCCGTCATCCGCAACCGGATCCGCGACAGGTTCTCCACGCGCAGCAGCGACACATTCGATCTTCTCGAAGCCATTGGCCGGGATTGCGTCGGCGCAGTGCAACTGCTGCCGCTTTCGCATACACCGGGGGACATCCAGCAGATTACGTGCGAAGCGTTGGACGAATCAGGCGTCGCTGCGATCCTGCGTCAGGTGACGGCAGGGAATCTACCTGGCGCACCCACCAGTGATGATGCGTTCCGCATATCCATCGCCGGTGCGCAGGAGAAGACGGGACTTCTGCTGCATGCTGGCCAGTGGTGCATTCCCACCGGCAGTACCCCATCCACCCATATCTTCAAGCTGCCGCTTGGCATTGTGGGCAACATGCGGGCGGACATGCACCAATCCGTCGAGAACGAATGGCTGTGCATGCAACTGCTTTCCGCCTTTGGAATCCCCGTTGCGAATACGCAGATGGGACGCTTCAAGGACGAACGCGCGCTTATTGTGGAGCGATTCGACCGCCGCCTTTCTGCGGATCGCCGGTGGTGGCTGCGGCTGCCGCAGGAAGACATGTGCCAGGTCTTCGGTCTACCCGCTGCCAGGAAGTATGAATCCGATGGCGGCCCAGGCATCGTGACCATCATGGATCTGCTTCGACAATCCGAGCATTTCGAGGATCGGGCGACCTTCTTCAAGACGCAGATTCTTTTCTGGATGTTGGCTGCAACCGATGGACATGCCAAGAACTTCAGTGTTTACCTCGAAGCCGGTGGACGCTTCCGCCTGACACCCGTCTACGACGTATTGTCGGTGCATCCCATCCTGGGTAGGGGGCCAAACCAGCTCGACCCGCGGAATGCACAGCTCGCCATGTCCGTCCAGGGCAAGAATCGCCACCGGAAGCTGCACCTTGTGCGACGACGCCATTGGAACGAAACCGCACGCGCCTGTGGTGTCGCTGATGGTGCGGAGCCGTGGATCGAAGCGCTGATCGCAGCCGTCGAACCCGCCATCGAGCAGGTCGCGCGTCAGCTCCCAAGTGATTTCCCCGTAAACGTGTCCGAACCCATTTTCAACGGGCTGCGCGCTGCGGCGGCACGCCTTTCCAGCATGTCGCCGGACGCCTGATCACCCCAGCCGCCACAGCAGCAACCGGTTGTTGGCCGGCATCGCCACATCACCCAGGCGGGTGAAGCCGTTGTCCGCCGCCAGCGCCTGCACCGCTTCCACATCGCGGATGCCGCTGCGTGGATCACGCGCCTTAAGCCAGGCATCGAACTGCGCGTTGCTGTCGCTGGTGTAGCGGCCGCCGTAGTTGAACGGGCCGTACACCGCCAGCAGCGCACCATGCCGCAGCACCGACGGCAGCGCGGCGAACAGCGCCTGCACATGCTCCCAGCCCATGATGTGCAACGTGTTGGCACTGAATGCGGCATCGAACGTGCTGCCCTCGGGCAACGACAGGCCCGGCGCCGGGGGGAGTTCCACCTGCAGTGCCACCGGCGGCAGCAGATTCAGCAACGCCGCCTCCGCGCGCCAGGCCTCGATGCCCGGCAGATGGTCCGGATGATCGCTGGGCTGCCAGCGCAGCCAGGGCCAGCGCTCGGCGAAGAACGCCGCGTGCTGGCCGGTGCCACTGCCGATCTCCAGCAGCCGATGGCGGTCGCCCATCCACGGGTCGAGTGCGGTGGCGATGGGTTCGCGGTTGCGCTCGCAGGCTTCTGAATACGGCTTGCTCGACATCAGGGACGGTGTCCAGGCGGGGTCGGCCCCATTGTGCACGAGGGGGTGTTGCTCGGCAGGGCTTGCAGCCCTGCACCTGCTTCAGGCCAGGACAACGTCAACGTCAGAAGCGGGCATTCCGTGGGATGGCGGGGCGGTGTGGGTGGTCAGGACACGCCGTAAACCCATCCATGGGGGCTCGATGGCGCCATCCATGGCGCCAACGGTCCTGCCCACCCACACCGCCCCGCCTCTGACAGATTTCGTGTGCTGTTGGTAGGTGTCGACCGTTGGTCGACACATCTGTCAGATATCAATTTTTAAGACGTGATCCGACCGCGTGCCGACCAACGGTCGGCACCCACCAACAGCAGCAGGTTCCAACAGCTCGCAGGAAACCGTCGAAGGCGGGGTGGGTCCGGTTGCGGGGGCGTGAGCGCCATGGATGGCGCGACCGAGCCTCCATGGACGGATTTACGGCGTCCCCCGCAACCGGACCCACCCCGCCAACCCACGGATGGCCAGCTTTCGACGTTGACCTTGACGTTGCCTTGGCTTGTAGCCTCTGCGGGTGCAGGGCGCAGCCCTGCCGAAACCCACCCAACCATGACTGCAGTCACTTGCCCGGACGCGCCGCGCTGGCGAAAGTCGAGGAGTTGACGTGATCGGTCCGGCCCGTTGCCAACCGCACGCAAGCGAGAGAGAGAAACGCTGTGCAACGACGTGAGTTCCTGGCTTTTTCCGGTCTGGGCCTGGCGGGCCTGCTGCTGCCGCATTCCCGTGCCATCGCCGCCGAGCAGCTGCTCGCCCCGGTCGATACCGCCCAGCGCAGACGCCTGGCGGACGTTGCGCTCGCCGCCGCACGCAACGCCAAGGCCAGCTACTGCGACGTGCGCATCGGCCGCTATCTCAACCAGTCGGTCATCACCCGCGAGCACCAGGTCGGCAATGTGACCAACCGCGAATCGTCCGGTGTCGGCGTGCGGGTGATCGTCAACGGCGCCTGGGGCTTTGCCGCTACCCACCAGCAGACCGAGGCTGCCGTGCGCGCGGCGGTCGAGCAGGCCGCAGCGATCGCCCGCGCCAACGCCGGCATCCAGACCCGGCCGGTGCAGCTGGCACCGACGCCGTCGGTGGGCGAGGTGCGCTGGCAGACCCCGGTGCGCAGGAACGCGATGGCGGTGCCGATCCAGGACAAGGTCGAGCTGTTGCTGGCACTCAACGCCGCCGCGCTGAATGCGGGCGCCGACTACATCAATTCCACCCTGTTCCTGGTCAATGAACAGAAGTACTTCGCCTCCAGCGACGGCTCGTTCATCGACCAG
Source organism: Stenotrophomonas sp. 62841_Sma (assembly GCF_056482945.1). NCBI lineage: Bacteria > Pseudomonadati > Pseudomonadota > Gammaproteobacteria > Lysobacterales > Lysobacteraceae > Stenotrophomonas > Stenotrophomonas sp. 62841_Sma. The sequence goes on along the minus strand of NZ_CM151224.1, from coordinate 110,292 downwards.
GACATCCATCGCATCTGGCTGCCGTTCACTGCCACCGCCATCGACAAGGCCAGCGGCAGGTTCCGCACTCGTGCCGGCCTGTCCTCGCCGATGGGCATGGGCTACGAGTTCCTCGATGGCGATGCGCGCGGCAAGGTGCAGCTGCCCGGTGGCATCACCGCCTACCGCGATTCCTACGACCCGGTCGAGGACGCCATCGCCGCCGCCCGCCACGCGCGCGAGAAGCTGAAGGCGCCGTCGGTGAAGCCGGGCAAGTACGACCTGGTGCTGGACCCGTCCAACCTGTTCCTGACCATCCACGAGAACGTTGGCCACCCGCTGGAGCTGGACCGCGTGCTCGGCTACGAAGCCAACTACGCCGGCACCAGCTTCGCCACGCTGGACAAGCGCGATGCCGGTTTCCGCTGGGGCAGCGACATCGTCACCTTCTTCGCCGACAAGACCCAACCGGGCAGCCTCGGTGCGGTCGGCTACGACGACGAAGGCGTGAAGACCCAGCGCTGGGACCTGGTGCGCGACGGCATCCTGGTCGATTACCAGGCCACCCGCGATGAGGCCCACATCCTCGGCCGCGATGCATCGCATGGCTGCAGCTATGCCGATTCCTGGTCCAGTGTGCAGTTCCAGCGCATGGCCAATGTCTCGCTGGCGCCGGGCAAAAAGCCGCTCAGCGTCGAGGACATGATCAAGGACGTGGAGAACGGCATCTACATCCACGGCCGCGGGTCGTATTCGATCGACCAGCAGCGCTACAACGCGCAGTTCGGTGGTCAGCTGTATTACCAGATCAAGGACGGAAAGATCGCCGGCATGGTCGAGGATGCGGCCTACCAGATCCGCACGCCGGAGTTCTGGAACGCGTGCACCGCGATCTGCGATGAGCGTGACTTCCGCCTGGGTGGTTCGTTCTTCGACGGCAAGGGCCAGCCCGGCCAGGTCTCGGCGGTCTCGCACGGTTCGTCCACCACCCGCTTCAACGGCATCAACATCATCAACACCGCGCGCAGTCTCGGCGCTTGAGCCACCCATCCTTCGACATGGAGAGCAGCCTTGCAAAGACGTGACTTCCTGGCCCTGACCGGGCTTACCGCGGGCGGGCTGATCGTGCCTTCCTTCTTCGGCAAGGCGATTGCCGCCGAACAACTGCAGAGCACGCTGGACCTGGGGCTGAAGAAGCGCCTGGCCGATGCAGCGCTGGCCGCTGCCCGCCAGGCCGGTGCCACCTACTGCGACGTGCGCATCGGCCGCTACCTGCGGCAGTTCGTGATCACCCGCGAGGACAAGGTGCAGAACGTGGTGAACACCGAGTCCACCGGCGTGGGTATCCGCGTGATCGTCAACGGTGCGTGGGGCTTCGCCGCCACCAATGCGCTGGGTACGGCCGATGTAGCCAAGGCCGCGCAGCAGGCCGCAGCAATCGCCAAGGCCAATGCCGGCGTGCAGACCGCACCGGTACAGCTGGCCAAGGCGCCGGGCGTGGGTGAGGTGAGCTGGCGCACGCCGATCCGCAAGAATGCGATGGAAGTGCCGATCAAGGACAAGGTCGGCCTGCTGCTGGACGTCAACGCTGCGGCGATGGGCGCCGGCGCCAGCTTCGTCAATTCGATGCTGTTCCTGGTCAACGAGCAGAAGTACTTCGCCTCCACCGATGGTTCCTATATCGACCAGGACGTGCACCGCATCTGGGCACCGATGACGATCACCGCCATCGACAAGTCCAGCGGCAAGTTCCGTACCCGCGAAGGCCTGTCCTCGCCGATGGGCCTGGGCTACGAGTATCTGGACGGCGCGGCTGCCGGCAAGGTGGTCAGCCCGAATGGCGTGGTCAACTACAGCTCTTCCTACAACATGAAGGAAGATGCCATCGCCGCCGCCAAGCAGGCACAGGAAAAGCTGAAGGCCCCGTCGGTGAAGCCGGGCAAGTACGATCTGGTGCTCGACCCGTCGCACACCTGGCTGACCATCCATGAGTCGATCGGCCACCCGCTGGAGCTGGACCGCGTGCTCGGCTACGAAGCCAACTACGCCGGCACCAGCTTCGCCACCCTGGACAAGCGCGAACAGCATTTCCAGTACGGCAGCGAGCTGGTCAACATCTTCGCCGACAAGACCCAGCCGGGCAGCCTCGGTGCGGTGGCGTACGACGATGAAGGCGTGAAGTGCAAGCGCTGGGACCTGATCAGCAACGGCAAACTGGTGGATTACCAGACCATCCGCGACCAGGCCCACATCCTCGGCAAGACCGAGTCCGACGGCTGCTGCTACGCCGACTCGTGGTCCAGCGTGCAGTTCCAGCGCATGGCCAACGTGTCGATGGCACCGGGCAAGAAGCCGCTGAGCGTGCCGGACCTGATCAAGGACGTGGAGAACGGCATCTACATCATCGGTGATGGTTCGTTCTCGATCGACCAGCAGCGCTACAACGCGCAGTTCGGCGGCCAGCTGTTCTACGAGATCAAGAACGGCCAGATCACCCGCATGCTGGAAGACGTGGCCTACCAGATCCGCACACCGGAGTTCTGGAACGCCTGCACCGCCGTGGCCGACGAGAGTGACTACCGCCTGGGCGGTTCGTTCTTCGACGGCAAGGGCCAGCCGGGCCAGGTTTCGGCGGTCTCGCACGGTTCGTCGACCGCGCGCTTCAACGGCATCAACGTCATCAACACCGCACGCAGCCTCGGCTGATCGGTCAGGAGCCCTTACACCATGAGTATCTTCACCGAAGCCCAGGCCAAGGCCATCCTCGACAAGGTCATCGCCCTGTCCAAGGCCGACGAATGCACCGCCGTGCTGGCCGGCGCGATCAGCGGCAACATCCGTTTCGCGCTGAACAACGTCTCAACCAGCGGCATCGTCGACAACACCGAGCTGGCGGTCACCGTCGCCTTCGGCAAGCGCGTGGGTACCGCCTCGATCAACGAGTTCGACGATGCCGCGCTGGAGCGCGTGGTACGCCGCGCCGAAGACCTGGCGCGCCTGGCGCCGGAGAACCCGGAGTTCATGCCGGCCATCGGCAAGCAGAGCTATCGCGCCAGCCCGACCTTCAGCGAATCCACTGCAGCGATCGATCCGGCGTTCCGCGCCAAGGTCGCCGCCGATTCGATCGCCCCGTGCCGTGGCCACGGCCTGATCGCCGCCGGCTTCCTCGAGGACGGCCAGGGCTTCCAGGCCACCGCCAACAGCAACGGCAACTTCGCCTACCAGCGCACCACCAACTTCGACTACACCTGCACCGTGCGTACCGAAGATGGCCGCGGTTCGGGCTGGGTCGGCCGCAACCTGAAGGATGCCGCCGACTTCAAGGCTGACCAGGACATCCGCATCGCCATGCGCAAGGCCACCGAATCGGCCGAAGCCAAGGCGCTGGAGCCGGGCAAGTACACGGTGATCCTGGAACCGGCCGCGGCCGCGGGCCTGATCAGCTTCATGATGAACTTCTTCAGCGCACGCTCGGCCGATGAAGGCCGCAGCTTCCTGTCGAAGAAGGGCGGTGGCAACAAACTGGGCGAGCAGGTCTACGACCCGCGCGTGACCATGATTGCCGATCCGTGGCACCCGGACGCACCGGTGCTGCCGTGGGACGGCGAAGGCATGCCACGCGAGCGCATGGCGATCATCGAGAACGGCAAGATCGCCAACCTGGACTACTCGCGCTTCTGGGCGCAGAAGCAGGGCAAGACCGCCAAGGCAACGCCGGGCAACCTGCTGATGAGCGGTGGTGACAAGAGCACCGCCGAGCTGGTGCGCGGCACCCAGAAGGGCATCCTGGTCACCCGTACCTGGTACATCCGCATGGTCGATCCGCAGACCGTGCTGCTGACCGGCCTCACCCGCGACGGCACCTTCTACATCGAGAACGGCCAGATCAAGCACCCGGTGAAGAACTTCCGCTTCAACGAGTCGCCGGTGATCATGCTCAACAACATCGAAGAGCTGGGCAAGCCGGTGCGCGTGGCCGGTGATGAATCCAGCTACGTGATGATGATCCCGCCGATGAAGCTGCGCGATTTCACCTTCACCTCGCTGTCCGACGCGGTCTGATGGATCGCCGGGCCTGCCTGCGCTGGTTGGCCGCTGCCGCTTCGGCGGCGGCGCTGCCAGCCTGGGCGCAGTCAGGCCCGCGCAGTTCGCGCTACGACTTCTGGTTCACCCGCCTGCAGTACGACTCCGGTGACTGGGACGTGGACGCGCGCATGCCGTCCAACCTGATCACCTCGCTGATCGACTACACCTCGCTGCGCGTGGATCCGCAGGAGCATGTGGTGGCGCTGGCCGACCCGCGCATGCTGGAAGCGCCGTTCTGCTACCTGGCCGGGCACACACTGGTGGAGTTCAACGCCGCCGAGCGGCAGAACTTCGTGCGCTACGTGCGCAATGGCGGCTTCGTCTTCGTCGACGACTGCAACCATGATATCGACGGGCTGTTCGCCACCTCGTTCGAGGCACAGATGGGTCGCCTGTTCGGTCCCAAGGCATTGCAGAAGCTGCCTAACAGCCACGCGCTGTACCGCAGTTTCTTCCGCTTCCCCGACGGGCCACCGGCCACCAGTTTCGAGCTCAACGGCTGGGGCGACGACCTGGTGCACGACTATCTGAAGGGCATCGAGGTCGATGGCCGCCTGGGCCTGCTCTACAGCAACAAGGACTACGGCTGCGAGTGGGACTACGACTGGCGCAACAAGCGCTTCCTGGCCGAAGACAACACCCGCTTCGGCGTCAACATCGTGATGTACGCGTTGAACAATTGATAGGACCTGCACGCCCATGACCACCGCTGACCTCGACTCCCTGCTGCCGCGCCTGCACGATCTGCGCGCTGCGCTCGCACGCGCGGTGGTGGGCCAGAACACCGTGGTCGAACAGCTGCTGATCGGCCTGCTGGCCGGCGGCCACTGCCTGCTGGAAGGCGCCCCGGGGCTGGGCAAGACCCTGCTGGTGCGCTCGCTCGGGCAGGCGCTGGAGCTGCAGTTCCGGCGCGTGCAGTTCACCCCGGACCTGATGCCCAGCGACATCCTCGGCACCGAGCTGCTGGAGGAAGACCACGGCACCGGCCATCGCCACTTCCGTTTCCAGCAGGGCCCGATCTTCACCAACCTGCTGCTGGCCGACGAACTCAACCGCACCCCGCCCAAGACCCAGGCCGCGCTGCTGGAAGCGATGCAGGAACGCACGGTCAGCTACGCCGGCACCACCTACGCATTGCCCGCGCCATTCTTCGTGCTGGCTACGCAGAACCCGATCGAGCAGGCCGGTACCTACCCGCTGCCGGAGGCACAGCTCGACCGCTTCCTGCTGCACGTGCTGGTGGATTACCCGAGCGAGGACGAAGAGCGGCAGATCCTGGAACAGACCACCGGCGGTGCCACCGACGCGGTGCCGAAGGTGATGGATGCCGAAGCGGTGATCGCGCTGCAGGCCGCAGTACGCCAGGTGCATGTCAGCCCTGATGTGCTGGCCTGGATCACCCGCCTGGTACGCGCCAGCCGCCCAGGCGAAGGCGCACCGGCGGCGATCAACCAGTGGGTGAAATGGGGTGCCGGCCCGCGCGCCGGGCAGTCGCTGGTGCTGGCGGCGAAGGCACGCGCATTGCTGCAGGGCCGCTTCGCCGCCACCCGCGAGGATGTGCAGGCACTGGCCGCACCGGTGATGCGCCATCGCCTGCTGCTGTCGTTCGCCGCCGAGGCCGAGCAGAAGCGTGCCGACGACGTGGTCGCCACCCTGCTGCAGGCCGTGCCGTTCCCGGGTTGAGCCACGCGTGAACGCAGGTGCCCCGCTGACGTTGCCACCGGAACTGCGTGCGCGCCTGCGCCTGCTGCGGTTGCGGCCGCGCCTGGCCAGCGGTGCGAGCGGCATTGGCCAGCACGCCAGCCGCAGCCGTGGTGCCGGCCTGGAGTTCGCCCAGTACCGGGCCTACGAGCCGGGCGACGAACTGCGCCAGATCGACTGGAAGCTGTATGCACGCTCGGACCGCTTCTTCGTGCGCGAATCCGAACGCGAAAGCCCGATCACGGTCTGGCTGCTGCTCGATGCCACCGCCTCGGCCGGCCAGGCCGATCGCGCGGCACCACAGCGCACGCGCCTGGACCACATGCGCGGCGTGGCCGCCTGCGTGGTCGAACTGGCCCTGCAGCAGGGCGACCGTTTCGGCCTGCTGGCGATCAACGGCGATGGACTGCAACTGGTGCCCGCAGCGAACGGCGCACGCCAGCGTGACCGCGTGCATCTGCAACTTCATGCGCTGCAGGCGCGCGGTGGCTGGCCTGCGGCCGATCGCCTGCGCCCGCTGTGGGAACGCGTACGCCCCGGCGACATGCTGCTGGCCATTGGCGATGGCTTTGATGAAGCCGGCATCGTGCTGCTGGAACAACTGGCCAGCGCGCGCCGTGAAGTGGCCCTGCTGCAGATCCTGACTGCCGACGAACGCGACTTCCCATTCGACGCCAGCCACCGCTTCCGCGATCCGGAGACCGGCGAGGAACTGCTGGGCGATGGCGCGGCGATCCGCGCCGACTACCTGCAACGCTTCGCCGACGCACGTACCGCATTGCAGTCGCGGCTGCAGGCCAGCGGGATTGCCAGCGCAGCCGGCTGGCTCGACCAACCGCTGGACCAGCCGCTGCAGGCGCTGTTTGGCCGTGGGGGCGGTGCATGACCCTGCTGTTCCCATTGGGTCTGGCCGCGCTGGCCGCGTGGCTGCTGCCACTGCTGATCCACCTCGCCCGCCGCCATCCGTACACACCGCTGGATTTCGCCGCGCTGCGCTGGCTGCGCGCACAGATCCGGCCACGCCAGCGCATCCGCTTCGATGACTGGCCATTGCTGCTGGTGCGCCTGCTGTTGCTGGCCGCGCTGGCCTTGTTGCTGGCACGGCCTGCGTTGACCGGCCCCGTGCCGGCCCCCAGTGCGTGGACGGTGGTGGCCCCAGGACTGGATGCCACGGCGCTGCGTGGCACGGCCAAGGATGGCAACTGGCATTGGCTGGCGCCCGGCTTCCCGGCCATTGATCAGGCGCCACCTGCAGCCAGCGCATCCCTGCCCAGCCTGCTGCGCGAACTGGACGCGCAGCTGCCCGTTGGCACCGCATTGACCGTGCACGTTCCCGATCCCCTGCCCGGCCTGGATGGCGCCCGCCTGCAGCTGTCGCGTGAGGTGCAGTGGCGCCCGCAGCCGATGCCGGTCACTGCGCAACCGCGTGCCGCAACGTCGCCGCACCTGCGCGTGCACAGCGATGCTTCGGCCGCTGCCCAGCACTGGTTGAATGCACTGCAGCGCGCGTGGGGCGTACAGGCGCCGCTCGCTCCTCTGGTGGCGGATGCCCTGCCCGAACGCGGCGAGATCGGCGTATGGAGCCGCAACGACGCACTGCCGGCGAACTGGCAGGCGTGGCTGCGCGACGGCGGCAGTGTGCTGATCGCCGCCAAGCCCGCCACGGAAGCCCAGGTCCTGCTGCGCAGCGCCGAAGGCGTGCCGCTGTTGTGGCAGCAACGTGTCGGCCTTGGCCGCCTGCTGTCACTACCGGGTGATTGGGATGCCGCCAGCAACACCGCGCTGCGCGATCCACAGCTGCCGCGTGCCCTGCTGCTGGCCCTGCAACCGCCTCCGCTGCCACGCCTCGGCGATGCCCAGGATCAGGCACCTCACCATGCAGCACTGCCTGCGGCAACGCCGCCACTGCGCGAGCTCACACCATGGTTGCTGCTGGCAATCGTGCTGCTGTTCGCACTGGAACGCTGGATGGCCAGCAGCGCGCGGCGCAGGGCGATCGCATGAAGACGCTGCAGCATGCCTGGCAACGTGCGCGTCGTCGCCGCGCCGCCATCACCCTGCTGCTGGGCCTGCCGTGGGCGCTGGCTGCGACGGCGCTCGCACTGCGGCTGTCCGGTTTCGATATCGCCTGCGTGGTCGCCACGGTCAGCCTGCTCGCCTGCGCGGCCTTCGCCACTGCACGTGCCCGCCAGCTGGACCGCCAGTGGCTGCAGCGCCAACTCGATGGCAGCGGTACGAGCGAAGACAGCGCCGATCTGCTGTTCGCCGACGCCACCACGCTCAATCCGCTGCAGCAGCGCCAGCGTGTGCATGTGCTGGCCACGCTGGAACGCGCGATGCCGGAACTGCGTCCGCGCTGGCCGCGTGGGGCATTGGCGCTGTGCTGGATCGCAGGCCTGGCCATCGTTGCGCTGGCACTCGGCTGGCCGCGTTCGAATCCCGGTTCCGCGCCTGCTCGCACGTCGGCGCCAGGCAGTACGGCTGCCGCGGGCCCACTGCACCTGCAGTCCACCCGCCTGCGCATCGACGCACCGGCTTATACCGGCCAGTCCACGCTCACCCAGAACGCACTGGATGCCAAGGTCGCCGCCGACAGCCGGCTGTCGTGGTCGTTGCGCTTCGACCACGCACCGGCCAAGGCATGGCTGCAGTTCCACGATGGTCGACGGCTGCCGCTGAGCGAGCGCGATGGGCAGTGGCAGGCACAGGATGTGGCGCGCACGCCGGTGCTGTACCGCGTGGTGAGCGAACCGGCGCTGGCCGAAACCCGCCTGTACCGGCTGGATGTAGTGGCCGACCGCGCGCCCAGCGTGCGCGTGCTGGAGCCGGCCGCCAGCCTGGTGCTGGGCACGCCCGGGCAACGGCAATGGGCGCTGCGCTTCGAGGCCAGCGACGATTACGGTGTCGCGGCGCAGGCAACGCTGTCGATCACCACCACCCAGGGCAGCGGTGAGAACATCACCTTCGTGAAGCGCAGCGTCACGCTTGCCGGCAGCGGCGAAGCCACCGCGCGGCGTTTCGCCCATACCCTTGATCTTGCTGCGCTGGGCGCACAGCCCGGCAACGATGTCATCGCCCAGCTGGAAGTGCGCGACAACCATGCGCCCACGCCGCAGACCGGGCGCAGCAGCAGCGTGATCCTGCGCCTGCCCAGCACCGAAGTCGCACTCGGTGCAGAGCTGGAAGGCCGCATCAAGAAGACCCTGCCGGCCTACTTCCGCAGCCAGCGGCAGATCATCATCGATGCCGAAACGCTGATCCGACAGCGCCGCACTCTTGCCGCCGAGGACTTCGTGAAGCGCAGTGATGCGATCGGTGTCGACCAGCGCATCCTGCGCCTGCGCTACGGTCAGTTCCTGGGTGAGGAAAGCGAAGGTGCGCCGAAGCCACCGCCGACCAGCGACCTGCCCACCAGCGATACGCCCGCCGCAGACGACCACGATCACGACGACGATCACGATCACGACCATGGCGCCGAGGCCGGAGCGCACGATGAGCATGGCCACGATCACGGCGGCAAGGCGTCCAATGCCGATACGCCACCGGTGTTCGGCAGCGCCACCGACGTGCTCTCGGAATACGGACACACCCATGACCACGCCGAGGCGGCCACCCTGCTCGATCCGCAGACCCGCGCCACGCTGAAGGCCGCGCTGGACCAGATGTGGTCGGCCGAAGGCGAGCTGCGCCAGGGCCGTCCGGAGCAGGCATTGCCCTTCGCCTACAAGGCATTGGGCTTCATCAAGCAGGTGCAGCAGGCCGAACGCATCTATCTGGCACGTGTCGGACCGGAGCTGCCACCGATCGATGAAGGCCGCCGCCTCGGCGGTGACCGTGCCGGGCTGGCCAGTCGTGAACTGCCGCTGGCCGCCCGCACCCCGCCCGATCCGGCCATCGTCGAAGCCTGGCAGCGTCTCGGCGACGACACCGGCGCGCCGGATCTGGACGCGCTCGCGACCTGGCAGCAGCGCAACGCGGCCTACCTGCCCGATGCACTCGATCTGGCTGCGGCCATCGAGCAGCTGCGCATCGAGCCCGGTTGCCAAGACTGTCGCCAGCGCCTGCGTGCACAGTTGTGGCGGGCGCTGCAGCGTCCGCTGCCGCAGGCGATGCGGCGCAGTGCCGCCGATGCGATGGGCCAGCGCTACCTCGACGCGCTGGAGGCGCAGCCATGAACGCCTCCGCTGTGAACCTGTGGATTGCGCTGGCACTCGCCCTGATCGTGGTCATCGCCAGCGTGCGCCAGCTGCGTGGAGACACCGCGCACCCCGGCCGCCGGTGGATCGTGATCGCACTGCAGATCATCGTCGCCGCGCTGCTGTATTTCTGCCTGGTACCGCCCACCCGCCAGCAACCTGCAGGCGGGCTGGTGGTGCTCGGAACCGATGCCGGCAAGGCCGGCGCACTCCCGGGCAGCGAAGGCCCGCTGTTGCTGTTGCCGGAAGCTGCCGATGTGCCCGGCGCACAGCGCGTACCCGACCTGGCCACCGCGCTGCGCCAGCATCCGGCCGCCACGCTGACGCTGGTCGGTGCTGGCCTCGCCGCACGTGATCGCGACGCGGTGTTGCCGCCGGATGTACGTTGGCAGGCCGCACCGGAGCCGCGCGGCTGGATCGCACTGCAACCACCGGCCGATGTCGCTCCCGGTGCTCGTTTTGACGTCCAGGCACAGGCGCGTGGCGCGGCCAAAGCGAAAGCAGTGCTGCTTGACCCCGCCGACAGCGTGGTTGATCGCACGGACGTTGCCGAGGACGGGCGCGTGAAGCTCAGCGGCATCGCCCGCGCCGAGGGCCGCAGCGTGTTCCAGCTGCGCCTGCTCGATGCCGACGGCCATGTGGTGGACAGCGTACCGGTGCCGCAGCAGACCCTGCCGGCCGCACCGCTGCGCCTGCTGGTGCGCGCCAGTGCGCCGGGTCCAGAGCTGAAGTACCTGCGGCGTTGGGCGGCCGATGCCGGCATCCGCGTGCAGGTGCAGGCCGATACCGGGGCGGGTGTCAGCGTGGGAGATGGCGCGGTCGCGCTGGATGCGGCGTCACTCGCGCGCAGCGATCTGCTGTTGCTGGACGAGCGCAGCCTGGCCGCATTGAGTGCCGGCCAGCTGGCTGCCGTGCGGCAGGCGTTGCGCGAGGGACTGGGCGTGCTGGTACGCAGTGCGGGCGCACCTTCGGCCAGCGCGCGCCAGCGCCTGCAGGATCTTGGTCTACCGGTGCAAGGCGATGGCAGCAGCCACGCCCTCGAACTTCCCGGCGACGGCGACAGCGCGGTCCTCGCCGCACGACGTGGCCCGCTCGCCGCGGGTACGCTGCCGACCGGCTACGGCGAAGAGGCTGACCGCAGCTCGCACAATGCTCCCCTGCCTGCGCTGGAAGCACTCGCGCTGCAGGCACCGGGCAGCACCGCCCTGCTGCAGGATGGCACGGGCAAGGCTGTCGGTGGCTGGCGCGCTGCCGGCAAGGGCCGCATCGGCCTGCTGCCGCTGACCGACAGCTGGCGCTGGGTACTGGCCGGGCGCGACGACCGCCACGGCGAACTGTGGAGCGGCGTGGTGGCCACGCTGGCACGTGCACAGGGCAGCGCTGATGCGCTTTGGTCACCGCAACCGATCGGCTGGGCAGGCGAACGACAGACGCTGTGCGGTGTGCAGGCGCCGCTGCAGGTCTTCAACAGGCGTGGCGACGATGTACCCCTGATCGTCGATGGCGCGACGTCGGCGCTGCGCTGCGCTGGCTGGTGGCCCCGCGAACCGGGCTGGCAGCGCCTGCAGCACGGCGACATCGTTGTCTGGCGCTATGTGTTCGATCCGAAGGATGCACCGACGCTGCATCGGCAGACGATGATCGATGCGACCACACGTGCACTGGCTGCCAGCACGCCGGCAGATGCGTCAGTGATGCAACCCGTGGCAGGCCTACGCTGGCCGTGGTGGCTGGCATTCGTGTTGTGCGCATCGCTGCTGTGGTGGCTGGAACGGCGACGCTGAGCCCATCGATTGGATCGCGGACAGCATCCACGCATGGCGTGGATCTACTGGCCGGTTGCCCTGGTAGATGCCAACCTTGGTTGGCGCCTTTCCGCGAGGTCAACGCGTGCCCGCGCGCCGGTACACGCCGTTGAAGCGCACGTTCATGCCACCGCATTCGCTGTTGTCGGCCACGATCAGCACCTCCCCCAGCGAATGCACGCGCACCTTGCAGGTGTCCTCTGCAAACTCGACATCGGCACCACGCGGCGCCGCGCGCGCTTCCACCTGGCCCATGTTCGGCCCGTAGGGGCGCTGCTCCGGCGTGGGGTTGGCGGAGGGCCAGTAGGCGTCACCCTCCACATGTAGTTGCCCGCCCTGCATGGTGATGCGCAGGCCGTTGTCGCCGTCCTTCCAGTGGCCCGCCCAATCCTGCAGCGACGGCACGACCACCGGCAACGCCTGCAGCTTGCTGCGGTCCACCCAGCCAGCACTGCCACCCACCTTGTTCGGGAAGAACGCGCAGCGGTAGCGGCCAAGATCACGCCCGGTCACCACGGTATCGCCATTGACCACATAGCTGCGCTGTCGGCAGGCCGGTTCGCCCTTCGCCGGGCAGCCGTCCATGTCGCCAAGCAGGTACAGACGGGGCGCATCGACCACCCGCGCCAGAGCGAACCGGCTCTGTTCAGAGGGAAACGCGCCATTGCGGCAGGCGCCATCACCGGCGATGCCATCGGCGAAGGCGGACGCCGGCAGCAATGCGGCCAGCAGGCAGATCGAACGCAGGAACATGGCAGCACTAGCGGTGGGGAGCCGGCAGGATATACCGGCCTACTTCACCGGCGGTGCATCGCCGGCATCCTGCTCCTGGGAGAACCGCAGCGCACGCTGCTGCTGTTCGGCACTGAGCTCCGGCGGTGGCCGCGCCACGGCGGCCTGGATCTGCGCCGGTCCGCCGGTGAGTTTGTTGATCCCCTTGGCCGCCGCCATCACACCCTTGACCACGCCCATCATGATGTAACCACCGCCCATGCTGACCTGCTCCGGCGACGGCGGTTCGCTCCAGTCGCGACTGAAGCGGTTGTCGCCGAACTTCACCGGGTTCTTGAAACGGTACAGATCCAGCGGCTCGTCTTCGGGCTTGAGCGCACGCACTTCGCCAAGGGTGGTGACGTTGTCCTGCGGCAGGGTGGTGGAGATCGGCGCGGTGGTTGCCGCCGGCGCATCTGCAGGAGGTTCGGGCGCTGGGTCGGGCACCGCTACCGGCGTGGCCTGCTGCGCCTGCGCGATACCGGCCAGCAGCATGCTGGCCAGGACGGCTCCCTGCGTTCCACGTCGTGCCACAGCCATCCACCCTGTTGGTTGCGTCCAGCGCCCAAGGATACGGATACCGGCTTCAGATTTCGTTGCTGCACTGGCAGCTGTTCAGCCAGGGGAGATGCGGCGACGCCACGGGACGCGAGCACTGAACGGTTCATGCCCTTGGTGTGCGGTGTCTCACATCCTGAGACGTGAGTGTGGTGCCATGTGACCCCTCGCAATCCGTCCCGGCTCCACTTTCCATGGCTTACGAACTCGCCAAGCGCACCGCCGATGCCGAGCAGAAGCTCGCCACCCGCGATGGCCTGCCCGCCCGCGACGGCGCACTGCTCAGCGCGCGCCTGCAGCGCCGCTACCAGGACCGCATCACCGGCAGCTTTGCCATTCCCGGCCGCGAAGGCCGCTATGCGCCCATTCCCGATTCGGTTCCGCCGGCCCTGGCTGCCGCCCTGAAGGCGCGTGGCATCGAACAGCTCTACAGCCACCAGGCCGAGGCCTGGAACGCCAGCCAGCGCGGCGAGCACGTGGCCATCGTCACCCCCACCGCCAGCGGCAAGTCGCTGTGCTACACCCTGCCGGTGGTCAGCGCGGCGATGCAGGACAAGGCCAAGGCGCTGTACCTGTTCCCGACCAAGGCACTGGCCCAGGACCAGGTGGCCGAGCTGCTGGAACTCAACCGCGCCGGCGACCTCGGCGTGAAGGCCTTCACCTTCGATGGCGACACTCCCGGCGATGCGCGCCAGGCCATCCGCCTGCACGGCGACATCGTGGTGTCCAACCCGGACATGCTGCACCAGGCGATCCTGCCGCATCACACCAAGTGGGCGCAGTTCTTCGAGAACCTGCGCTACATCGTCATCGACGAAGTGCACACCTACCGTGGCGTGTTCGGCAGCCACGTCACCAACGTGCTGCGCCGGCTCAAGCGCATCTGCGCGTTCTACGGCGTGCAACCGCAGTTCATCCTGTGCTCGGCCACCATCGGCAACCCGCAGGCGCATGCCGAGGCGCTGATCGAGGCACCGGTCACCGCCATCACCGAATCCGGCGCGCCCAGCGGGCCCAAGCAGGTGCTGCTGTGGAACCCGCCGGTGATCAATCCGGACCTGGGCCTGCGCGCCTCGGCACGCTCGCAGAGCAACCGCATCGCACGCATTGCGATCAAGTCCGGGCTGAAGACCCTGGTGTTCGCGCAGACCCGCTTGATGGTCGAGGTGCTGACCAAGTACCTGAAGGACATCTTCGACCACGACCCGCGCAAGCCGCCGCGCATCCGCGCCTACCGTGGCGGCTACCTGCCCACCGAACGCCGCGAGACCGAGCGTGCGATGCGCGCGGGCAACATCGACGGCATCGTCAGCACCTCGGCACTGGAGCTGGGCGTGGATATCGGCAGCCTGGACGTGGTCATCCTCAACGGCTACCCCGGCAGCGTGGCCGCCACCTGGCAGCGCTTCGGCCGTGCCGGCCGCCGTCAGCAGCCGGCGCTTGGGGTGATGGTGGCTAGTTCGCAGCCGCTGGACCAGTACGTGGTGCGGCATCCGGACTTCTTCGCCGAGGCCTCGCCCGAGCACGCGCGCATCGCGCCGGACCAGCCGCTGATCCTGTTCGACCATATCCGCTGCGCGGCCTTCGAGCTGCCGTTCCGGGTTGGCGATGGCTTCGGCCCGATCGACCCGGAAGTGTTCCTGGAAGCGCTGGCAGAGACAGAAGTGATCCACCGCGAAGGCGAGCGCTGGGAATGGATCGCCGACAGTTACCCGGCCAACGCAGTGAGCCTGCGTGCGGTGGCCGATGGCAACTTCGTGGTGGTCGATCGCAGCGATGGCCGCCAGCAGATCATCGCCGAGGTCGACTATTCCGCTGCCGCACTCACCCTGTACGAGGGTGCCATCCACATGGTGCAGTCCACGCCCTACCAGGTGGAGACGCTCGACTGGGACGGCCGCAAGGCCTATGTCACCCGTACGCATGTGGATTACTACACCGACAGCATCGACTTCACCAAGCTCAAGGTGCTGGACCGCTTCGACGGCGGCGTGGCCGGGCGGGGTGATTCGCATCATGGCGAGGTGCACGTGGTGCGCCGCGTGGCCGGCTACAAGAAGATCCGCTACTACACCCACGAGAACATCGGCTACGGCCCGGTGAACCTGCCCGACCAGGAACTGCACACCACTGCGGTGTGGTGGCAGCTACCGCAGGCACTGCTGCTGCGCGCGTTCGCCAGCAAGCAGGATGCGCTGGATGGCTTCCTCGGCGCCGCGTATGCGCTGCACATCGTCGCCACCGTGGCGGTGATGGCCGATGCGCGTGACCTGCAGAAGTCCGTGGGCAACGGCGATGGTTCCTGGTTCGCGATTGCCGACCAGAGCGGCCGTGGCCAGCTGCGCGGCAGCGAGGGCGATCCCGGTGTGGTGGAACTGCTGCAGGAGTTCGTGCCCACCGTGTATCTGTACGACAACTTCCCCGGCGGCGTCGGCCTCAGCGAACCGCTGTGGCAGCGCCAGGCCGAGCTGGTGCAGCGCGCGCGCGAACTGGTGCAGCGCTGCGACTGCAAGGCCGGCTGCCCGGCCTGCGTGGGCCCGGTGCTGGCCGCGCAGGAAGAGGATGACACCTCGCCGCGCGCGCTGGCGCTGCGTGTGCTGGACCTGTTCGATGCCGAGGCCTGCCAGCACGTGCCCGACGTGGTGGTGACCACCCGCGACCCGATGGAGCTGCTGGCCCCGTGAGCCTGAGCCTGGACAAGCTGCGCCTGCTGCGGAAGCAGGCCGGTGACCCGAAGGCAGTCACGCCGGCTGCGCCCGAGCCGCCGCCCGCAGCACCTGCGGCACCGGTTGCCGCCAACGATGCGCGGCAACCACCGGCCGAGCGTTCGGTGTTCGCCTGGGTCGAGCAGGAGATCCGCCACAAGCCGACCGGCGCTGCCGCCTCCACACCGGCACCCGCGCCGCTGCGTCGGCCGGAAGTGGGCAGCCTGCATCGCCTGCTCGGCCTGCGTTCGCGGGGTGGAGCCGCGCCGGCACGCGCCAGCGCGCAGGATCGCCAGCTGCCCGGCGAGGAAATCGCACCGGGCCTGTTCCTGATCGAGTCGCTGCAGCCACAGCCGATTCCGTCGCAGCCGCTGTCGCTGGATTTCGCCCGCCGCGAAGGCGAACACGTATCCCCGCTCGACCTGCTGTTCTTCGATACCGAAACCACCGGCCTGGCCGGCGGCACCGGCACCCGCGCCTTCATGATCGGGGCCGCCGACTGGCATGTGTGCCCGCAACGCGGCGAAGGCCTGCGCATCCGCCAGCTGCTGATGGCGACGATGGCCGCCGAGGACGCGATGCTGGCCACCTTCGCCCGCTGGCTGCAGCCGTCCACCGTGTTCTGCAGCTACAACGGCCGCAGCTACGATGCGCCGCTGCTGAAGGCGCGCTACCGGCTGGCCCGCCAGTGCTGCCCGATCAGCGCGTTGGATCACGTCGACCTGCTCTATCCGACCCGCCGCCGCTATCGCGGCACGTGGGAGAACTGCAAGCTGTCCACCATCGAACGCCAGCTGCTGCGCGTGGTGCGCGAGGACGACCTGCCCGGTTCTGAAGCGCCGGGCGCATGGCTGCGCTTCCTGCGCGGCGGCGACGCGGTGAACCTGCGCCGGGTGGCCGACCACAACCACCAGGACGTGGTGACCCTGGCCCTGCTGCTGCAGCGGCTGGTACGGGAAGAACAACGTGAGCGCGAAACCCTGGCGCTGGTCGGGCAGTAGGCGTTGACGCAGCCTGACGGTGGCAGCGGTGACACTGCCGCCACCATCCACGCCTGGAGCCCGACGATGCGCCTCAACCCTCTGGTCCTGCTCGCCATCCTGCCCTTGGCCGCCTGCAGTCACGCCGGCAGCAGCACCACCCACGATCCCGCGCCGGCACCCGTGGCCGATGCTGCGCACGAATGCAGGCCGGAGGCGCTGGAGGCCTTCACCGGCAAGACCGCCGACGAAGCCACGATCAAGAAACTGGTGGCTGACAGCGGCGCGCGCGGTGCACGGGTAGTCAAACCCGGCATGGCGGTGACCATGGACTTCCGCCAGGACCGCGTGACCGTGCAGGTGGATGCGCAGAACCGCATCGAGCGCGCCAGCTGCGGTTGATCGCCTCAGGGTAGTGCCGGCCGCTGGCCGGCACCCCACATTGCCGGCCAGCGGCCGGCACTACCGCTCAGAGGCGCTCGGCCTTGCCGCTGGCCAGTGCGCGCGCGATCACCTGCTGTGCCTGC
Organism: Stenotrophomonas sp. 62841_Sma; assembly: GCF_056482945.1. Taxonomy (NCBI): domain Bacteria; kingdom Pseudomonadati; phylum Pseudomonadota; class Gammaproteobacteria; order Lysobacterales; family Lysobacteraceae; genus Stenotrophomonas; species Stenotrophomonas sp. 62841_Sma. Next base: position 92,984 of record NZ_CM151224.1, on the reverse strand, counting down.
TGCGATGCCTGCGCATGCACGCGTGCCTGACGCTCGCCCAACGCGGCCTGTTGGCTGCCCAGTGCCGCCTGTCGGCTGGCCAGTTCAGACTGCTGGCTGGCCAGGCGCTGCATGTCACGGGTGCGGCCGGATTGCGCGGCCTCGCTGCGGGCTTCCTGCATTGCACGACGTGCCTCGGCGGCGGCCTCGCGTGCGCCCGCCATGTCGTTGGTCACGCTGCGCGCCGCCTCACGCACACCGGCCACGTCTACGGTCAAGCCACGCACCGCCTTCACCGCTTCCGCGGCAGCAGCCGCATCGTGGGCCGCACCGCGCGCCGCCTTCGCCGCTTCCGCCGCCGCTTCGCGGTTGATGTCATGCGCGGCCATCGCGCTGCGCGCAGCCTCGGTGGCGGCCAGTGCGATGCGACGCGCCTCCTCGCCCTGCAGGCGGCCCATCTCGCCCATCTGCCTGCCGAGTTCGCCCTGCTGGCGACCCAGCACACTCTGCTGGCGGCCCAGTTCGCTCTGCTGGCGGCCCAGATCCACCGCGCCGCTGTAGGCACGCTGCAGGGTCTGGATCATCATCGGGTCACGCACCACGTAGCGCTTGTTGCCCTGGCGGAACCACAGCGCCGGCCCCTTGCCGAGCTGCCTGCGGGCCACCGTTACATCGTCGATGCCGCCATTGGCGAAGGTCGAATCACCATCGACCAGCACGTAGGCCTGCAACGGCGACTTGCCGAGATCCAGGCGCCCGTAGGTGGTGATGGAGGTGGTGTGGGAAGTCGAATGTTCACTGTGCATGTCGGTATCCACATCGACATCCACGTCGACCGCCACATCGGCATCGTCCGGGCCTGACAGCGCTTCGACATCGGCCGGCTCGGCAGGCGGCGCGGGCGCCACCGGCACGGCCGGAACGCGCGCGGCCGAAGGCGCTGCGGGCGGCGCGTTCGGAGCCTTCGGCGGCGGCGGCACCACGGCCTTCGGTGCGGCCGGCGGCGCGGGCGGGGCCGGCGGCACCGGCGCAGCGACCAGTCGCATCGGCGCCACGCCCACCAGCACCACCACAGCGGTCAACGCCATCGCCAGGATGCGCGGGCAAGACCGGCGCGACTGCAGCGAGAGCAGGCGACGCTTGAGGCTGGTGGTGTTCGGCGCGGCGCTGGCCACGCCCAGGTGTGGCTGCGGTGCCACGCCAAGCTGCAACAGCAGGCGACCGTAGGCTTGACGGCTCGCGCCATGCTGGCCAACCACGGCCGCATCCACCGCTTCTTCGCGGGCCTGTGCGTATTCGCGCACCGACAGGCGCAGCAGCGGGTGGAAGAAGAACAGGTGCTGGGCCAGTGCGGGCAGCAGGCCCCACTGCAGGTCACGCCGCTGCAGGTGTTGCAGTTCGTGGGTCAGTGCCAGGTCCAGCGCATCACCCTGCAGGGCGTTGTCGCCGGCCGGCAGCAGCAGCACCGGGCGGAACGGCCCGACCAGCTGCGGTGCGTCCACCTGCGTGCTCATCCACAACCGCGGCGCAGGACGCACGCCGTGCGCATCGGAGGCCAGTTGCAGGGCCTGCACCAGCGCTTCGTCCTCGCAGGGATAGGCGGCGGCCAGCAGCGCCCGGCAACGGCGCCACTCACCAAAGGTGCGCAGGGCCATCAGCAGCACACCGGATGCCCACAGCGCAGCCAGTGCAACGGCCCACCACGCCACTGCCGGCACGTCCGCTGCAGGCACCGGCATCGTCGCCAGCAGCTGCGCCGAGGCTTCCGGCGCCAGCGGGTAGACCAGATCTGCGGCAACGTCAGTGGCGGTCATCGCCACCGCCTGCGGTGCCGGCAGCCAGGCCAGCTGCAACGGCTGGCTCCAGAACAGGCCGAGCACGGCCTGCAGCGATACCAGCCACCACAGGCGGCAGCGGGTGGCCGCCGACAGCGACGGCAGTGCGCGGCACACGCCGTACACCAGGGCCACCAGCAGCACGGTCTGCAGGCTGGTCCAGCCCAGCCGTTCCAACAACGGGATCAGCATCGTGGTGTCCATGGCTCAGCCCTCGTGGCGGCGCGATTGGAGTTCGGCGACCAGCGCTTCCAGCTCGGCCAGCTCGTTGTCGCTGACCTGCTGGCGCTGCGACAGGTAGGCCACGAACGGCGACACCGAGCCCTGCAGGGTGTTGTCGACGAACTGGGCCACTGCACCCTGCAGCACGCTTTCCGGGCCACGCGTGGCCTGGTAGCGGTAGACGCCGTCCTGCTGCTGGCGACGAAGATACCCCTTCGCCCGCAGCCGCTCCATCATCGTCAGCACGGTGGACCGGGCCAGGCCACGGGCCTCGCCGTAGCCACTGGCGACCTCACCGACGCTGGCCGGCGCATGTTCATCGATGTACTGCAGCAGGGCCAGTTCCTGGTCCCCGATCGTCTTGCCACGCATGACACCACTCCCTTGACTACACGTGTCGCCACTTTCTGCGTGACGACAACTGTAGTCAACCCCCCGGAAGTCATGGGCCGACGAACGGTAGGGGGGCGTGCCCCTCAGTACTCCACCCGATACCCGATCGAGAAGGTGCGCCCTGCCGCGGGCAGGCTGGACATCTTCCCGTAGGTCGCCTCGGCCTGCTGGCCATAGACCGTGCGGTAGTCACGATCAGCCAGGTTGTAGATGCCGACACTGAAGCGGCCGCCTGCCAGCGGCAGCTCGCCGATCAGGTCGAACACCGCATAGCCGTGGATCTTCGCCGCCGGGGTAGCGCGGATGCTGGGACTGATCGCTGCGAGTGGCGCATCGCGCCAGGCACGATCGGTGCCGCCCACCACTTGTCCCTGCAAGCGCAGCAGGCTGTCATTGGCGAAGCGCCACTGCCCATGCACACCCGCCTTCAAGGGTGAAACGCGGAACGCATTGAGCTCACGCCAACGCCCGGCAGCATCGCGGTACTGGCCCCGGGTGCTGGCAAGGCTCGCACCCAGCTCCAGCTGCGCCGTCGGCGTGTAGCGCAGGTTGGCCTCCACGCCCCACACGCGCTCGTCGGTGTCGGCCACCGACACGCTGTAGTCGCGGTTGAACTGCACGGTCTTGTCCGAGCGGTTGTAGAACGCGGTCACCGCGCTCTGCAGCGATGCATCGCTGCGGCGCCAGCCCAGCTCATAGCTGTCGACCTTGATCGGGCCGACGTTGCGGCTGTCGATGACGAAGCTTGCCGGTACATCGCGCAGCATGCGCTGGGTGTCGGGCAGGCTGAAACCCTGCGAGACGTTGGCGAACAGCTGTTGCGATGCATCCATCCGGTACACCACGCCGGCATTGAACAGGGTCTGCGAGTGGCGCACACGGCCCCCCCGCAGCAGGCGCGGCGTGTACCCCGCAACGGCATCGGCGGTGATCGCTTCGGTGTAGGGAAGCGAGTCTTCTACGCGGTTGCGCAGGATCTGGTGGCGCACGCCGGCCTGCACGCTGAAGCGCTCACTCAGCGAATGGTCGGCCTGCAGGAACAGGCCGGTGGTATCCACGCGCACGTCCGGCCCCATCGCGTACTGCGCGGTGGGCTGGTAATCGAGACCGTTGCTGGCGATGAAGCGGTTGATGTCATACATCTGCCCACGCTGGCTGTCCTGCTCGCGCTCGTGGTCCACGCCGTACGACAGCTGCAGGCTGCGGCCCGCCACGTCGAAACCCTTGTGCAGCGCTGTGCGCAGGCCCCACACATCGATATCGGTATTGGACTGCATCGCCACATAGGCGAAGCCACCGCGCAGTGCCGGGTGCACCAGCGTCGACACCGACGGGAACCAGCGCCCCTGCTCGTTGCGGTAATAGGCTTCCACGCTCAGTTCCTGCCCGCCCAGTACATCGCGGTTGCGGTACTGCGCATTCACTCCCTGGTGCCGGGTACGTGGCTGCGCCTCCAGCTGCAGGCCGGGCAGCGCCTGGTGGCTGGGCGTGAATGCAGGGTTGAACAGCGCAGCCAGGCGCGGGCCATAGTCGGGGCCATGATCACTGTCCTGCTGATCGTCGAACCAGCGCACGCCCACGCTCAACTGCTGGCTGTCCGTCGGGGTCCAGTCGAAGCGCGCATTGAGTTCGCGGGTCTCGGTGTCCTGCCGATCGGTCTGCGCGATCTCCGGACCGATACGGCGGCCATGCGCATCCAGCGATGCGCCCTGCCGGCCATAGGCGAAGCCGAACGCGCCACTGAACTGATCGCCGCGCACGGTCATGGTCTGCGCGGCGTTCCAGGCCAGCGTGTCACTGGACAGATGCGAGGGGCTGCGCAGGCCGAACTGGCTGGCCAGCTGCACCGGCTGCTCACCGGGCTGCAGGGTGATGATGTTGATGATGCCGCCACTGGCACCGGCGCCATACAGCGCGGTGGCGCCGGAGATCACCTCGATGCGCTCGATCATGGTCGGCGAGATGCTGTTGAGCTGGCGCGACCCATCGCGTGCGCCGGTCAATGGCACGCCATCGATCATCACCTGCACGCTGCGGCCACGCATGGTCATGCCGTAGTTGCTGGTGGTCCCGCTGGCCGGCGCCAGCGACGGCACCAACTGGCCGAGGATGTCGGCGGTGCTGCGCCCGGCGGTGATCTGCTGGGCAATCTGCTCGCGCTCGATGGCATACACGGTGCCGGCGATCTCGGCCACGCTGCGTGCGCCTCGCACGGCGGTGACACTCACCGCATCCAGTTGCCGGGTGCCAGCCGTAGCGGACGTACTCTGCGCCGCCAGCTGGCCACTGATGGCCAACGCCAGCATCGCCAGCGGAAAGGTTGCTGCGGTATGCCGCATGGTGTCCTCGTTGCGTATCAGGGGGAGTTCGTGGGTGCTGCGAAGCGGCGCATCAGCGGCCGGCACAGCAGCAACCCGAGCGCCGAAACTGCCGCCAGCGCGATGTAGTAGATGGGGTAGCCCAGTCCCTTGGCGAGGAAGCCGGACAGTGCACCGCCGATGAAATTGACCAGCAGCTCGAAGCACACCAGCAAGGTGAAGTCAGTGCCGGCCTGGGCACGCGAACTGACCCGCATGAACAGGGCATACAGGCTGGTCATCGCCACATAGCGCAGCGCCAGCAGCGCGATCACCAGCGCGCCCAGGCCCCACCGTGACGACGCCATCGCACCGCTGTAAAGCATCAACGCCAGCAGTACATACAACACGGTGCGCCACCAGCCAGCGTGCATCAGCAACTGCTCGGCCCGGCGCTGCTTGAGCAGCCAGGCGGCGCCCACCGCAGCCAGCATGCCGGTACCGGCGCCGCCCACCGAGATCAGCAACCCGATCTCGGTCAGGCTGAACTGCTGGTCGACCAGCAGCGGGTTGATCATCGCCATGGCCGGCGCTTCCACCAGCCGGTACAGCACGATCAGCAGCAGCGCCCAGCGCAGTTCGGGGCGACGCAGCGCACGCAGGATGCTCGGCCGCGGCGCGTCGGGCCTGGCAGGCGTTTCATTGATCTGCTGAACTGCCAGCAGGGTCAGTGCGCTCATTGCCGCCAGGCTCAGCAGGGCCACGCTCCAGCCGCGGGTTTCATACAGCCACAGCACACCGGCACCACCGATCATGCTGCCCAGGGCCACGCCCACGCTCTGCGCCATGCTGCCCAGCCGGTGCTCGGCCGGCGCCAGCGCCTCCACGGTATAGCCGTCGATGGCGATGTCCTGGGTGGCGGCAATGGTCGAGATCCACATGCCGACCAGCACGAACACGACCAGGCCATGATCCAGGCCGGTGAACGCCAGCACCAGGATGCCTGCCAGCAGCAACAGCTGGGTCAGCCACAGCCAGCTGCGGCGGCGACCGAGGGCCGGCAGATGCCAGCGGTCGACCAGTGGTGCCCACAGGAACTTCAGCGCCCACGGCAGGTAAAGCAGCGACAACATGCCGATCCAGCGCAGATCCACGCCCTGGCTGCGCAGGATGGCCGGTACCGCCACGTTGTAGAAATACAGGGGCAAGGCATGTGCCATGTACAGCGCGACGATCACACCCAGGCCAAAGGGCGACGCGGCAGAACGATCAGTGCGCATCGGCCTGCTCCAGCCGTTCGCCGATCCAGCGCATTCCGGCGCCGGCATCGGTAGTGACGAAGTACGGCACGGCCCAGGCCGCGTGCAGCGCCGGGGTGTCCAGCCGTTGCTGCTCGGCGGCATCGCTGGCGATGCGCACCAGGCCCCGGCAGTACTGCCGGAAAGCGGCCTTGTACTGCTTGTACCAGACCGCCTGCAGGGCACGGTAATCGTCGCAGAAGATGGCACCGGGCGCGGTGCTGGCAACGAAGTAGAAGGGACGGTGGGCATCGATCAGCGCCTGCACACGGTCCAGCCAGTACCGGATCTGGTGCGCATCCACCGCGCCATGGAAGACGGCACGCAGCACCACCGCCTCGTTGATCACCAGACCCATCGCCATCGACCTTCTTGCTGAACAGGGGAAAGGGGCAGCGAGCCCCCGCAAATGAGAATAATTTGCAATACCATTGAAAGTTTAGGCGCGACGAAAGAAAATTTAGGCACGACAGCATTCGCGGGTGCCTTGCATGCAGGTCTATTCCTGCGCCGAACTGATGAGCGCCGCCCACGCGCTGGGCGGCCGGGTCGACTTTGAATCGGGCCTCCCCGATGCGCTGCCGGTGCTGGCCGGCTGGCAGCAGGTGCAGTCGATGGACAGCGGCCTGGTGCTCTACCTCAGCCGCAGCCAGGACATGGTCGGCGGCCGCAGCCAGAACTGCCTGCCTGCGGGTCTCACCGCCAGCTTCCTGCTGCAGGGGCAGGCCGAAGTGGTCATCGCCAACCAGCGCCTGCAGATGGACAGCCGCCGGACCGGGAGCCCGGCGATGCTGGTCCACCTTCGTGAGGAGGAAGCGTTCCAGCGCCATTGGCAGGCGGGTCGTGAGGAAACCAAGGTCAGCCTGCACCTCGGCCAGGACTGGTTGTCGCGCCAGCTCGATGGTATTGCATCGGCCGGACTCACCCGCCTGCGACTGAGCCACGCACGCAACCAGGCGTGGCAACCGCCTGCGCCACTGCTGCGGCGGGCCGCAGCGTTGTTCGGGGCGGAAACGGCGGAGCCGCCTCTGCTGGCCAACCTGCAACGCGAGAGCTTTGCGCTGGAAGTCGCGGCCAGCGTGGTTCGATCCGTGATCGCCGAACGCGAGGCGCCTGCCCCCAGCGCACATCTGCGGCGTTGCGTGGACCAGTTGCAACAGTGGCTGCAGAGCGGCGAAGCCGATGGCCTGACCATCAACCAGATGGCGCGCAGGCTGGGTACCAACGCCGTCGACCTGCAAAGCACCTTCCAGCAGCTGCACGGCATCAGCATCGCCGCCTGGCTGCGTGCACTGCGCCTGCAACGGGCGCACGATGCCCTGCTGCAACGACGGGTGTCAGTGGACGTGGCGGCCAGCGTGGCCGGGTACGCCCATACCAGCAGCTTCAGTGCCGCGTTCAAGCGGCAGTTCGGAAGGTCTCCTTCCCGGATCCGCTAGCCGCAGCAGGCACGTCCCGCGCACACAACCAGTACCTGCCTCGCAGCGCAGGTACTGCTTAAACCTTTTGCGCACCCGCTGCATCCGATCCTCGACGCCCCGCCGGAATCCCGCATGTTCCGCCCAACGCTTCGAGTCGTGCTCATGCTCATCACTGCCCTGCCCTTCGCCGCCATCTCCGCCAGCCAGGACCAGGCCAACGACCAGACCCGCCGCCTGATCCGCCAGATCATGCTGGAGCAGCGCATTCCCGGGCTGCAGGTCGCGGTGATCAAAGACGGGCAGATCGTGTTGTCCGAGGCCTACGGCCTGGCCAATGTCGAGAACGGTGTGCTTGCCTCGCGCGACACCCGCTTTCCGCTCAATTCGGCCACCAAGGCGTTTACCGGCGTGGCTGCCGCGCAGCTGGCCCAGCAGGGGCAGCTGGATCTGGACGCGCCGGCCTCGCGTTACCTGGATGATCTTCCACCAGCGTGGAGAGACGTACGCGTACGCCAGTTGCTTGCGCATACCTCAGGCCTTCCGGACATCCTTGATGCGAATGGGCTGTTGGGCGGTGGCTCCGAAGCGCAGGCGTGGACAGCCGTCACTGCGCGGCCGGTCGAAGCCGTACCCGGGCAGCGCTTCGCCTACAACCAGACCAACTACGTACTGCTGGCACGGATCATCGCGCAGCAATCCGGCATGCCCTACGAACGTTTCCTCGCCACCGGCCAGTTCAGCAGCGCGCGCATGGCCCGCACCACCTTCGGCGACAGCTACGACCTGATTCCGGATGCGGCGACGATGTACAGCTTGGCCCCGCGTGCCACCGACGCTGCGGATGCACCGTCCCGCCTGTCGCATTGGTTCTACGACATGCCGCCTTCGCTGTGGGCCGGCGGCGGCATCCTCACCACCGCCGACGACACCGCGCGCTGGCTGGTCGCGCTGACCGACGGGCGCCTGCTTCAGGATGCAGCTCGGAAGAGGATGTGGACCGCAGAGCGCCTCACCGATGGCCGTGCCGGCCCATGGGCGGGTGGCTGGCCGGTGCTGCGCGCATCGCCCGACCTGCAGGTGGCCGGCATCGGTGGCGCGCGATCGGCCTTCATCGTCTACCCCGACCGCGGCGTGGCGGTGGTGGTGCTGACCAATCTGGTCGGTGCCAATCCACAGCAGTTCATTCCGCGCATTGCCGATTTCTATGCGCGCGCGGCCTCAACGCCCGCTCACGAACGGGTCGCCCTTGCACGGCAGCAACGGGCTGTCATCGCAGGGCCATAGCGCGGCGGGTACGGTCCTGGCCACTTCGAAGTGATCCTGGTTCCAGCGCAGGAAACCGCCGTGGATGGCATTGCCATGGTCGAAGCTGCGCGCATCGGCGGCCAGTGGCTGTTCGGGGTCTGCTTCGGCCACCCAGCGCAGCACCGGCACCTTGTCCAGCGCCCCGATGAAGGCGAACAGATCACCCGCGCCCTTGTCCTGGTAAGCCGTCATGGTCGCCGCGTCGGGCAGCTCGGCCTGCGCCAGCAACGACGCGGTGACATCCTGCAGCGGTGCGGCTCCCTGTGCGATGTAGGCGCGCATGCCCGTGGTGGTTGCCGGGCAGTCCTGCAGCTGCACCAGATACCCGGTGGTACCGCCACGGCCGGAGAACGACCGCATCCAGTAGCGGAAGCGCGGCCCGCTGCGATCGGTGACCATGAAATCCTGCTGGCCATCCTGCGCGGGAGTGGAAAGCACCTGCACCTTGCTGGCGCCCTCCACGTTGCACTTCAACTGCGCCAGCACCTGCCTGGCAGGTTCGGGCAGCGCAGCGTAGCGACCGCCGGGATGGGCGCTGCCGGAGGCATCTGGCAGTGCGGGCAATCCCCGATCAGTGGGCAGGGTCTGCGCAGGCAAGGTCTCCGGTTTCGCCGACGAGCTGGCGGTGGGTGCTACCGGCGCGACGCGCTCTCCAGCGGGCGCGCAGGCGCTGCAGGCCAGCAACAGCATCAACGAAACGCCCGGCATCAGGTGTGATCGGATCATCGCTCAACGCCCTCCCATCGCCGGCGCTTCCTGCAGGTGTGCAGGCGCGGGTGTGGGTGCCGCCTGTTCGCGCGATTGCTGCTGCAGCTGGCGCAGGCTGGATTCCAACGAAGTTTCGCGCACCTCGGCTGCATTGACCCCTGCGCGCAGCGCCGCAGGATCGCCCGGACTGCCCTGCACAAGGAACAGCGTCTCACCGGCTGCACGACCCGCGCTGGGGTTGCTGGCCACGATCTGGTCGACATGGGTGATGCCTGCGGCCTTCGCTTCGCGCAGCATCACCAAGCTGTAGGCATCGGCATGCTCGGCGTAGCGTCCGCCCAACGCCTGCAGGCGCGTACTGATCTGCTGCTGCAGGGCATGGTCGCGATGCTGGGGCTGGCGGGGGTCGTCATTGGCAGCAAGCGGGGCGTCCTGCCCCAGCTCACGCGCCTGCCCCGGTGCGACCGAGGTCAGCACGTACTGCCAGCGGTTCTGCCCGGGCGTGCCGCGCACCGTCGCCACGAAGTCGTCGTACTCGCCGCCACCGATGGTCTGGCAACCTGCCGAATCGGTGTTTGCCCGGCTGCCGCGGTGGATCTTGAAGGTGTCGTTGAGGTCCTGCACGCCCTGGGTATCGCGCGCGTCGAACCAGCCATCGCCATTGCTGTCCCGCTCCACCCGGCCGGCACCGGCGGTTACCGCGTCCTGCGAGGGACGCAGCGCGAACTCATCGGCGTGGCCGTGGCGCGGGTGGGTGGTCGCGCGCATTTCGGTGGTGCCTTCGCCCAGTCGCCCCAGATCCTTGACCCGGTCGCCATTGACGTCCTCGCCCTCGGTCTTGGTACGCGGTGCCACGTTGCCGAAGCCCGGGCTGCGCGGCGTGGTCTTGGCATGGCCGTCGTACTGCGCGGTCGGCTCGGTCGTGGCCTGGTTGAACTCGCGCACATGGCCTTGGCCCTGCGCATCCTTCCACAGCACCACGATGCGGTCGTCGTAGACACCACGCCCGCGCGCCTCCGTGGTGCGGTTCTCGTCGCGCAGCCCCAGCACCACGCGGTCCTGCGTCGCCATTGCTTCGTTCGCTGCCGTGTTGCCGCGCTGGGCCACGATGCTGCCGTAGACGTCGTACTGCTGGGCCTGGCTCAAGCCCGCGGTCTCTGCCGCCTCGGGCATCCGCGGTGGGCGCGTCGCCTCACCCAGGCGATCCAGCATCGGGTTCACTGTGGCCGCATCTGCTGCGGCAACACCACCATTCCGGCGCAACGCCTCAAGCTCGGTGGCGGCACGCGCCGAGATGTAGCGATCCAGCGATTCCTGCACCACAACACTCTGGCCGTCGTGCAGGGCCTCCAGGCGGGCGGCGGCACCGCGCACGTCGTTCTGCCGCAACAGGGCGACGACTTCGTTGGCCGCCGCATTGATATCCATCTCGGGCATGGTCGGTCCTTGAACGTGATCGGTTGGGAGTCAGCCTACCCCAGCTGCCCGACGGAGCTTTTGACACAGCGCACACCCCAGCACCTGCCCCATTCAGGCGGCACATGCCGCGCCCGGCCTCACCCCCACGGCCCGCCCATCACCGGCAGGATCACCCCGCTGATGTAACTGGCACAGACCGGCGAAGCCAGAAACACATAGGCCGGCGACAGTTCTTCAGGCTGTGCGGGCCGCCCCATGTCGCTGTCCTTGCCGAACTCCGCCACGTCCTCCGCCGGCTTGTCGGCCGGGTTCAGCGGCGTCCACACCGGTCCCGGCGCCACGCAGTTGACCCGGATGCCACGTGGTAGCAATTGGCTCGCCAGCGATTTGGTGAACGCATGGATCGCGCCCTTGGTGGCCGAGTAATCGATCAGCGCCTTGCTGCCGAAGATTCCCGTTTCCGATCCTGTGTTGATGATGCTGGCACCCTCGCCCAGATGCGGCAGTACCGCGCGCGCCATCTGTATGTAACCGCCGATGTTGGTCTGCAGGGTTTCCTGCAGATGCGCGTCTTCCAGGTCTTCCAGCCGCTCGCAATGCAGCTGGAACGCGGCGTTGTTGACCAGGATGTCGATGCCGCCGAACGCCTTGGCCACCTGCTTGACCGCCTTGTTGCAGAAGCGCGGATCGCGCACGTCACCGGCGATCACCACGCAGCGACCGCCTTCGCGCTCCACGTGCTGGCGGGTGATGTCCGCGTCCTCGGCCTCGTCCAAATGCAGTACCGCCACATCGGCGCCTTCGCGTGCGAACAGTACTGCCACCGCACGGCCGATACCAGAATCGCCACCGGTGATGATCGCGCGCATGCCCTGCAGCTTGCCGCTGCCGGCGTAGTCCGGTGCAAGGAAACGCGGCGCCAGCTCCAGTTCGTGTTCATGCCCAGGCTTGGCCAGCTGCTGCGCCGGCATCGCCTCCGGCTGACGGCGTGCGCCTGCCTGGGTCGCGGTCTTCTTTGTCGCCTTCTTCGCCGCGCGCACATCCTTGGCCTTTTCCTGGTCCTGCAGGCGCCGCTGCCGGGCCGCGACGCGCGCTGCGCGTGGATCGCTGGCGGCCGCCTTACGGGTGGCGGTCTTCACCACGCGCGGGCGATCGGGGTCGGCGACGGTCTTGGTTGCGGTGCTGCCTTTGCGCACCTTCGGCGATGCCTTGAGGCGAACGGGGGATTTCTTGGTGGTGGCCATGCAGGTCTCCTCGGGAGGGAAGGGGGCTGCCGGCCAGCGGCCGGCACTACCGGGGGCGGCGCACGCCGCTCCTGCAGTGTCTCCACCTATGCTGTTGGCGGCAGTGAGCGCACCGTGTCCACGATGTGCACGGTATTCATTCCGCCACCACGTGCGGCGTCGCACGCTGCACGCAACCACACAAGGAACGCCACCATGAAACATGCCATCGCCACCACCGCCGTCTGCTTCGCCCTCGCCGCCTGCAGCAGCACACCGATGGCCCAGGTGCAGCCGATCGACGGCGTGATTTCCGGACAGTGCCACAGCGACATGGTGCGCGGCGCACTGGGCTTGGCCGCTTCGGACGCCACCGTGGCCCGCGCACGCGTGGACAGCGACAGCCTGCATGTGCGGGTGCTGCGCCATGACGGTCCGCGGGTACCGCCGGCCAGCGAAGGCGGCGACCGCCTGACCATCGAAAAGGGCCGCACCAACAACATCACCGCGATCTACTGCGGCTGAGCCTGCGCGCCCTGCGCAGCACGCGCAGGGTGGCCTGTTCCCACTGGCGCGGCCCACGCAGGCCGGCCAGCTTGGCCAGTTCACCGCGCTCCCAGCCGGCGAACACGCACGGGTCGATGTAGGCCTTGCGGCACACCGCCGGAGTGTTGCCCAGCAGCGATGCCACTTCGCACACCACCGCGCGCTGCGCCTGCGCCAGCGCGCGCTGACTGGCCGGTTCCGGCAGTTCGGTGGCGGCAAACGCCTGCACCGCCGCCACCGTGCCACCCCAGGTGCGGAAATCCTTGGCAGTGAAGTCCTCGCCCATCACCTCGCGCAGGTAGTCGTTCACCGCGCCGGAATCCACCGGCTGCAGCGCACCGTCGTCATCGCGGTACTGGAACAGCGCCTGCCCCGGCAGCTGCTGCAGGCGCCGCACCAGCAGCCCCAGCTTGCGGTCGCCCACGGTCACCTCCTGCAGCTGCCCGGACTTGCCGCGGAAGCGCATGCGCACCCGGCCGCCGCGCAGCAGCTCCAGGTGGCGGTTGCGCAGTGTGGTCAGTCCGAACGAACGGTTCTGTTGTGCATAGGTTTCATTGCCGACCCGCACCAGGGTGTCCGCCAACAGCGCCACCACCATGGCCAGCACCTTCTCCTGCGGAAACCCAGGTCGCTTGAGATCCCGCGACAACCGCCGCCGCAGCGTAGGCAAGGCCTCGCCAAAGGCGATGATGCGGTCGAACTTGCCGGCGTCGCGCTCCCTGGCCCAGTCGGCGTGGTAGCGGTACTGCTTGCGTCCGCGTGCATCGCGGCCGGTGGCCTGCAGGTGGCCGGTGGCGTGGGCGCAGATCCATACGGCGGTATACGCCGGCGGAATCGCCAGCGCACGGATGCGTTGCAGGGTGGTGGCGTCGCGTATCGCGTGACCATCGGCATCGCGGTAGCTGAAACCCTTGCCGGCGCGGCGCCGGCTGATGCCCGGCTGGGTGTCGTCGACATAGCGCAGGCCGGCCGCGCGTGCGGCCTGTCGTTCGGGAGTAGAGGGGGTTGGCATGTCGGTAGTGTCGCCGTCGCCATGCCGCGATCCTGTCGATAACACAAGACAAACACGTGAGGGCCGGTTCGCCGCTATGCTCGGGTCTTCACAACCCCTTCCGGAGTCATGATGTCGTTCCCGATTCGCGCCCGTTCGCTCTCCGCCCTGTTGCTGCCGGCCGTGCTGGCGCTGACCGCCTGCCAGGCACCGGCGCTGGATGAACAGGATTCGGCCACGGCCCACGCCCAGCAGGCCGCCGAAGCCGCCAAGGCGCCGGCCGACGAAGCCGGCAAGGCCACCGAGGCTCCGCCGGTCGGCACCTGCGATGCCAGCCAGGTGCAGAGCCTGGTCGGCCAGACCTACACCGACGCGCTGGGCAAGCAGGCGCAGGAAGATGCCGGCGCCAACCAGGTGCGCGTGCTCAAGCCCAACGACGTGGCCACGATGGAGTTCCTCGGCGACCGCCTGAACATCGAAGTGGACGCCAAGGGCGCCGTCAGCGGCGCGCGCTGCGGCTGAGTCCGGCCCCGCGCCGGCACTGGGTTGCCGGCGCGTTCTGTTGCACCTGCAACCGTGTATTGCGGCGTTGCAGCAACCTGTGATCTAGTCGAGGCATCCGGTGGCCTCACGATGCGCTCCAGGGATTGAGCGGGCTTGAGTGTCCCCGTTCAATTCATTCCGCATCGAGGTAGAGATGGCCCCCCGCAACCGCCAAGGGCTTTACGACCCGCGCTCCGAGCGCGATGCCTGTGGATTTGGCATGGTCGCCCAGCTCGACGATCAACCATCGCGCCTGTTGGTTGATACCGCCATCGCAGCGCTTTCGCGCATGACCCACCGTGGCGGTGTCGCCGCAGATGGCCTGACCGGCGATGGCTGCGGCCTGCTGCTGCGCCGCCCCGATGCGTTCCTGAAACTGCTGGCCAGCGAAGCCGGCATCGCGGTCGCTGCGCGTTTCGCCGCCGGCCTGGTGTTCCTGCCGCACGACGCCGACGCGGCGCAGGCCTGCCGCGCGCAGCTGCAGGCGCAGGTGGAAGCGGTGGGCTGCAAGGTCGCCGGCTGGCGTGAGGTGCCCACCGATGACAGCGTCTGCGGCCAACTGGCGCGCGACACGCTGCCGGGCATCGAGCAGGTGTTCGTCGACGCCGGCATCGGCCAGGACGATGTCGGCTTCGCGCTGGCGCTGTTCCTGGCCCGTCGCCGCAGCGAACAGCAGCTGCGCGAACACGCCGACTTCTACGTCACCACCCTCACCCCGGATGCGATCAGCTACAAGGGCATGGTGCTGCCGGACAAGCTCAGCCGTTTCTTCCCGGACCTGCAGCGCCGCGAGCTGGCCTCCAGCGCGATCGTGTTCCACCAGCGCTTCTCCACCAACACGCTGCCGCGCTGGCCGCTGGCGCACCCGTTCCGCATGCTCGCCCACAACGGCGAGATCAACACCATTGAAGGCAACCGGCGTTGGGCGCAGGCGCGCAGCAAGGTGTGGAAGACACCGCGCTTCGACATCGGTGAATTCGACCCGGTCATCTCCATGCATGGCTCCGATTCGCAGAGCCTGGACAACATGCTGGAGCTGATGGTGGCCGGTGGCATGGAGCTGATCCAGGCGCTGCGCATCCTGGTGCCGCCGGCCACCCAGTCGCTGGAATTCAAGGACCCGGACCTGGCCGCGTTCTACGAATTCCACGGCCTCAACAGCGAGCCGTGGGACGGCCCGGCCGGCATCGTTGCCTGTGACAGCCGCTACGCCGTATGTACCCTCGACCGCAACGGCCTGCGCCCGGCGCGCTGGATGCTGACCGCCGACCGCCATTTCCTAGTCGCCTCCGAAGCGGGCGTATGGGAAGTGCCGACCGAGCGCGTGGTGCGCAAGGGCAAGCTCGGCCCCGGCGAAATGGTGGCCATCGATCTCAAGCGCGGTGACCTGCTCGACTCCGATGCGGTGGATCGCATCAACCGCGGTCGTGCGCCGTACAAGCAATGGCTGCAGCAGGGCGTGACCTACCTGCAGACCGAACTGATCGATCCCTCGCTGGTGGAGGAACCCTTCGACGAAGGCACGCTGCGCAGCTACCACAAGCTCTACCAGCTCAGCAGCGAGGAAGTGGAACAGGTGCTGCGGCCGCTGGCCGAGACCGAGCAGGAAGCCACCGGCTCGATGGGCGACGACACGCCGATGGCGGTGCTGAGCCAGCGCAGCCGCCCGCTGTACGACTATTTCCGCCAGGCGTTCGCGCAGGTCACCAACCCGCCGATCGATCCGCTGCGCGAAGACTGTGCGATGTCGCTGTCCACCCAGCTCGGCAGGGAGACCAACATCTTCCACGCCGGCCCGGAGACGGTGAACCACGTCATCCTCAACTCGCCGGTACTGAGCCAGCGCAAGCTGCGCCAGCTGCTGAAGATGGACCAGTACGTGCAGGCCAACCGCCTGCTGGACCTGTCCTACAGCGAAGACGAGGGCCTGCGCGCCGGCATCGAGCGTATCTGTGCCGAGGCCGAACAGGCCGCGCGCGAGGGTATGGTGATGCTGCTGCTGTCCGACCGCTACCCGGTGGCCGGGCGGCCGATGGTGCATGCCCTGCTCGCCACCAGCGCCATCCACCACCACCTCTCGCGGCTGGGCCTGCGCTGCGACGTGAATCTCATCGTCGAGACCGGCACCGCGCGCGACCCGCACCACATGGCCTGCCTGCTCGGCTTCGGCGCTACCGCGGTGTACCCGTACCTGGCCTACCAGACCCTGTTCGACCTGGGCCGACGCGGCATCCTCAAGCTCAGCAAGGGCGGTGAGCAGTCGCAGATCGGCCGCCGCTACCGCAAGGGCGTCTACAAGGGCCTGTCGAAGATCATCTCGAAGATGGGCATCTGTACCGTGGCCAGCTACCGCGGCGCGCAGCTGTTCGAGATCATCGGCCTGGAACCGGAAGTCGTGGACCTGTGCTTCCCGGATACCGCTTCGCGCATCGGTGGTGCCGGTTTCGCGCGCCTGGATGCCGACGCACGCGAGCTGTGCGCGCAGGCCTGGGACGCGCAGCAGGACGTGGATGTCGGCGGCCTGCTGAAGTACGTGCACGGCGGCGAGTACCACATGTACAACCCGGACGTGGTGACCACCCTGCAGCGCGCGGCGCGCAGCGGTGACCCGCGTGCCTGGCAGCAGTACTGCGATGCCGTGCATGCACGGCCGCCGTCGGCGCTGCGCGACCTGCTGGAACTGGTGCCGGCGGCCACGCCGGTAGCGCTGGACGAGGTGGCTCCGGCCAGTACCCTGTTCCCGCGCTTCGATACCGCGGCGATCAGCCTGGGCGCACTGTCGCCGGAAGCACATGAAGCATTGGCCATTGCCATGAACCGCCTCGGCGGCCGCAGCAATTCCGGCGAAGGCGGTGAGGATCCCGCCCGCTATGGCACCGCAAAGCGCAGCAAGATCAAGCAGGTCGCCTCGGGCCGCTTCGGCGTCACCGCCGAATACCTGGTCAACGCCGAAGTGCTGCAGATCAAGGTCGCGCAGGGCGCCAAGCCCGGCGAGGGCGGCCAGTTGCCGGGCCACAAGGTGAACGAACTGATCGCGCGCCTGCGCTATGCCCGGCCTGGGATCGGCCTGATCTCGCCGCCGCCGCACCACGACATCTATTCGATCGAAGACCTGGCGCAGCTGATCTACGACCTCAAGCAGGTCAACCCGACCGCGCTGGTGTCGGTGAAGCTGGTCAGCCATGCCGGCGTGGGTACGATCGCCGCGGGCGTGGTCAAGGCCGGTGCGGACCTGATCACCATCTCCGGCCATGACGGCGGCACCGGCGCGTCGCCGGTCAGCTCGATCCGTTATGCCGGCGTGCCGTGGGAACTGGGCGTGGCCGAAGCGCACCAGGCGCTGCTGGCCAACGACCTGCGTGGGCGTACCCTGCTGCAGACCGACGGCGGCCTGAAGACCGGCCTGGACGTAGTCAAGGCCGCGCTGCTGGGCGCGGACAGCTTCGGCTTCGGCACCGCGCCGATGATCGTGCTGGGCTGCAAGTACCTGCGCATCTGCCACCTCAACAACTGCGCCACCGGCGTTGCCACCCAGGATGAGCGCCTGCGCGAGAACCACTTCACCGGCCAGCCCGAGCGCGTGGAGAACTTCTTCCGCCTGCTGGCCGAGGAAGTGCGTGGCTGGCTGTCGTACCTGGGTGCGCGTTCGCTGGAGGAGATCGTAGGCCGCACCGACCTGCTGCGACAGATCGAGGCGGCGCCGCGCGACGGCGTGCGCGTGGACCTGTCACGCCTGCTGGCCGATGCCCGCTACGAGGGCAGTCACTGTGCCGCGCAGCGCCTGTACGAATCGCCGGACAGCCTGGCCACGCAGATGGACGGCCTGCTGGCCCCGGCCATCGAACACAAGCGCGGTGGCGAACACCGCTTCCTGATCCACAACACCGACCGCAGCATCGGCACCCGCCTGGCCGGTGCGGTGGCACGCGCACACGGCAACCAGGGCATGGCCGAGGCGCCGCTGGAACTGCGTTTCCGCGGCAGTGCCGGGCAGAGCTTCGGCGCGTTCAACGTCGGTGGCCTGCACCTGGAAGTGGAAGGCGAAGCCAACGACTACGTGGGCAAGGGCATGGCTGGCGGCCGCCTGGTGGTGCGTCCGCCGCGCGGCGCCCGCTTCGAGGCACGCAGCACCGCGATCATCGGCAACACCTGCCTGTACGGTGCCACCGGCGGTGAACTGTTCGCTGCCGGTCGTGCCGGCGAACGTTTCGCCGTGCGCAATTCCGGCGCGCTGGCGGTGGTGGAAGGCGCCGGTGACCACTGCTGCGAGTACATGACTGATGGCGTGGTGCTGGTGCTGGGCAAGGTCGGCCTGAACTTCGGTGCCGGTTTCACCGGTGGCCTGGCCTACGTGCTGGACGTCGACCGCGATTTCGTCGACCGCTACAACCACGAGCTGATCGACATCCATCGCGTCTCCGCCGAAGGCTTCGAGAACTACCGCCAGCACCTGCACCGCCTGATCGGCCGCCATCGCGAGCTGACCGGCAGCATCTGGGCGCAGCAGATCCTGGACGAGTTCCGCGACTACATCGGCAAGTTCTGGCTGGTCAAACCGAAGGCCGCCAGCATCGAGTCGCTGACCGAAACCCTGCGACGCGCCGCGTAACGGTAGTGCCGGCCGCTGGCCGGCATCCCAGGATCACGTAGTGCCGGCCGCTGGCCGGCAACGTTCCCCCCCGCATTCCAGAGCCCGCCATGAGCCGCAAGCACGCCTTCCAGTTCCTCGACCTGCCCCGCACCATGCCGCAGCGCATTCCGGTGGAACTGCGTACGTCCGGCGACTGGGGCGAGCTGTATGGCAAGTTCGGCAAGGAGGACGCCCAGTACCAGGCCGGCCGCTGCCTGGACTGCGGCAACCCCTACTGCAGCTGGAAGTGCCCGGTGCACAACGCCATTCCGCAGTGGCTGCAGCTGGTGCAGGAGAACCGCATCCATGAAGCCGCCACGCTGTGCCACAGCACCAACCCGCTGCCGGAAGTGTGCGGCCGGGTCTGCCCGCAGGATCGCCTGTGCGAGGGCAGCTGCACGCTGGAGGAGTTCGGCGCGGTCACCATCGGTGCGGTGGAGAAGTACATCGTCGATACCGCGCTGGCCAGCGGCTGGCGCCCGGATCTGGGCGCGGTGCAGTCCAGCGGCCACAGCGTAGCGGTGATCGGCGCCGGTCCGGCCGGCCTGGCCTGCGCCGATCGCCTCGCCCGCGCCGGCATTGCCGCGGTGGTCTACGACCGCTATGAGCAGATCGGCGGCCTGCTGCAGTTCGGCATTCCCAGCTTCAAGCTGGACAAGGACGTGATCCACCGCCGCCGCGAAGTGCTGGAGGGCATGGGCGTGCAGTTCCGCCTCGGCGTGGAGATCGGCCGTGACCTGAGCGTGCAGCAGCTGCTGGACAGCCACGACGCGGTGTTCGTCGGCACCGGCGCCTACCGCTACACCGATGGTGGCCTCGACGGCCAGGACCTGAAGGGCGTGCTGCCGGCCCTGCCGTTCCTGGTGCAGAACAGCCGCATCGTTGGCGGCGATGATCCGAAGGGCCGGCCGATTGCCGGCTGGGAAGACACCATTGCCCTGCCCGACCTCAACGGCAAGCGCGTGGTGGTGCTCGGTGGCGGCGATACCGGCATGGACTGCGTGCGCAGCGCGGTGCGCCTGGGCGCGGCCAAGGTCACCTGTGCCTATCGCCGCGACGAAGCCAACATGCCCGGCAGCGCGCGCGAAGTGGCCAATGCCCGCGAAGAAGGCGTGCGCTTCCTGTTCAACCGGCAGCCGCTGTCGATCGAAGCCGGCGCCGACGATGAAGTGATCGGCGTGACCGTGGTGGAAACCCGGCTGGGCGAGCCCGATGCCAACGGCCGCCAGAACGCCGTGCCGATCGAAGGCAGTGAATCGCTGCTGGAAGCGGACGTGGTGATCATCGCCTTCGGCTTCTCGCCGAGCGTGCCGGCGTGGCTGGCCGAGCTGGGCGTGGAAGGCCAGTCCAACGGCCGCATCGTGGCCGGCGGCAAGGACCGCCTGCCGTTCCAGACCGCGCATCCACGCCTGTTCGCCGGTGGCGACGCGGTACGCGGTGCAGACCTGGTGGTGACCGCCGTGGCCGAAGGCCGCGATGCCGCCGCCAGCATCGTGCGGCTACTGGCCCACTGAGTCCGGTACCAGCAGTGCCGCCAGCAGTGCCCGCAGTGCGTGCGGCTCTACGGGCTTGGCCAGGAAGTGGTCGATGCCAGCCGCACGACAGGCTTCGCGGGTGCTTTCCATCACGCTGGCGGTGAGCGCGATGATCGGCGCCTGCGCACGCGCCGGGCAGGCATCGGCACGGATCGCCCGTGCCAGCGCGAAGCCATCCATGCCCGGCATGTGGCAGTCGGTGATGACCAGGTCGAACGGCTGCGCCTGCCATGCTTCAAGCGCCGACCGTCCATCGGTACAGGCGTGGACCTGCAGCCCGAGCGCACACAGGTGCTGCTCCAGCAGATGCAGGTTGGTGGGATGGTCTTCAGCCATCAGCACGCGCGCCGCCGGCAATGGACGCTCGTCCGCAACCGCCGCCGCGGGCGCGGCCACGGGTGCCTCACAGGCATCCAGGTCCAGATCCAGCCACACCGTGGTGCCCTTCCCGGGTGAGCTGCGCAGCTGCAGCTCCGCCCCCATCGAGATCGCCAGCTCGCGGCAGATCGCCAGGCCCAGCCCACTGCCGCCGAAGCGCCGCGTGGTCGAGCGCTCCGCCTGGGTATAGGCAGCGAACACCGCCTGCTGGCGCTCCTCGCTGATGCCCACGCCGCTGTCGCTTACCTGCAGGCGCAGCCGCTGGCCCCAGTCGCGTTGCTGCAGTACCTGCACCTGCAGTTCCACGTGGCCGTGCCGGGTGAACTTCAACGCGTTGCCGGCCAGGTTGAACAGGATCTGGCGCAGGCGCAGGCCATCGGCCAGCGATCCCGGCTGCATCTCCGGATCAAGCACCACCTGCAGGTGCAGGCCTCGGCTGGCGGCCACCGGCATCAGCAGCTGCTGCACCGCGCGCACCAGTGCCGCCAGGTCGGTGGGCCGCAGCTGCAGTGGTGCGCCCTCCAGGCGTTGGCTGTGCAGTACATCGTCGAGGATCTGCCGCAGCATCCGCGCGGCATCATCGACGGTGGCCAGCACCTGCTGCTGGCGCGCCTCCAGCCTGCTGCCCGCCAGCCGTTCAAGCATGCCCAGCAGCGTGCTCATCGGGGTGCGGATCTCGTGGCTCATCGTTGCCAGGAAGTGCGCCTTGGCCTGTGCCGCCTGCTCGGCCTCGCGGCGCGCTTCGGCCAGCGCGCGGGTACGTGACTGCACCTCACTGACGTCGATCCAGTAGCCGCTCCACTCGACGTCGCTGTCGTCGCAGGACAACGGCCGCCCATGCGAGCGCACCCATCGCCAGCCCTGTGGCGAGCGGGTGCGGAAGGTGACATCGATCGGGCCACGCGCCAATGCAGCCATCTCGACGCAGGCCATCACCTGGTTGCGGTCATCCGGGTGGACCGCGGCCAACAACCGCTGGTGATCGATCCGCGCGGTCTCCACGCTGATTCCGAACAGGGCCTGCACGTCCCCGGCGATCTGCGGAAAGCTGTAGTGGCCGCCCGCCGAACGACGCGCCTGGTAGACCACCGCCGGCAGGTTCGCGGTCACCTCCTGCAGGCGCTGCTCCACCCCTCGGCGGCGCACGCTCTCGCGATGGACCCGCCAGTAGCCGAAGGCATGGACCAGCGCCAGGGCGAGCAGGATCAGCGAGGCCGGCACCAGCCAGCGCAGGGGCGACGATGACGGAGCGTTGCGCGGCCGGTCCGGCAGCCAGGCCGCGCGGATCTGATCGCGCTCGGTATCGGTCAGCTGCGACAGCGCCTGTTCGAAGCCGGCGATGACATCGGCGCAGGCGGGCGTGGTCGCCAGCACCAGGGCATCATCGAAACCGGCCGGCGCGGCGATCAGCAGTGCATCGCCCTGGTAGCGGCGCAACGCCGCCTCGACGTCGCCGAGGTTGGCGACCACCGCATCGATCAATCCGGTGCCCAGCAGCGGGAGTGCATCGTCCAGCGCTGCCGGTGGCAGCAGCTGTGCACCCGCTGCCTGCTCGGCCAGCAGCCCCTGCAGCGGCACCCGGCTGGGGCTGGCCACAATGCGTCCACGTAGATCTTCCAGGCCCAGCACCGGCGGCGCATCCTCCCGGCGCACGATCACCTGTGGCAGCTGCAGGTAGGGCGTGCTGACCACCCATCCGGCAGGCAGTTGCGAGCGTGGCCATCCCAGCAGCGCCTGGGTGCCGGCCGGCAGCTCGTCCCGGTCCACGCTGGTGGCCGGCACGGGCAACAGCTGCAGTGGCCGTTGCCCGCCCAGCAGCTTCAGGTACGCCGCGCCAAGCCCCCGGGCTTCGCCCTGTTCGCTGGACGACAAAGGAGCACGGTCGGACGGCCAGGCGATGCGCAGCGGTGTGCTGCAGCCCGTGGCGGAGGCCGCGGCAGGCAGCAGCAGGCTGGCCATGACAGCAATGGCTGCCGGGAAGCCGGCGACATTCACGGTAGGCATCCTCATCTCGCGGGCGGAAGGAACGGCCGCGCTGCGGTACCGCTGCCTGCCACGCTATCGACGCGCGGGCCGACGGCAATGAAGAAAGTTGTAAAAGCATCCAGATGGGGGAATGCCGACATACACTGCCGCCTTCACCCGTACCTGCGGAGCGTTCGATGCGCATCGGCCTGGCTGCCAACCGTCTTCATCACCACGACGCGCGCGCTGCGCTGTTCCGTTGGCTGCGCAGCAGCGAGGCCGGCCTGCGCGAGCTGGGCGTGTCGCTGCATGCGGTCGGCCGCACCCATGACGCGATCGAACGGCAGGGCTTCCTGACCGGGTACGCGGGCCTGCACCGTTATCCCTACGGACGCGAGGGTGGCCTGATGAAGCTGGTCGCCGAAGTCGTTGGCATGGGTCCGGATCGGACACTGGATGGCGCGATCTACCTGATCGACCCGGTCGATCCATCCTCGGTGTTTCCGGAAGCAACCGCGCTCAAGCGGCAGTGCGTGATCCACGGCAAGCCGTTCATTTCGACCGTAGCCACCGCACGCGACTGGGTGGAGGTGGAGCGCGTCCACGCCGGGCTGGCAGCTGATGCCGGCGCCGACGACCTGCATGCGTTCGAAGGCCAGACGCTGGCGCTGATCGCGCACGATGCGATGAAGCCGGCGATGCTGGCCTTCGCCGATGAGCACTTCGATGTGCTGGCCCGGTTCGGTGAGCGGGTGGCCACCGGGACCACCGGCCAGCGTTTGAACGAGCTGGCCTGGAGCCGGGGCTGGCCGCGTGATACGCCGTGGGTGACGCGCTACCAGAGCGGTCCGATGGGCGGTGATGCGCAGATTGCCGACCGGGTGCTGGAGGGGCGTTGCCAGCGCGCGATCTTCTTCGAGGATCCGCATGTGGCGCGCCAGCATGAGGCGGATATCCAGCTGCTGGAGCGCGCGGTGACGACAGTGACCGATCAGGCGGTGTGCATCACGGCGCCGCGGGTGGCGGCGCGGTGGGCGACCGCGGCGGCGCTGCGGGCGGGATGAGGGTTTCGGCCAACGGCTGAGCCCCTCGTGGTGGGTCGTTCAGATCAGAAGCCGTGCTTGGCCGGGTGGGGTGGATTGCGCAGGGGTCGCTGCAAGTCCCCCTCCGGGGCCCGGCCCAGCCGCTGGCGGCTGTGCGTTCAGGCGCTTGCGAAGCAGTGCTTCGCAAGCAAAGCGCCTTCACCCTTGTAAGCTCGATGGCGCCCTCCATGGCGCCAACGCCCCTGCATGGCTCACCCGCCCGGCCTCAGACAGTTTCCGTGCGTGTCCAGCCACGGAAGAGAGAAAGAAGAGCAAGAGCGGAAGCGGGTCGCGCGCTGTGTGCGCTTCTGTAGCGTCGAGCTTGCTCGACTGCTCAGCACGCGGTCTGGAGTGAAGCCCCTTCTGTTGAAGGGGCGCGCCGAAGGCGGGGGTAGAGGAAGAATGCGTGGGCAACTGCTGTAGCGCTGGCGCTACAGCAGTTGCCGAAGCATAGCTTTCAAGCGGCGCCCTTCGAGCTGGAAGTAATCGCGCTGTTCGCGCCAGGCGGGGAAGCGTTGTTCCACTTCATGCCAGAACGCGGGTGAGTGATTCGGCTGGATCAGGTGGCAGAGTTCGTGCACCAGCACGTACTCGAACGCCTCGGATCGGCCCAGCACCAGGGCCAGGTCCAGTGCCATGCTGCCGTCCGGGGCAAGTGAGCCCCATTGCGAGGACATCACCTTCAGACGCAGGCGGCTGGGTGCGCGCGGCAGGGTGGGCAGGTACTTCGGCAGCCAGCGGCCGACGTCGGCGCGGGTCTGGGCTTCGTAGAACTCGCGCAGCAGGCGGCGCAGGGTGGCATCACCGCCGCGGGTCGGCCACTGCACGCAGGCGCCGTGCGCGTCGATCTCCAGCCGCGCGTAGCGGCCTTCCTGCCAGCGCAGCGGCAGCAGTTCGCCGCGCAGTGGCAGCACACCGTCTTCGCCGGGCTGCAGCGGTGCCGGCAGGCCCTGGCCCTGGTACTGGCGCAGCTGCAATGCCAGCCAGTCGCGGTGCTGTTCCAGGAAGCGTTCGCCCATCACCAGGCTTGCGCGCGGCGGCAGGGTCAAGCGTGCGCCGCGCTCGTCCACGCTCAGCTTGATGCGGCGCGCACGTGGATCGCGCACGCGCAGCACCTCGATCTCGGCATCCTCCAGGCGCAGGCGAACGGTGTCGCGCTGTACGGTGGCGGGCGGGGTCGGGCTGATCAGGCGGCGCAGCAGACGGCTCATGCGCCCAGCATAGCGCCGCTTCGGGCCGCCGGATGACCGGCGGCCGTCGGGCTGCCTGTTCAGTCAGCCTTGCTGAGCTTGAAGGCTTCTTCCAGCAACAGGAACAGGCGGCGGATCTCGGCGCTCTGCAGGGCGAAGCGGGCGTCGAACTCGGCGCGGCGGCCGTCTTCGTCGGCATGCTCCAGCTGGTCCAGGGCGCCGTCGAGGAACTTCAGCTTGCGCACGATCAGGTCGTCGCCGATCACGAAGGACAGGTTGTCTTCGAAGATCAGCGCCAGCTTGGTCACCTGCTTGCCGGCGTCCAGGTGCTTGTCGATCTCGTCGCAGCGCAGTTCCTGGTGCTGGCACTTGACCACCGCGCCACCTTCCACCGGGTCCTTCATCTCGCACTCTTCGCCCAGGCTCAGCCCGGTCGGCAGCGGCTCGCCGGCGATCCAGCCGGTCAGGATCGAACGCGGTGCGACTTCGGCATTCAGCGGCATCGCCGGGAAGCTGCCGAGCAGGCCGCGGATGTCGGACATGAAGTACTCGCCGGTCTTGCGGCTGGAGGTATCCACCGCCACGTAGCCGTGCTGCAGGTCGATGAAGGCGTCGTTGCGCGAGGACTTCACGAAGGCGCGCGGCAGCAGTTCATGCAGCAGGTCGTCCTTCATGCGCTTGCGCTCGCGGCCACCCGGGCGGCGGCCTTCCTTCTCCTCGATCTCCTCCAGCTTGCGCTCGAGCAGGTCGTTGACCACCGCCGCCGGCAGGATCTTGTCCTCGCCGCCCACGGTCAGCCACAGATGTTCGGCGATGCGGTGGGAGAGCAGTTCCTTCTCCTCGCGGCCGAACGGCGAGATGAAGCCGCGCGAATTCATTTCCAGTGCGCCGACCGGCTTCAGCAGGGCGTGCGGCAGCAGGGTGTCGACTTCGGAAAAATCGGTGGTGGTCGGGAAACGGAAGAACGTCAGGTTGCGAAAGAACATGGAATTCCGGATGGCAAAGAGGAAGGGCGACCGACCTTAAACGGTGGGCGTCTCGGGATCTGCGTCGGCGTCGGCCGGGGAACCGGCCAGCCAGGCATGGGCGTCGGGCAGCGGCGCGTCGTCGCGACGGCCCAGCGCCATGAAGTCGAACAGGGTGGTGTCGGCCAGCTGCGAGGGCCGGACTTCGCCCATGGCACGCGCGATCTGCTCGATGCGGCCCGGGTGGTCCTTTTCCCACTGCTTCAGCATCAGGCCGACCTGGCGGCGCTGCAGGTTCTCCTGGCTGCCGCACAGGTTGCAGGGAATGATCGGGAACTGGCGGGCCTGTGCGTACTCGACGATGTCGCTTTCGCGCACGTAGGCCAGCGGCCGGATCACCACGTGCTTGCCGTCATCGCTGCGCAGCTTCGGCGGCATGCCCGACAGCTTGGCGTGGTGGAACAGGTTCATGAAGAACGTGGCCACCATGTCGTCACGGTGATGGCCCAGCGCGATCTTGGTGAAACCGTGGGTCTCGGCGTAGTTGTACAGCGCGCCACGACGCAACCGCGAGCACAGCGAACACATGGTCTTGCCTTCCGGAATGACCCGGCTGACCACCGAATAGGTGTCCTGCTCGATGATGTGGTACGGCACGCCCAGCCCGGCCAGATACTCCGGCAGCACGTGCTCGGGGAAGTCCGGCTGCTTCTGGTCCAGGTTCACCGCCACCAGCTCGAACGGCACCGGCGCCTTCTTCTGCAGCTGCAGCAGCACGTCCAGCAGGGTGTAGCTGTCCTTGCCGCCGGACAGGCAGACCATGACCTTGTCGCCGGCCTCGATCATGCCGAAGTCGGCAATCGCCTCGCCGACCTGGCGGCGCAGGCGCTTGGCCAGCTTGTGCTGCTCGCGCTCGGCCACGCGCGGATCACGGGCGGCGCGCGGCTGGGGATCGGGAAGGGAAATCACGGCACTCATGGGTTCCATTCTAACGGCTCGGAGCGGCCACGGCCGGGGGTCGGGATTCCCCTCTCCCGGCAGTCATCATCGCTGTGTATGCTCGGAGGCTGTGGACACCTACAGCCCCGCCGAGATCGTCGAGCACCTCGCCGCCCTGCGCGCCGAGCACCGCCTGCTGGATGAACAGATCACCCGCATGGCCGCCAATGGCGAGGACGAGCTGGAAGCCAAGCGCCTGAAGCGGCGCAAGCTGCAGCTGAAGGACTGCATCGCCAGGCTGGAAAGCCTGCAGATTCCCGACGAACCGGCCTGAGCGGTGGTCCATCCACGCATGGCGTGGATCTACTGCTTAGCCCCGGTAGATGCCAACCTTGGTTGGCATGCCGTTCGCCGGGCATCGCCGGGCGCTGCCTTCAATCCTGCGGCGCAGGCTCGTCCGGGCGGGCCGCTTCCGGGCTGACCCTTTCGATGGTGTGGCGCAGCTCGCGGCCGAGGATGAACTTGGCATCCTTGGCCCAGGCGTCCAGGCGTTCGTCGAACAGCAGCTTGCTGTTCTCGTCCGGCCACACCAGGCGCAGCTCGCGCAGCTTCTGGATGAAACCACGGAACAGGGACTTGTCGAAGAACTCCGGTGCCGCCGGTGCGTAGAGCAGGCTCAGCCGCTGCGCGGCCTGCTGGCACAGGCTTTCCAGCTCGGCCGCGCCGAGCACGCCCGGGCCGTTCTTCACCAGCACCGAGATGGCGATGTAATAGCGCTCGAACGCCTGCTGCAGCGAATGGCCGATCGCACGCAGGCGGAACACCTCGTCGGTCTGCCCGGTGTTGCGCGCCAGGATGCCGCCATCGTCATCGTTGACGTTCTGCAGCAGGCCTTCGCGCACGAACACGTCGATGGTCCGGTCGATGCGCTGGGCGAACTCGTCCTCGCTCCACGGCAGGAACAGCTCCGCCTGCAGGAACGGGTACACCGTACGGCCCAGCTGGACCAGGCCGGTGCGGCTCATGCGGCGGTTGTTCTGGAAGCAGCAGGCCACCCACGACGAGGCGGTGAACAGGTGCACCACGTTGTTGCGGAAGTAGCTGAGCAGCACCGCGGTGTCGCCGCTGACGCTGAGCACATCGCCCAGCGGGTGCTTGATGCGGGTGAGGACGTTGATTTCCTCGGCGTGGGCGATGATCCGCTCCGGCGAGTGCGGGGTCACCGTCACCCGGTCCGAGTACGGCATCTCGACCAGCAGGGTCTTGCACAGCTCGATCTGCGCGATCAGGTCGGCCTCGCCCATCGCATGCTTCGGCGTGGACAGCAGGGCCAGCGCCAGCAGGTTGATCGGGTTGACGTCGGCGGCGCCGTTGATGCGCACCTGGATGCGTTCGGCCAGCGTATCCACCGTGGTCGACAGCCACGCCGGCTTCTCGTCCTCGGAGACGGCCTCACCCTTCCACTCCGGCGCCTTCTCGGCGAGCACGTCGTTCAGTGCGATAGGTTCGCCGAAGTTCACCACCACCTGGCCGTAGTTCTGCTTGAGCACCTTGGGGATGCCCCACAGCAGCGACCAGATCGATTCCTTTTCCTTCGGCCGGCCGGACAGTTCGTCCAGGTAGCTGCCGCCCTCCATCAGCTTCTCGTAGCCAATGTAGATGGGCTGGAACAGCACCGGCTTGCGCGGCTGGCGCAGGAACGCGCGCAGCGTCATCGAGATCATGCCGCCCTTGGGCTGCAGCAGTCGGCCGGTACGCGAGCGGCCGCCTTCGACGAAGTACTCCAGCGAGTAGCCACCGGCCACCAGCTGCGCGACGTATTCGCTGAGCACCGCCGAGTACAGCGCGTTGCCACGGATCGAGCGGCGGATGAAGAACGCACCGCCCTTGCGCAGCAGGGTGCCGACCACCGGCAGGTTCAGGTTGATGCCGGCCACGATGTGCGGCGGCACGATGCCACGGTCGTACAGCAGGTAGGACAGCAGCAGGTAGTCCATGTGGCTGCGGTGGCTGGGCACGTAGACCACTTCGTGGCCCGGCGCGGCGGCCTTGAACTTGTCCAGGTGGTGCACCAGCACGCCCGCATAGATGCGGTTCCACACGTGGCTGAGCATGAAGCTGGCCGAACGCACCACCGGGCTGGAATAGTCCGCGGCGATTTCCCAGGCGTAGGCGTGCGCCTTCTTCCAGGCATCGGCCGGCTTCGAATTGTCGCGCTTGGCCTGTGCGGCGATCGCTTCGCGCACCGGTTCGGCCGCCAGCACCTGGTCGACCAGCAGGCGCCGCGTCGACAGGTCGGGGCCGATCACCGATTCACGGATGCGGCGGAAATGGGTACGCAGCACGCGCTGCAGCTTGCGCACCGTACGCTCCGGCTCCAGGCCTTCGTCCACGGTGCTGCGCAGCGAGATCGGCGGGGCAAAGCGGACGATGGTGCTGCGGCCGTTGAGCAGCACCGCCAGCAGGCGGCGGAAGCGGCCGACCAGCGCCCAGTTTTCCGAGAACAGCACGGCGAACCAGCCGCTCTGCTTGTCTGGCGCGCGACCGACGAAGATCGACACCGGCACCAGGTGCACGTCCAGGTCATCGCGCACGCGATGTGCCTGCAGGACCTTGGCCAGCGAATCGGAGTGGGTCTTGGCGCCGCGCTGCTCGGGGATCAGCGAATTGCTGGAGCTGCGCCGCGACAGCGCCAGGTAGGCGCGCTTGCGCCCGGTCGGGTCACCGGCCAGCGGCACCAGCGGCGATGGCAGGCCGGCCTGGCGGCAGGCCTTGTCCAGGATCAGCGCATTGGACAGGCCGTAGTCTTCCAGCACGTACATGACCGGGCGGCCATCGTTGTACTGGCCCGGGTCTTCCGGTTCGATCTTCAGCGACAGCCACGGCTCGACCAGGCGGCCGAGCAGGCGAGCCCACAGCGGGCGGCGGCCAGCCGGACGCGCGTGCGCGGGCGGCGGTACCGGGTTCGGGCCGGTACCGGTCGAGGGGGACGCCGGCACCGTATCGGCGGGCGTCGACTGGGATTCTTCGCCGGGGAACGGCAGCGGGTTCTGTTTCGACATCGGCGCCATTATGGCTTAGGCGGCGGCGTTGCCGCTTCCCCACCCTCGGCGGGGGCTTCAGCCGGTGACGGCGACGCAGCGGCGCGGGCCGCATCGGCCTTGCGCAGCAGCGCGTCGGTATCGGCCAGGGTGCGGGTCAGGTACCAATGGCCCTCGCGGCGGCTCAGCGGCAGCTGCAGGGTCATCTCGCGACCGGCGAGGTCGTAGTGCAGGCGTACCAGGGCGTTGTCACCTTCCACCGACAGCAGTTCGCCCCGCACGCTGCGCAG
Organism: Stenotrophomonas sp. 62841_Sma; assembly: GCF_056482945.1. Lineage (NCBI taxonomy): Bacteria > Pseudomonadati > Pseudomonadota > Gammaproteobacteria > Lysobacterales > Lysobacteraceae > Stenotrophomonas > Stenotrophomonas sp. 62841_Sma. Next base: position 62,789 of record NZ_CM151224.1, on the reverse strand, counting down.
CGCGTCATCCACGCCCAACCCGTAGCTGCCCAGCACCGCCTTGAGGGTGTGGATGAACGGCGCCAGCTGCTGCAGGCTGCCTTCCATGCCCGCGGCCTGCAGGCCGGCCTCGTCATCGAAGCCGACCTTGCCGGCGGCGCCCACCAGCGCGGCGATCGTGCTGCGTGCACGCGCACGGTCACTGATCGGCGCGCCCTGCGCCCAGCTGGCGAGGGTTTCGACCAGGGCGATGTAATGGGCCTGCTGGCCGGGCGTATAGCCCTTCTGGTGGCGCAGGTACTGCACGCCGAAGTTGCCCATCGACTGCGCGGCCTGGCGTACGGCGCTGGCCTGACCAGCCAGCTGGCGATCGAAGCTGCGCTGCAGTTCGGCACCGGCATTGGGCGTGCGCAGTGCGGCCAGCATCGGCAGCAGCTGGTCGCCCAGTGGCAGTTCAGTCAGCGGCCACTGGCTATGGCCCTCGGCCCAGGCCTGCTGCAGGCGCTGGTACTGGCTGGGGGGAACCGACAGCTTTGCATAGCCGACCAGATCGTCCTCGGCCAGGCGCAGGGCCATCGCCTGCACCGCCGCGACCGGCTCGGCCGCCGGCTTGGCCGGATCGTTGACCGATTCACGGCAGGCGGCCACGGCCAGCAACAGCATGGCTGCCAGCCCCCATCCACGCGCAGACCTTCCTCGCACTGCCACGCTCATGCACTCGGACTCCCCGGACCGGTCCGCATCTTGCGGCCTGCAAGGTGACAGCGGCAAGCCGGGACGTCACGGTTTCCGCGGTTGCTTGTGCAAGTCACTGATCGGAATAAAAAAAGAGCCGGGATCACGAGGATCACAGGCTCTTCAAGCCGGCGCAGGGCCGGTGGACAGTGTTGTGGCACATGTCCGGTCCGAGGACCGGATGGCGGCGATCCTACGCTGCCGCTCAAGTTAAGGCAACACTTCACGTAATGTCATATAAATCATTGATTTTATTGATTAGCCTGATGCCTTGCGCCGGGGCCATGAAATCTACGGCAGGTTTTGCGGCGATTCGGGCACAACCGGTCCTTCGGCGGATGCAAAAACGCCATCCCGCGCGGGTCGGGATGGCGTTCGGGCCTGCAGACTGCACAGCGGAATCTCAGCGTGCAGCCAACGCCGACGCGATTTCCTGCTGGATGGCCCGCGCCGCGGCCTGCGGATCGGCGGCCAGGCGGATCGGGCGACCGACCACGATGGCATCGGCGCCATCGGCAAAGGCCTGGGCCACGCCAACGGTACGCTTCTGGTCATCGCCGACCGGGCCACCGGGGCGGATGCCCGGGCAGACGATCGAGAACCCGGCGCCGGTAGCGGCGCGGATCGGGCCGGCTTCCTGGCCCGAGGCGATCACGCCATCGATACCGGCCGCCTGCGCGGCCAGCGCGCGCTCGACCACCACGTCCACCGGCTCACGGTCGATGCCCATCTGCGCCAGGTCCGGGCGGCCCATCGAGGTCAGCACGGTCACCGCCAGCAGGCGCATGTCGCTGCTGTTGGCGGCGGCGCAGGCTTCCATCATCGCCGGGTGCCAGCCGTGGATGGTGGCGTAGCTGACCGGCCACTGCGACAGGCGCTTGATCACCGCCGCGGCGGTGGCCGGGATGTCGAAGAACTTCAGGTCGACGAACACGCGCTTGTCGCGGCGGGCCAGCTCGTCCAGCACCTGGAAGTACTCGCCGGAGGCGAGCAGTTCCATGCCGATCTTGTAGAACGCCACGCTGTCGCCGAGGCGGTCGACCCACTCCAGCGCCTGCACGCGGTCAGGCACGTCCAGCGCGAAGATCAGGCGCTCGTCATCGCGCAGCGGCAGCGGCGCGCGGCTCACGGTGCGTAGTCCAGCGCAGCGCGCTTGGCGTCGTGACGGGCCTGGCGCGACTGGCTGTAGTCGTTGTTGAACTGCGCCGGCTCGAAGCCGCCGTAGGTCGGGTTCGGCAGCATCCACCAGCGCTCGCCGAACCAGTCGTGGTACTGCTGCAGCAGCGCGTCACGACCGTCGTTGGTGTTGGCGGTCACTTCGACGAAATCGCCCAGCTGGTCGCCGAACTGCATCAGCACGCGGTATTTCTGCCCGGCCAGGCGGCGGCGGCAGTTCTTCTCGCTGCCGGCCTGCTCGCAGCCTTCGACCACGGTGCCCAGGCCCAGGAACACGCTGTCATCGGCCACCGGCAGGCCCTGCTCGCGCAGGTTGGCCAGGGTTGCGTCCTTCAGGTGCACGGCGCGGTTGGAGATGTACAGCAGGGTCACGCCCTTGGCGTTGGCGGCCTTGGCGAAATCAACCACGCCCGGAATGGCCTTGGCCTTCTTTTCGGCCACCCACTGGTCCCAGGTCAGCTCGTCGTATTCCTTGCCGTCGCGCACCAGGCGCGCCTGGTAGGGCGAGTTGTCCAGCACGGTCTCATCCACGTCCAGCACCACGGCCGGCTTCAGGCCCTTGGCCTCGTTGCCGCGTTCTTCCGGCACCAGCGCATCCCAGTGGGCTTCCTTCAGCGCGGCATCCAGGTGGTCGGCGGCGGCACGGTAGGTCTGTTCGGTGATCGCCTTGTACTCCTGCGCGCGCTGCATCCACAGCACCGCATTGAGATTGTCGTTGGCAGTGGCATCGAGCGCGCCGTCGGCCTTGGCAGCGGCGGCCGGGGCCTCCGGTGCAGCGGCTTCGGCGGCAGGCGCATCCACGCGCTTGCAGGCGGACAGGCCCAGTGCCGCGGTGGCGAGCAGGGTCAGGGACAGGGAAACGGGACGACGCATGGATTCACCGGCAATCAGATATACCGGCGCATTTTACCGGCAAAGGCGGTCCCGGGACGGCTATGCTTGGCGGTTGACCCGTTGCCCTTCCGGAGGCCGCCATGACCGATTCCACCCAGACCCCCGACGTCCCCCTGCTCGACGCCGTGCAGGCCCGCCTGCTGGGCTGCCTGGTGGAGAAGGAGGCAACCACCCCGGACACCTATCCGCTGACGGTCAACGCCGCCCAATCGGCCGCCAACCAGAAGACCGCCCGCGAGCCGGTGATGAACGTCGATGCCGGCAGCGTGCAGCACGCGCTGCGCCAGCTGGAAACACTGGGCCTGGCCCGCCAGCACTTCTCCTCCCGTGCAGACCGTTACGAGCACCGCCTGCAGGCCGCGCTGGACCTGACCCGGCAGCAGACCGTTCTGCTGGCGATGCTGCTGCTGCGTGGGCCGCAGACCCTGGGCGAACTGGTCACGCGCAGCGAGCGCCTGCACCGCTTCGCCGACATCGACGAGGCCCGCCATGCCATCGAGCGCCTGCAGCAGCGCGCGCTGCTGGTGGTGCTGCCGCGCGCCAGCGGCCAGCGCGAAGACCGCTACATGCACCTGCTGTGCGGTGAAGTGGACGGCGCGGCGCTCGCGGCCAAATACGCCAGCAGCGGCGGTGGCAGCGACGCGGCCGATCCGGGCCTGGCCGAGCGCGTGGCCCAGCTGGAAGCGGCCGTGGCCGAGCTGCAGGCGCAGCTGGCCGAACTGCGCGGCTGATGGTGGGTGCCGACCGTTGGTCGGCACTGCATCTGGATCCTGCCGACCAACGGTCGGCACCCACCGTCAGCTGCTGCTGTGCCGGCCAGCGGCCGGCACTACCCGACGTCAGCCGCACCCAAGGTGGCGTACAGCCGGCTGGGCGTTTCGATGCCCGGCAACTGGATCACCCCGCGCTCCTGCATGCCCAGGCCCAGCAGGATCTTCCCGGACACCACGTTGTCCAGATCGGTGATGCCGTACAGATCCTGCAGGCCCAGCTCAGCGCGCGCATGCGCGAACACCGCCCGCGCCGCCTCACCGGCATAGCCCTGCCCGGCGAATTCGGACAGCACCGCATAACCAATATCCGGCCCCGGCAGGCCATCACGCCACACCAGCCCGGCATTGCCCAGCCACGCGCCATCGGCCAAACGCTCGATGGCATACATGCCGAACCCGTTCAACGCGTAGCTGTGCAGCACCCGCAGCGCGATGTACTCACGCGCCTGCTCCTCGCTGCGCACGTTGCGGTCCCCAATGAAGCGCACGAAGCCTGGATCATTGAGCAATGCCAGCATCGGCGCAGCATCCCGGTCTGGTTCCAGGCGGCGCAGCCGCAGGCGTTCGCTTTCGATGGGATGCATGGGTGGGCTCCGGAAGGAATACCTCGATTTTGCAACGCCAGCGCCCGCCGTGCAGCACGCTCAGGCCAAGTGGGCCACTACGATGCCCAGCCTAGCCACATGCCCCGTCACGCTGGCCGAACAGGATCGGCCAGTAGCGCACGCACAGGCGATGGACGCATGCGGCGATCAGGCAGAACCCCATGCCCATCAGCGCCAACAGCAGCGGTGCGCCCCAGCGCAATCCCGGGTGCTGGATACGAGCCTTGGAAGGCATGCCGCCGGGATATAGCACCTGTACCTGTTCGCCGACCACGTACAGTGGTGCCCCGGTAGCAAAGGACGCGGTGAACTGAATCATCTGCCCTGTGCGGTCTGGAACCTCACCACCGGGCGATGCAGGGTGATGTCACGTGCGGGCATCCCCTCCATTTCCGACCGGGCATCCTCTGCCTGGACGGCCACCACCGTTCCGGTTACGGAAACGGCCTTGCGCGCGAAACGCTGGACGTCCACGAACAGCCAGGCGGCGGCCAGAAGGATCAGCAGGCCCACGGCAAAGAAAACAGCAAAAAACATCTGAGGAGGGTGGCATGGTGCTGGCCGGGTTGATCGATCAGCGTGCAGGTGCCGGCGCTGATCGAATGAAGGAGATATCGACATGGTAGTAGCGCGGATTGCCCGGCATGACATGGACATCCAGTTCACGCCCACTCACCTGTGCACGGGGATCGGCCCAGAGATACGCGCTGTGGAAGACATGCCATCGAGTGGTTTCAGGATCGCGCCAGGCGCAGACGATGACGAACGGATGCCTTCCCCCCGAAAATACTCCGCGATCGCGCTTGATCGCCCGGACCTTGGCTTGCACCCGTGTCCCGTGGCGAAGGAGCTGCCTGCGCCGCCATGCCCTCGCCGCCTGCGGCAGGTGCAGAAGTCCCACCCCCAGCAAGAATGGGCCGCCGGTCACTCCCAGTATGACGCTCAGGCCCCAGGGTGATGAGAGCGAACGCACCAGGGCCTTGTCCGGGCGGTCCGGCAGGTACAGCACATCTACATGATCGCCCGTCATGTAGGCACGATGGCGGGTACGACCTGCGAAGAACCGCATCACTTGCCCGCTGCTGGTAGTGAAGTCCACCCAGTACAGGAACTTCACCCCTGAAGTGCGCGAACCACCGCGATCTACGCTGACGGCATCCACATGGGTGATCCTGCCATCGGCAATGACCGCCGCATCGAGGAAGCGCCTGGCCCCAACGTAGGCCAGAAGCGCTGAAACAAGCAGGACCAGGCCCAGCCCGAGGAAGGTACGGGTGAGAACAGCAGGGATATCGTTGGACACTATGAAGGACACGGCGCGCACTTCGGGTGCGCTCACACTAGGCCTTAACCTGATGCAGGCTCAAGGCCAGAAGCGTCAATCGGACGGATTGGAATACCACTTTAGTGGCTTTTCGATCCTCAATCGAACAGCGCCTCGATCGCCGCCAACCCCGCACTCGCCCGTTCCTTCTTGCGCACCGCATCGGCCACCGGATCAGCACCATCGCGCTGGATCTCCTCCGCCGGAATCTCCTCGAAGAACCGGCTCGGCTTCAACCGCACGTGCTCGCCGAACTTGCGGGTCAGCTTGCTGTAGCTCATCCACAGCTGGATCTTGGCGCGGGTGATGCCCACGTACAGCAGGCGCCGCTCTTCCTGCAGGTTGCCCTCGTCCAGGCTGACCTGGTGCGGCAGCACGCCATCCTCGCAGCCGACGATGAACACGTACGGGAATTCCAGGCCCTTGGAAGCATGCATGGTCATCATGCGCACCTGGTTGCCGCCCTCGTCCTTGTCGCTGCGCGACAGCAGCGCCAGCTGGCCGGCCAGGTCGGCGGCGGTAGCACCACGTGGGCCACCCTCGAACCACTGCGCCAGTTCCTCGATGTTGTTGGCGCGACGCTGGTAGCTGGCCTCTTCCTTGGCCTGCTGGCGCAGCTCGCTGAGCAGGCCGGATTCCTTGGCGACCTTGCGGATCATGTCGCCGGAAGTGACCTGCCGGGTCTGTGCACGCAGGTCACGCAGGATGTCGGTGAAGCGCGCCAGGCTGTTGGCCGCGCGCGGCGGCAACTGCTGCAGGGCGCCGATCGCCTCGGCGGCCTGTGCCATCGGCATGTCCTTTTCCTGCGCCAGCTCGGCCAGCTTGGCCAGCGTGCCGGCACCGACGTCGCGCTTGGGCGACTGCACCGCACGCATGAACGCGGTGTCGTCGTCGGGGTTCACCAGCAGCCGCAACCAGGCCAGCGTGTCCTTCACTTCCTGGCGTTCCAGGAACATGGTGCCGCCGGTCAGGTGGTAGGGAATGCGCAGCAGCTGCATCGCCTTTTCCAGCGGGCGCGACTGGAAGTTGCCGCGGAACAGGATGCAGAAATCACTCCACGGCACATTGCGCGACTGCGCCACGAAGGCGATCTCGGCAGCGACCTTTTCCGCTTCGTGCTCGCTGTTGCGGCACTCCCACACGCGGATGCGCTCGCCGTCGGCCTGGTCGCTCCACAGCTTCTTCAGATGCTCGTGCGGATTGTTGGCGATCAGCGCATTGGCCGCGCGCAGCACGCGGTTGGAGCAGCGGTAGTTCTGCTCCAGCTTGATGATCTCCAGCGTGGGATAGTCGCGCCCCATCTGCTGCAGGTTTTCCGGATTGGCGCCGCGCCAGGCATAGATCGACTGGTCATCGTCACCCACGCAGGTGAAGTTGCCCTTGTCGCCGGCCAGCTGCTTGAGCAGCCGGTACTGCGCATCGTTGGTGTCCTGGCATTCGTCCACCAGCAGGTAGCCGATGCGCTCGCGCCAGGCCAGCGCGATCTCCGGATTTTCTTCCAGGATCTGCACCGGCAGACGGATCAGATCATCGAAGTCGACCGCATTGAACGCGGTCAGGCGCAGCTGGTAGCGCTCGTAGACGCTGGCCGCTTCCTTCTCGCGATTGCTGCGCGCGGCGGCCATCGCCTGTTCGGGCGACAGGCCGGCGTTCTTCGCGCGCGACACCAGGTTCTTCATGTCCTCGATGTCATCAGGCTTGGCCCCGTACATCAGGTCCTTGATCTGCGCAGCGGCATCGTCGGCATCGAAGATCGAGAAGCCGCGCTTCAGGCCAACGGCCGCGTGCTCGATCTGCAGGAACTTCAGGCCCAGCGCATGGAAGGTGCAGATGGTCACCTCGTCGGCGTCCTGCTCGCGCAGGCGCTTGGCCACGCGCTCGCGCATTTCCTTGGCCGACTTGTTGGTGAAGGTGATCGCCGCGATGCGGCGCGCCGGATAGCGGCCGCAGCCGATCAGGTGGGCGATCTTTTCCACGATCACACGCGTCTTGCCGCTGCCCGCGCCGGCGAGCACCAGCAATGGACCTTCGATGTGCAGGACGGCGGCGGCTTGGGGGGGATTGAGACCGTGCATGGGATGGGGATTGTAGCGGGGCCGGGTGACGACCACAGCGGGCCGCCGGTGGGGTTGCTGAACGGCTTCGGCGAAGCGGGGCTGCGGCGTACAATCCGTCGATGGCCAAGCTCTACTTCTACTATTCGGCGATGAACGCCGGCAAGACCACCACCCTGCTGCAGAGCGCCCACAACTACCGCGAGCGCGGCATGCGGGTGGCGATCCTGACCCCGCGCCTGGACGATCGTGCCGGCGCCGGCGTGGTCGCCTCGCGGATCGGCCTGCGTGCGGACGGCATGGCCTTCGACCGCGATACCGACCTGCAGCGCTGGGTCGAGCAGGATCTGGCAGCCAACGGCCCGATGGGCTGCGTGCTGGTGGACGAGGCGCAGTTCCTGACCCGCGCCCAGGTCTGGCAGCTCAGCGAAGTGGTCGACCAGTTGCGCATTCCGGTGCTGTGCTACGGTCTGCGCACCGACTTCCGCGGCGAGCTGTTCGAAGGCAGCCAGTACCTGCTGGCCTGGGCCGATGAGATGCAGGAGATCAAGACCATCTGCCACAGCGGCAAGAAGGCGACGATGACGGTGCGTGTGGACGAGCATGGGCACGCGGTGCAGGACGGCCCGCAGGTGGAGATCGGCGGCAACGACCGCTACGTGTCGGTCAGCCGCGCCGAGTTCAAGAAGATCACCCGCGGCGAAGGGCGGATCGATCCGGCGCAGGCGCCGCTGCCGCTGTAGCAGGCGCGCCGGTGCGCCATGACCTCCAGCGGTTTACAAGCACGCGCTGTCGCGCCTAGGCTGCGGCTCCCCTGCTGCCGAACTGGACGTCCGACATGCGCTCTGCCCTCCTGCTGCTGCCGCTGCTGTTGCTGCCCCTGCTGGCCACCGCGGCCGAGCGCCCGTCAGGTGAAGACGATGCGGCGGTGATCGGCGCCGGTTTCATGGACAGCCACCCGGACATGATGTACCGGCAATGGGGCGTCAACGCGCTGCGTCGCAACGATGTCAACGGCGCGATGGACAACTTCCGGCTGGCCGCGCGGTATGCGGACAAGCCTGCCCAGGGCTACCTCGGCGAGATGTACTGGTACGGGGTAGAGCAGCCGCGCAATCCGGTCATGGCCTATGCCTGGATGGAGGTGGCGGCCGAACGTGGCTATCCGTTGTTCGTCGAGCTGCGCAACGAGTACTGGGCCACGCTGCCGCTGGAGCAGCATGATGCGGCGCGCGCGCAGGCAAGCGCGCTGCGCGCCGAGTATGGTGACGAAGTCGCGCGCCCACGCATGGCCGAAGTGCTCAGAAAGGGGCGCCGCGAGATGACCGGCAGCCGCGTCGGCTCGATGTCCAACAACGTCGACATCGTGTACATGGACGGCGGAATCTCCCGCACCATCAAGGCCGATCGCCTCTACGACCCGAAGTACTGGGACCCGAAGCAGTACGAACGCTGGCAGGACGAAACCTGGATGAAGATCCGCCGGGGCACGGTGGAAGTGGGTGTGCCGACCCAGTCGCACGCCACCGACAGCAAGCCTTGAAACAACGGTGCCGGCATGTAGCCGGCACCGGGCCGCATCCATTCAGTACAGCGTGCGCTCCGGCGCACCTGCCGGCGGCGGGGTGTACTGGTACAGCCAGGTCTCGGTGAGGGTCTTGCCGCCACTGCGCAGGAACAGGCGGATGTCGATCTGCTCGGTGCTGCCTTCCGGCGGCACCAGGTCGAACATCGCGCGGTAGCCGTTGATCTCGCGCAGCGGGCGCGCCGACACGATCTCGACCCGGCCACGGCTGGCTTCCACCACGGCCTCGACCTCGCCCTTGTCGATCAGCCTGGCCAGTTCGCCGCCTTCGAAGTCCACCGCGAAGCGCCAGCTGAAATACTCGCGCTTCTTGCCGACCACGCCACCCAGGCCGGTGCGGCTGGCCACGCAGTGCGCCAGCGGCGGCCGTGCCGGCGGTTCGGCGCCCCAGTACAGGCGGTAGCCGACCAGCAGCTCCTGGCCCGGCTGCGGCTTTTCCTTCGGGTTCCAGAACGCCACGATGTTGTCGAAGGTCTCGTCCACGGTGGGAATCTCCACCAGCTGCACCGAGCCCTCGCCCCATTCGCCCTTCGGCTCCACCCACAGGCAGGGGCGCTTCTCGTAGAACACGCCGTCGTCCTGGTAGTGGTCGAAGTTGCGGTCGCGCTGCAGCAGGCCGAAACCACGCGGGTTGCGGTCGACGAACATGTTGAAGCGCAGGTTGCGCGGATTCAGCAGCGGTCGCCAGATCCATTCGCCGGCACCGGTCCACAGCGACAGGCCGTCGGTGTCGTGGATCTCCGGGCGCCAGTCCCATGCCATGCGGCGGTCGTTCTCGCCCACCTGGTACATGCTGGTGCACGGGGCGATGCCCAGCCGCTCGATCGCCTTGCGCGGGTACAGCGCGCTGTCGATATCCATCAGCAGCACGTCGCCATTGGTGATGGCGAAGCGGTACGCACCAGCCACGCTGGGCGAATCCAGCAGGCCGTAGACCACGATCGTCTCCGAATCGGCCGACGGCTGCTCCAGGTAGTAGGCGATGAAGTCCGGGAATTCCTCCGGCTTGCCCATGCCGGTGTCGATCGCCAGGCCACGCGCGGACTGGCCGTACTGGCCTTCCTTGCCGACCGCGCGGAAGTAGCTGGCGCCGAGGAAGGCCGCGAAGTCGCGGTCGGTGTCCTTGCGGGTGTTCAGGCGGAAGCCGGCGAAGCCCAGATCGGCCGGCAGCTCGCCGTCCTTGATGCCGCTCTTGCCGTAGTTGAACGCCGCGCCGTCATAGGCCAGCTCCTGCGCCTTGCCGTCGACCACGTCGAACATGCGCACCGGCGAATGGAAGTACAGGCCCAGGTGGAAGAACTTGGCCTGGAACTTGCCCGGCTGGTCAGCCCACAGCGCATGGTCCTGGCGGTAGCCGATCGACTGGTACTGGTCCCAGTCCAGGCCTTCCAGGCGGCCCGGCAGCACCCGCTTGTGGCTCTTGTAGGGTGCCTGTGCCAGCGCGCGCGCCTGGCCCTTCAGGGTGGCGAAGTCGAACGGCTGCGGCTGGCCGAGGCGGCGCAGGCCCATCTGGCCGCTCTTGCTGGCCGCGCACGCGGGCAGGGACGGCAGGCCGAATGCAGCCAGGGCGAGGGAGGCATTGCGGATGAAGTCGCGTCGTTGCATGCAGGCGCGTCAGGCACAGAGGGAAGGTCGGCCATCATAGGCAGAGAAACGTTAACGGGCAGCGGAGACGTGCCCTGCCCGTTCAGCTGCCGCTGGCCGCCCGGCTCAGCGCTGGCAGTGGCTGCACCAGACGCTGGCGCGCTGGCCGATGGTGGCGTGCTTCAGCGCGCGGCCACAGTTCGGGCAGGGCAGCCCATCGCGGCCGTACACCAGCAGTTCCTGTTCGAAGTAGCCCGGTGCGCCGTCAGGGCTGATGAAATCGCGCAGCGTGGTGCCGCCACGGGTGATGGCGTAGCCGAGGATTTCCTTCACCGCGTCGGCCAGCCGCTGATAGCGCCCGCGCGAGATCTTGCCGGCCTCGCGCAGTGGACTGATGCCGGCCTTGAACAGGCTCTCGGCGGCGTAGATGTTGCCCACGCCCACCACCACCGCCTGGTCCATCAGGAAGGTCTTCACCGGCGCGCTGCGGCCACGGCTGCGGGCGAACAGGTAGTCGCCGTCGAACGCGTCGTCCAGCGGCTCCGGGCCCAGCCCCTGCAGCAGCGGATGGATCTCACCGGCCGGCTGCCAGAGCAGGCTGCCGAAGCGGCGCGGGTCGTTGAAGCGCAGCAGGCGGCCGTTGTCCAGGCTGATGTCGACGTGGTCGTGGGCGCGTACCGGCGTATCACCGGGCAGCACGCGCAGGCTGCCGGACATGCCCAGGTGCAGCACCGCGCTGCCGATGGCGGTATCCAGCAGCAGGTACTTGGCGCGACGGCGGATCTCCTCGATGCGCTGCCCCGGCAGCAGCTCGGCCACTTCCGGCGGAATCGGCCAGCGCAGGTCGGCGCGGCGCAGGATCACGCCATGCACGCGGCGACCCTGCAGGTGCGGCGCCAGGCCGCGGCGGGTGGTTTCGACTTCGGGCAGTTCAGGCATGAACCGATTCTACGCCCGCTCAGCGTGGCGGTGCCGCCAGTTCACGGGCATCCAGGACGCCATCACCGTTGGCATCCTGCTTGTGGAAACGCTGCACGATCACCTGCCGCTGCTGCTCGCGGCTGATCGCGCTGCCCTTGCCGCCGGGCAGCTCGTCTGCGCTCAGCACGCCATCGCCATTGCGGTCCATGCGATCGAAGGCATACAGCATCCACTGCACGTACTCGGATTCACTCACCCGGCCGTCGCCATCGCTGTCCATCCGCTGCAGGTAGCTGGTGGTGTCGGTGACCTGGGCCAGCGCCACGCCCGGCAACAGCACCGCCAGCAGAAGCCCGTACCCTGCCCTCACGCGCCCACCAGGCTGTAGCCCTTCAACCGTGCGGCATAGGCCTGCAGCGCGGCGATCCCGCTTTCCTCGGCCTCACGGCACCACGCCTGCAACTGATGCAGGCGCTCGGCGGCATCGTGGCCGCGGGCCTCGAGCAGCGCCGCCAGCCGCGCGCGGTACTCGACCAGGGTGCGGATGCGCGGGCGCTGCGCCACCCATTCGCTGAGCTGGGCACGACTGTCCGGCTTCAGCCAGCGGCCATCGTTGACCAGGCCACGGCGCAGCCGGCGTGGCAGCAGGCGGCGCAGCTTGGCCCCGGCCTGCACGGCTTCCTCGCGCAGGGCCGGCATGAACACATTGCGCTGGTAATCGGTCATCGCCTGGAAGCGGTGCGACAGCAGCGCCTTCAGGGTTTCGGCATCGGGCACCGCGATGTTCGGGCGCACGTCCATGGCCGGCGCCACCCGCAGCACCTTGGCCAGGCGCAGCGCCTGCAGCAGGCGGATCGCACTCCAGCCGATATCGAACTCCCAGCGCCGCATCGCGAAGCGCGCCGAACTGGGGAAGGCATGATGGTTGTTGTGCAGCTCCTCGCCACCGATCCAGAACCCCCACGGCGTGAGATTGGTGGAGGTGTCGGCGGACTCGTAGTTGCGGTAGCCCCACCAGTGCCCCAGGCCATTGACCACGCCCGCGGCCCAGAACGGGATCCATGCCATCTGGATCGCCCACAGGGCCACGCCCGGCAGGCCAAACAACACGGTATTGATCGCGAACAGCAGCACCGGCCCCAACGTGGCATGCGGGGTATACAGGCGGCGCTCGATCGCATCATCCGGGGTGCCGCGCCCGTACTGCTCGATGTCCGCGCGCTGGCCGCGGGCTTCGCGGTACAGCTCCACGCCATGCCAGAACACCTTGCCGATGCCACGGGTGACCGGGCTGTGCGGGTCGTCCTCGGTCTCCACCTTGGCGTGGTGCTTGCGGTGGATGGCCACCCACTCGCGGGTGATCATCGAGGTGGTCAGCCACAGCCAGAAGCGGAACACATGGGCCAGCGCCGGGTGGAAATCGACCCCACGATGGGCCTGGCTGCGGTGCAGGTACAGGGTCACCGAGAAGATGGTGATCTGAGTGAAGACCAGCAGCACCGCCAGCATGGCCCACCAGCCCAGGCCGAGCACACCACCGGTCAACAGGGACATCAGGGCATCTGGCATGACGGCTCTCCGGGTCGACGCGGGGATGGCAGACATCATGGGCGCTTGCGTTGCAAACTGCATCCCTGCGGCGATGCTTTGCATCGCCATCCGAGGCACCGTTCACAGTTGGGGACCTGAGTTGTCGAGCCTTGATCCACGCGCCAGCGCCATGACCGCCGCCCCGCCCCTGGCGGAGCAGCCCCCCTTGATCGAACTGGACCGCGCCACCGTGGTACGCGGCCAGGTGAAGGTGCTGCACGGGCTCAGCCTGCGCATCGCGCAGGGCCAGCACACCGCCCTGCTCGGCCCCAACGGCTGCGGCAAGTCCACCTTCATCAAGCTGATCACCCGCGAGCTGTACCCGCTGGCCCAGGGCGACGGCGCGGTGGCGGTGAAGGTGCTGGGCCAGAACCGCTGGCAGGTGGACCGGCTGCGCTCGCAGCTGGGCATCGTCACCGGCGACCTCAGCAGCAACCTGGCCGACATGCCCGGGCTGACCGTGGAACAGGCGGTGCTGTCCGGCTTCTTCGCCAGCTACGTGGTGCCGGCCTTCCGCGAGGTGACCGCCGACATGCGTGCACGCGTCGGCGAGACACTGGCGATGACCGGCGCGCTGTCGCTGCGCGACCGCGCCTACGCCGAGTTGTCCGCCGGCGAGACCCGCCGCGTGCTGATCGCCCGCGCGCTGGTCAATCGGCCGCAGGCACTCCTGCTGGACGAACCTTCCACCGGGCTGGACCTGGTTGCCCGCGAACAGCTGGTGGCAACCATGCGGGTGCTGGCACAGCAGGGCATCACCCTGGTGCTGGTGACCCATCACATCGAAGAGATCATTCCCGAGATCGAGCGGGTGGTGCTGCTGCGCGACGGCCGCGTACTGGCCGATGGCACCCGCGCCGAGCTGCTGCGCAACGAACCGCTGTCGGCGGTGTTCGGCGGCGCGATCACGGTGGTCGAACAGGAAGGCCGACTGACCGCGTACGCGGGATAGACAGATGCATCGCTCTCCGTAACCGTCTGTAGAGTCGAGCCATGCTCGACTGCCGTTCGCCGCGAGCAGAAGCAGCCGAGCATGGCTCGGCTCTACAGAAGGCGGGGCAGCGGGCCGGATGTTCCGGCCCGCCACCGCTTTGCTCAGAACCGCAACGCCAGTGCGCGCGACTCGATCGGTGCCATCCGGCTCTGGTCCTGCAGCTGCAGGTCGCGCAGCTCGTACGGTGCGCCGAAGCCGGCCGGCAATGCGGCCTGGTCGAACGGCAGCACCAGCTGGCCTGCGCCCGGGCCATCGAACCACGCGGCCGCATGTGCCTGTGCGACCGGCTTCAACTGGCCATCGCGGGCCGTGGCATACAGCGTGCCCCGCGCCTCATAGCGTCCGGCCGCTGCCACCTGCAGCGGCAGCGCCACCTGGCGGCTGGCCGGGTCCGGTGCCGCCTGGCCACTGAAACGGGCAGTCGGCCGTGCCACCGCAAAGGCCACCTTGCCATCGCGCAGCACACCATCGGCCTGGGCGAACACCTGCAGCTCCCATAGCCCCTGCACGCTGCCGACATCGGCGGGGATCCTCACCTGCGCGCGCAGGCTGCCATCGGTGGTGCGCAGCAGCCGCTGCGGCCAGCTGCGGCCATCCGGTGCGACCAGCAGGGCTTCACCGCCCAGCCCACCACGACGCGATGCCAGCTGCGCGGTGGTGGCGCCGTCTTCCAGCAGGCGTGCCTGCAGCTGCATGTTACCGCCGGCCAGCACCTGGGCCTGGTTGGCCTGCACCTCCAGCCGCAGCGGGCTGTTCGGCTCCAGCACCTGCACCACGTAGCGGCCCTGGGCCTGCGCGCTCTGCAGCGTGTACGCACCGACGGCACTGGTCGCGCCGGTACGCAGCATGCTGCTGCCATCGCTGACCGGCATGCCGGCGTCCTGCAGCGCGCGCGCATCAACACTGCGCGCCACGCTGCTGCGGCCGGCCGGGTCGCGCACCTGTAGCGTGTTGGCCGGCAGCGCGCGGGCACCTGCGGTCGGGCTCAGCTGGATCACCGCATCCGGCGCCGTCAGTGGCAGGTCGAGGCCTCGCTGCAGCTGCGTGCCATCAACCTGCTGCCAGTAGCTGCGGCTGACCGAGGCATACGGCGTGGCCGCCTGCAGCGGTTGTGCGGGGTCCAGCGCCCAGGCAAAGGCCAGTGGCGCGTGTTCGCTCTCATCGGTGGGAAGCGGCGCGGCTACCAGGGCGGCAGGCACCTGATCGCCCGCACGGGCGGCCTGCAGCGGCTGCGCGGCCTGCGCTACGGAAAGGGACAGCACTGCCAGGGTGGCGCCGGCCAGCAGGGTGGATTGAATCGTCATGGTCGTCTCCCTCACTGGATCAGGTCGTTGCGCAGCAGGGTGCCGAGGCCGAAGCACTCGCGGCGGCTCTGGTTGTGGCTGAGCGGTTCTGCACCCTGGGTACGCGCCTTGTCGGTGAACCAGGTGGTGCCGGCGGCCTTCTGGCTGCTGCACTCCAGGAAGCCATCGGAGCAGGACGACAGCCAGTTCTGGGTGAACTCCAGGCCGACGTTGGCGGCATAGCCACCGCAGTAGCTGTTGCTGTCCCACACCGCCGATTCCACATCGCTGCCCACCACCGCGCGGAACGGTTTGGGCAGCGCCGGGCGGCCAGCGGTGCCGTAGAGGTTCTGCGCGTTGTAGGTGGCCATGCTCGCCACCTGCTGCTGGCGCACGGCGTCGTTCTTGTAGCCCAGCAGCCAGCCCAGCGAGGTTTCAAAGGTGTTGCCGTTGAGCACCGCATCGGCCAACGGCGTGCCGGCCGAAGACGGTGCCAGCGCGTTGACCTTGCGCACCGTGCGGATGATCTTCGGATAGCGGCTGTCATAGGTCGGGTTGGACAGGATCCAGCGCATCACGTTGCCGCCGTTGGAGTGGGTGATCACCACCAGCTGGGTGATGCCACGGCTGTCGATGAAGCCGGTCAGCTGATTGGCCAGGCAGCCGGCCGCTTCCGGCTTCCACATGTACTGGGTGAAGTCACAGTTGATGACGACGTAGTTGCTGCTGTTCGGCAGGCCCTGGCGCACGGTGTCGATGATCGCCGGCTGCCAGTAGTCCTGGGTGGCGTTGGTCTGTGCGCCGGTGCCATGCACAAAGGCCACACCGACCACGTCGGCCGCCTGTGCCGGCGCGGTTGCCAGCCCGAGGAGCAGGGCCAGGACGGTACTTCCTGTTGCGGTGCTGCGCATCGCTTCTCTCCCTCTGTCAACGGATCCCCCCGACCCGGCTGGAACTGGACGGCCCCTGGTGCTTGCCGTTGTGCCGATGCTCGCGGCGAGGCCGCGTGAAAGTCCGTGCGCTGCGCCCGGATTCAGGAGACTGACGTCACTCGATGACGCTTTTCATATCGCCGGGATGACCATGCCGGTTCTGGCCGTATGACCGATGGCCACTGCGGTGTCGTATACGGGCTGCGATCATGGCGCGATGTTTTTCCTCCGGAGCCTGTCCATGTCGCTGATTTCCCACCCTGCCCGCCCGCTGCTCGGCCTTGCCGTCATCGCGGCCCTGGCCGGTTGTGCCGCCACCGCCGCCAAGCCGACCGCCGTCGAAGCCAACATCACCACCAAGGCGGTGGGCTATCTGGACAAGAGCGCGGTACCGGCCAGCCTCGACCTGGTGCCAGCACCGCCGGTGGCCGGTTCGGCCGCCCTCGCCCTCGACGAACAGGTCAGCCGTGAAGCCCGCGCGCTGCGTGGCAGCCCGCGCTTCGCCCAGGCCGGTGTCGATGCGGAACTCGGCTTCCCAGAAGGCGCCAACCACTTCTCCTGCGCCGCCGACATCGACGTCGATGCGGTGAAGACCCCGGCGCTGTACCGCCTGCTGGAGCGCAGCCGGATCGACGCCAGCGCCGCCACCAAGGCCGCCAAGAACCACTACCAGCGCCCGCGCCCGTTCATGGTCAACGGTGAACCGACCTGCTCGCCGAAGGACGAGGAAGGCCTGCGCAAGAACGGTTCCTACCCGTCCGGCCACACCTCGATCGGCTGGGCCTGGGCCCTGATCCTGTCGGAGATCGCACCGGATCGCGCCGATGCCATCCAGGCGCGCGGCCGCAACTACGGCGAGAGCCGCCTGGTCTGCAACGTGCACTGGCAGAGCGACATCCTCGAAGGCCGCTTCATGGGCGCCGCCGCCGTGGCCCGCCTGCACGACAACGCCGCGTTCAACAAGGACCTGCTGGCCGCACGCAAGGAGATCGCTGCCGCGCGCAAGGCCGGCCTGCACTCCAGCCGCGACTGCGCGGCCGAGGAAGCGGTGCTGAAGGTGCGCCCGCAGAGCGCGCTGTAAGCGCCTGGCGGTTCAATTGTTGCCGGCCAGCGGCCGGCACTACCGATGGGTGTAAAGCAGAAGGGCCGGCATTGCGCCGGCCCTTCTTCATTGCATCAACGCAGCCACCACATCAGAACTTCGCGGTGAACTCCACGCCCCAGGTACGCGGCTCGTTGAGGAAGCCGGTCAGGTTGTTGAAGTCGATCGCGCCGACCACGCGGGTCTGGTTGGTCAGGTTGCGGCCGAACACGGCCACGTCGTACTGGCCGTAATCCCAGTTGTAGCCCAGGCGCAGGCCGCCTTCCAGCGAACTACGGCCGCGGAATTCCGGCGACTCGTAGATGAAGAAGTTCACCGCGCTGCGGTAGGCCCAGTCGGTGTAGGCATACAGCTCGCTGCCATCGCTGAGCGGGAAGCCGACACGCAGGGTCGCGTTGTGGATCCACTTCGGCGCCTGCGGCAGCGGGTTGCCGTTCACCAGCGCATAGGTGCCACCGTTGATGACGGTGGTCGGGTCGTTGATGGTGCAGCCACCGCCGCAGATCGCTACCGCCAGATCCTTGTCCTTGATCTCGGTGTCGTTGTAGCTGCTGCCGAAGGTCAGCAGCACGTTGTCAGCCAGATAGGCTTCCAGGTCCAGCTCCACGCCCTGGCCGATGGTCTTGTCAGCGTTGAGCAGGGTGGCGGTGTTGTTGGTGCCGCCCACGGCGATCAACTGCTGGCCGTCAACGTTGTAGCGGAACACGCTCAGGCCCAGGCGCGCACGGCGCTCGAACAGGTCGGCCTTGATGCCGGCTTCGTACGAGATCACCTTCTCCGAATCGGCCTGCGACAGGCCCGGCGCGAAGGCCAGGCGGCCCTGGATCGACGGCGCACGGAAGCCCTTGGCCACGCGGGCGTAGGCATTCACGTTGTCGGTCAGCTTGTACACGCCGCTGACATCCCAGCTGACGTCGTTGACGTCGGTGTTGGCCAGGTACGGGCCACTGACCGGGGTGCCGAACGGAAGGACGGCCTGCAGCACGCTGGCGTTGAAGTCCTTCTTGTCCTGGGTGTAGCGCACGCCGGCACGCAGCTTGAAGCGGTCGGTGACATCGAAGTCACCCGAGGCGAACACCGCCCAGGCCTTGTTGCGCTGGTTCTGCACCACGTGGCCGGTCTGCGGATTGCCAGGCTTCAACGAGTTGTAGTTGAAGTTGTTGATGGTCACGTCTTCGTCGAAATAGAAGACGCCGGCCTGCCAGTCGAAGCGGCCCCATTCGTTGGATTCAACGCGGAATTCCTGCGTCCACTGGCGATGGTGCGGCAGGCCGTCGGCCGACTCCGACGAGAACGGGATGAAGCCCGGCCCATAGTTGCCAGCGCCCAGCGATGCGTCGCCGTAGCCACCGTCGATGTCACCACGATTGAGCGATTCGGCGGTTTCATAACCGGTGATCGAGTGCAGGGTCACCGAACCGAGGTTCCACTGCAGGCGCGCACTGCCGCCCCAGGTCTCCAGGTCGGAGAAGTTGACGCCATCGTTGGCCACCTTGTCGCGATCGAAGTTCTCGACCAGGCCGTTGCCACCCTTCTGGATGATGTTGGCGCGGAACAGGCGCGCGGTACCGTTGAGCTTGCGCTTGTGCAGGTTGAACAGCGCTTCGAAGTCGTCGCCTTCGTACAGGAACTGCACGCGGCCGGCGGCTTCGTCATAACCTTCGAAACCGCTGTTGGGCGCACCGGCGCGGGTGTTGTCGACCCAGTCGTCACGGCGCTGGTAGATGGCCGAGACGCGTGCCGACCAGCGGTCGGTCAGCGGGCCGCCATAGGCGCCCTGCACGTTCCAGCTGTTGTAGCTGCCATAGCCCACGCGCACGTAGCCGTCGGCATCCTGCGACGGGCGCGCCGAGTCGAACTTGACCACGCCGGCCGGGGTATTGCGACCGAACAGCGTGCCCTGCGGGCCGCGCAGCACTTCCACATTGGCCAGGTCGAACAGCGGGAAGCCCTTCAGCAGCGGGCTTTCCTGCACCACGTCGTCGTACACCAGCGACACCGGCTGCGACGCATTGAGGTCGAAGTCGGTGTTGCCCAGGCCACGGATGTAGAAGCGCGGGAAGGCACGGCCGTAGGACGACTCGATGTTGAGGCTGGGCACGCGCGCGGCCAGGAAGCGGATGTCATCGCCCGCCGAACCCAGCACATCGAGCTTCTCGCCTTGGATCGCGCTGATCGCGACCGGCACGTCCTTGGCGTTCTCGACGCGGCGCTGCGCGGTCACCTGCAGGGCATCAAGGGCAACCGGATCCTTGGCAGCGGGAGTTTCCTGGGCGGCTGCTACCAGCGGCAACAGGGCGGAAAGAGCGGCAACGAGGGGGCGCGCGACCGGAAGGCGGCCACGGGAAGTGCGGGTCGGAGACATGGCGGTAGGCTGTGTTTGGAGGGGTGGTAAAACGGCGCTACCAGATAATTGTTGCAATACAGCACCTGCCCCGCAAATGCCTGCCGTTCATGGCCGCGTCGCCCCGGCCCCCGCGCCCTCGCTAGACTCGGGGTTTTCCAGCCCTGCAGAGCCGCCGCGATGACCCAGTGGTACTTCCATGCCTCCGCCCAGGCCGAGCGTATCGGCCCGCTTGATGACGAGGCCGCGCGCCGTTATGCGCAGGCCAACCCGCGCGCCCTGGCCTGGTGCCAGGGCATGAGCGGGTGGACCTCGATTGCCGAGGTGCCCGAACTGCAGTCCGCGGCCCCGGGCATGCCGAACACCCCGCCGCCGGTCCCCGCCGCGGCCAGCGGCCGCGCCGACGACATCGAGTTCCGCATCGTCGGCCATGAAATGCAGTTCGTGGAGATCGAGCTCGACCCCGGTGAGAGCGCCATTGCCGAGGCCGGCGCATTG
This sequence comes from Stenotrophomonas sp. 62841_Sma, assembly GCF_056482945.1. Lineage (NCBI taxonomy): Bacteria > Pseudomonadati > Pseudomonadota > Gammaproteobacteria > Lysobacterales > Lysobacteraceae > Stenotrophomonas > Stenotrophomonas sp. 62841_Sma. Next base: position 42,416 of record NZ_CM151224.1, on the reverse strand, counting down.
ATGTTCAAGGATGCCACCGTGCAGATGGACACGGTGTTCGGCGCCGCCAACGGCGACCAGGGCGGCGGCTTCATGGGCAAGGTGATGGCCGCCGGCAAGCGCGTGCTGACCGGCGAGAGCCTGTTCGCCACCGTCTACACCCAGAGCGGCCACGGCAAGGGCAAGGTCGCCTTCGCCGCGCCCTACCCCGGCACCGTGCTGGCAATGAAGCTGGACCAGCATGGCGGCCGCCTGATCTGCCAGAAGGACAGCTTCCTGGCCGGCGCGCGCGGCGTGCAGATCGGCGTGCAGTTCCAGCGCAAGATCATGACCGGCCTGTTCGGCGGCGAAGGTTTCATCATGCAGAAGCTGGAAGGCGACGGCTGGGTGTTCATCCATGCCGGCGGTTGCGTGGTGGAGCGCGAGCTGGCCGCGGGCGAGCGCCTGGACGTGGATACCGGCTGCGTGGTGGCCTACCACCCGACCGTAGACATGGATGTGCGCCGGGTGGCCGGCATCAAGAGCATGCTGTTCGGTGGCGAAGGCGTGTTCCTGGCCACGCTGACCGGTCCGGGCAAGGTCTGGCTGCAGTCGCTGCCGTTCTCACGCCTGGCCGGCCGCATGTGGATGGCCGCGCCGCAGGGCGGTGGCCAGAACCGCGGCGAAGGCTCGGTGCTGGGCGGCCTGGGCCGGATGCTGGACGGCGACAACCGGTTCTGACCGCCCCCGGTCGTGCCGGCCGCTGGCCCGCAACCTCATGGACATTGGTGCGCATCCCGGTAGTGCCGGCCGCTGGCCGGCAGCCTCATGAACCGCTGCCAGGTTCCCAATGATTGCCGGCCAGCGGCCGGCACTACCTTTATGAATGGGCGATGTTTCCTACCCTGCCCGCCCCGCCACGGCTTCGGTATGCTGGCGCCCTTTCCTGAATCCGGCGCCGCGAGCGCACTGCCGATGAGCCTGTTCCGCCCCCGCATGCTGCTGTCCGTCGCCCTGATCGGCCTGCTGGCCGGCTGCGGTGGCGACCCGGTCCGCCCCACACCGCCGCCGGCGCCGACCGTGGTGCCGCAGGCCAAGCCGGTGAAGATCGGCATCGCCCTCGGTGGCGGCGCAGCCAAGGGCTTCGCGCACATCGGCGTGATCAAGATGCTGGAGGCCAACGGCTTCGAACCGGCCGTGGTGTCCGGCACCAGCGCCGGCAGCGTGGTCGGTGCGCTGTACGCCAGCGGCATGGACGCGTTCCAGATGCAGAGCAAGGCAGTCGCCCTGGACGAAGCCAGCATCCGCGACGTGCGCCTGTTCTCCGGCGGCCTGGTGCAGGGCCAGAAGCTGCAGGACTACGTCAACGAGCAGGTCGCCAACCGTCCTGCCGAGCGACTGAAGAAGCCGTTCGCCGCCGTCGCCACCCAGCTCGAAACCGGCGAGCGTGCGATCTTCGTGCGCGGCAACGTCGGCCAGGCGGTGCGCGCGTCCAGCAGCATTCCCGGCGTGTTCGAACCGGTGAAGATCGGTGGCCGCAACTACATCGATGGCGGCGTGGTCAGCCCGGTACCGGTGGATGCCGCGCGCCAGCTCGGCGCCGACTTCGTGATCGCCGTGGACATCTCCAGCAAGGCCAGCGGCAAGGCGCCGACCGACATGCTGGGCATCGTCAACCAGTCCATCTCGATCATGGGCCAACGCCTGGGCGAGCAGGAACTGGCGCGCGCCGACATCGTCATCCGCCCGAAGGTGCTGGACATCGGCGCCGCCGATTTCAGCCAGCGTGGCACCGCAATCCTGGAAGGCGAAAAGGCCGCGATGGCAGCCATGCCGCAGATCCGCGCGAAGATCCAGCAGCTGCAGCGCGCACGTGCCGCGGCGGCCGCACCGGCACCGGTGGCCGCGCCGAAGTGCGAGGAAGCCTCGCGCCTGGGCAAGCTGATGGGCCGCAAGGACAAGTGCTGACCTGAGCCAGCGTGTCGCTGCCAGACAGCGACGCGCGTGCTAGCGCGCGGGCCGGTAACCGCTGGCCTGCTGCCGCTCGCGCCTGCGCATCTGGCGGGCCTGCTCCTGCAGTGTCGCCGTGTGCTGCAGCTGTTCCATGCCATCGCCCGGTACGTGCAGCTGGCGTCGCGCACGGGTCAGCGCCAGATAGACCGCGCGCACCGGGTTGTGCCAGATGCGCCCGCCCTGCCCCGCACTGAAGCAACCGGGCGACAGCGAGACCACGTCGAACTGCAGGTTCTTCGCGTGTTCGGCCAGGCACAGCGCCACCCGCCCTTCAGCGGGCGTGTCCTGGTCATCAAGCGCCAGCAGCAGTGACTGCACCCGATCGGCAGACGCAAACAGTTCGACCAGCGCGCCCTGCCCTTCATCGGCCTGCGTGGCCAGGAAGCGCTCCCATTCCTGGTCCGATGCGCTGTCGCGGCGCCGGCGCCACGCATCCAGTGGCCGCTGCAGCACGCTGCGCAGCGCGCGCAGCGATGCCGGATGCAGGTAGGGCCGCAGCCCGAGTGCGTGCAGCTGTGCCGCGTCCAGGGCCAGATCGGCGACGCTGCCATGGATGCGCAGGCCCTCGCTCGGCACCTGCGCCCAGTCGCGGTAATGCAGCACACCGGTGGCGCGGTCGGTGGCACCGACGAACGGCCCACTTTCCTGGCCCAGTCCATCCAGTGCCAGGGTCTGGTTGACCAGGCCCTCGACCTGGTTGCCCTGGCGCACCGACTGGTGCATTTCCAGCACCTTCGACGCGGCCCAGCGCGGCACCGTACCGGTCAGGCACTGGTGCGGATCACCCAGGCTGACCACGCCAGGCGCATGGCCGGCCAGCACCTGCTTCCACGACGGGCTCAGGTCGTGCGCCTCGTCCACCAGCAGCGTGCCCATGTCCTGCGGCGGGGTGACGCCGCGCAGCGCCAGCCACTTGCCGATGTGCGCCGGGCTGAGACTCAGCAGCGTGCCCCGCTGCAGCTCGGCGTCGAACATGCAGCGCCAGACGTGCTCGGCGGCCGCCATGTACGGCGACACATCGAGCATTGCAGCGGGCACCGAACGGTCGAAATGCTGGAACGCCAAGCCCGGGGCCGACGACGCGCACCAACGGTTGATGGCCTCGAACGCGGTCAGCAGCACCTGCTCCGGGCTGCGCCCACCGATGCCCTGCAGTCCGATGCGGCCGGCAATCTCGCGCGGCGTACGGGTGCTGCGCCGGTAGCTGGCAACGAAGCCACCGGTCTGGCCGCTGCGCGCGGCGTGCTGGGCCACGCGGTTGGCGAACTCGATCTGGGTCAGCAGGCGCACCGCAGTGCTGGTCGGCACGCGGGCGCGGAAGGCTTCCACCTGCCCACGCGAGGGCGCCACGTAGGTGTAGCGGCCCGGCCGCGCATCCATCAGCGCCAGCACCAGGTGGCCCTTGCCGGTGCCGGCATAGCCATCGAGGTCGATCAGCTCATCGGGGTTGGCGGCGATGGCGCGCAGCACGCGGGCCTGCTCGGAGGTGTACAGGCCATGGTGTTCGACCGACCGTGCATCCTCGGCGACAACCTCATCCTGCGTGGCCTCGTCATCGTCACTGGAAAAGGTGGCGGGAAAGCGGATCTCATGTTCGACCAGGGTTTCCTGACAGGCCTGCTGCAGGGCCAGGCCCGGATACTCCCGTGGCGACTGCGCGATGACGTCCTGCAGGATCTCCGCCGGCGCCAGCAGCACGCCGTGGGCGGCCAAAGCGGTCAGCCAGGCATCCAGTTCCGGTTGGCCACCGCCACCGGGCCCGGCCAGCTGTGCAGCCGCGCCTTCGTTGCCGGCAAACAACGCGCAGGCATCATGCAGCAGGCGCTCGATCTCGGCCGCCGGATGCAGGCGCGTCCGGCACAGCTGCGCGGCCATCAGCCCGGCCTGCTCCACTGCGGTCTGCGGTGGCGTGCCATGGGCAACGTAGCGCGCCAGCGACTTGCGCTGCAGCGGCAGGAACGTGGTGGTAAGCACCGGGTGCTGGAGTTCGGGCATGCGTGGAACCGGAAAGGAACACTGCGACGCGCGCAGGGCGGAGATGCTCGGCTACCCGCCCGGCGCCGTCAAATCGCGGCGGCGCGTTTATTCCAGCTGCGAAAGCGGCAATGCCTGGAAGCCCTTCACCGTGCGCAGCACGAAGCTGGAATTGGCATCGGCCACGCCGCCGGCATTGAGCAGCCGGTCCAGCAGGAAGTGCGAGAAGTGCTCCAGGTCGCGCACGTAGACGTGCAGCAGGTAGTCCATGTCGCCGGTCAGTGCATGGCAGGCCACCACTTCATCCCAGCCCTGCACGCTGTCCACGAAGTGGCCGATGGCGGCCTGGTCGTGCTTTTCCAGCTGCACGCGCACGAAGGCCTGCAGGCCCAGCCGCAGCTGCCGTGGCTCCAGCCGCGCGCCATAGCCGACGATCACGCCCTCGCTTTCCAACCGCTGCAGGCGACGCAGGCAGGCCGAGGGCGAGAGGTTCACCCGCGTCGCCAGCTCGGCGTTGGTGGCGCGCCCATCCCGCTGGATTTCAGCCAGCAGACGTATATCCGTGCGATCGAACTGGACTTCTCCGGCCATTGTTGCCCCGCAACATGGTGAGTACGCAAGGATATTGCGCCAACAAGGCCAATCGGCGCAACTTTTGCAACCCTGTTGCGCGCGCCCTGCCCTAGCATCGTGGGTATCCCGTCAAGGAGTGCCCCATGGACCTCGCCCAGCCCCGCCGCGTCGAACACCAGCAGACCGACAAGGGCTACGTGCCGGTGTATACCACCGCGCTCGTCGAGCAGCCGTGGGACACCTACAGCGCCGACGACCACGCCACCTGGAGCACGCTGTACCAGCGCCAGCGCGAACTGCTGGTCGGCCGCGCCTGCCAGGAATTCCTGGATGCACAGGACGAGATGGGCATGAACGCGCACATGATTCCGCGCTTCGACCAGCTCAACGAAGTACTGGGCGCGGCCACCGGCTGGACCCTGGTCGGCGTGGAAGGCCTGCTGCCGGAACTGGATTTCTTCGACCACCTGGCCAACCGCCGTTTCCCGGTGACCTGGTGGATCCGTCGCCCGGACCAGATCGATTACATCGCCGAACCGGACCTGTTCCACGATCTGTTCGGCCATGTGCCGCTGCTGATGAACCCTGTGTTCGCCGACTACATGGAGGCGTACGGCCGTGGCGGCGTCAAAGCCCACGCGATCGGCCCGGATGCGCTGCAGAACCTGACCCGCCTGTACTGGTACACGGTGGAGTTCGGCCTGATCGATACGCCCGACGGCCTGCGCATCTACGGCGCCGGCATCGTGTCGTCGAAGGGCGAATCGCTGTACTCGCTGGAGTCGGCTGCGCCCAACCGCATCGGTTTCGACCTGCAGCGGATCATGCGCACGAAGTACCGCATCGACACCTTCCAGAAGACCTACTTCGTCATCGACAGCTTCGAACAGCTGATGCAGGCGACGTCGCCGGACTTCACCCCGATCTACGCGGCGCTGTCTGATCAGGCGCATCTGCCGGCGGGCGATGTGCAGGCCGATGACCGCGTGTTCCAGAAGGGCACCGGCGAAGGCTGGGCCGACGGCGGCGATGTGTAGGCGAACGGCACACACCGCTTCGTACTGAAAACGGCGCACCTGGATGCGCCGTTTTCGTTGCTGCCTGCCTGCACCGTTACGGCGGTGCAGGCGAGGGCAGGGCAATCAGGCGTCCACGGCCCGGCAGGAACCGCGCACCATCAGCTGCGGGTGCACGCTGGTTGCGGTCGGCGCATCCGGCACGTCGGCCTGCACCAACATCGCCGCCGCCATGCGCCCGATGTCGGACACATGGCGGCGCACCGAGGTCAGCGGCGGCCACAGCCGCGACGCCAGCGGGCTGTCGTCGTAGCTGACGATCGACAACTGCTGCGGCACCGCGATGCCCGCACGCAACGCCACCTGGTACACGCCGGCAGCCATTTCGTCGTTGCCGGCAAAGATCGCACTGGGGCGTTGTCCGCCCATCAGCAGCCGTTCGGCGGCATGCACGCCCGACTCGAACGTATCGCCTGCTTCCAGCACGCGTTCACCCGGCAGGGTCAGGCCCACCTGCGCCAGCCGGTCGAGGAAGCCATGGGTGCGCTCGCGTGCGGTACGGCGGTCACCCGGACCGGCAATCACCGCGATGTCGCGGTGGCCGAGCGAGAGCAGGTAGCCCGCTGCCGCGGCTGCACCGTCGCGATCATGGGTGACCACGGCCTGTGCCTCGTCATCCGACACATGCGCGTTGATGCGGACGTAGCGGCATTCAATGCCGTCGAGCATCTCCGTCAACGCAGCCGACTCGGAGGCACGCGGGCCCAGGATCACGCCGTGCAGCTTCTGCTGCTGCACGAAGCGCCGCACGCCGTACGCACAGTCCGGAGCCAAGCTGTCGCAGGGATGCACGACCAGTTCATAGCCGGTGCCGCGCAGCGCTTCCAGCGCGCCGTGCTGCAGGTCGACGATGCATTGGGCGCCCGGGTCGTCATACACCAGGCCGATCAGGAAGGAGCGGCGGAACGCGAGGCCGCGCGCCAGGGGGTCGGGCACGTAACCGACCTCGCGCATCAACGCCTCGACCTTGTCGCGGGTGTCTTTGCGCACCAGCGGCGAGTTGTTGATGATTCTTGAAACCGTTTTCTTGGAAACTCCCGACAGTCGTGCGATGTCGTTGATCGTGGCAGCCTTGCCCTTCGATGCCGGCAACGCGGCATCGCTAATAATTCGCACTGACATGTATAGAACCAGGTAAGTCGGAGAATTCTAGCCTTGCGCCCGTGGGGCGCGAAGTTGCGGAATGTCGCAGCGAAGATGGATCGCGTCGTGTTCGACCGCTTCTGCTGCGCGAGGTTCCATTGTGATCGCTCTACTTGATGTCCATCTGAACCGTTCTTCCGCGCGTGTTCACCTTGAATGCGGGCGCGACGCGCGCGAACGCCAACATTCCCTTAACCAGGCTCCGCTACAGTCGGGGCATGGACCTGCAGACTTCTCCGTTTCCGGTGTTCCGTGGCCGCGACAGGTTGATCGCTGCGGTCGACGCAGCGATGACCTCCGGTGACCCCGAGCGCATCACCGCCGACCTGCAGCTGGCGCTGCAGGAAGCCATCGCGGACAGCCGCATCGAATTGCCCGAGTGCGTACACCGTCCGGTCAGTGATCATTACGCGCGACGCCCGCTGTACCACAGCCGCGAACACGGCTACAGCGTGATTGCCATGAGCTGGGGCCCAGGGCAGGGCACGCCGCTGCACGACCACGATGCCATGTGGTGTGTGGAGGGAGTGTGGTCAGGCGAGCTGGAGATCACCCGCTATGAACTGCTGGAGCGCAACGGTGAGCGCTGCCGCTTCCGCCGCCACGCCGTGCTGCGCGGGGGCTGCGGCAGTGCCGGCAGCCTGATTCCGCCGCACGAGTACCACACCCTGCGCAACGCCAGCAACGAAGCGCTGGCGATCTCGGTACACGTGTACGAGGCGCAGATGGAGCGCTCGGCGGTGTTCGATCCGCTCGGTGGTGACTGGTACCAACGCCGCATCCAGGCATTGCAGGCCGACCCGGCCTGAGCCGGGGGCAGGGCGGGGCACCACCAGCACCGTCGTGATCCACGTGGCATCATGCGCCGCTGCGCTGCCGGACCCGGCGGCGATCCGCGATGCCCGGTCGGGCAAGGAGCAAGACGATGTCCAGCGCTGATCCGCGCCTGCGCGCGCTGTTGAAGCTGGCACCGGTGATTCCGGTGTACACCCCCGAAGATGTGAATGAAGCGGTCGAAGTGGCCCAGGCGCTGTTCCGCGGCGGCCTGCCGGTGATCGAGGTGACGCTGCGCACGCCGCAGGCGCTGGATGCGATCAAGGCGATGGTCGAGGCCGTGCCCGATGCCGTGATCGGTGCCGGCACCGTACTCAACGCCGCGCAGATGCAGGCAGCGAAGCAGGCCGGTGCGCGCTTCGCGGTGTCCCCGGGTGCAACACCGGCGCTGTATGCGGCCGCGCGTGATGCCGACCTGCCGTACCTGCCCGGTGCGGCCACCGCCTCGGACCTGATCCTGGGCCTGGAGCATGGCCACGACACCTTCAAGTTCTTCCCGGCGGTGCAGGCCGGTGGCGCTGCGCTGCTGGCGGCCTGGCACGGCCCGTTCGCCGATATGCGCTTCTGCCCGACCGGCGGCATCAGCGCGCAGACCGCGCCGCAGTTCCTGCACCTGCCCAACGTGCTGTGCGTGGGCGGCTCGTGGCTGACCACCCCGGCGTTGCTGCAGACCCGCGACTGGGATGCGATCGAGCGTCTGGCCCGCGAGGCGTCAGTGCTGGCCAGCTGAACCTGCTGCACGAATCGTCAAAGGTTTGATCGTGATCAAAGCGCCGGCCTCGAGCCGGCGTCATTCTGTGGGCAAGCGCACTACGGAGATCCGAACATGAATTCGACCATGAAGGCCGCCGTGGTGCGTGAGTTCGGCAAGCCACTGGTGATCGAGGAAGTCCAGGTACCGCGCCCGGGGGCGGGCGAAGTACTGGTCAAGATCGAGGCCTGTGGCGTCTGCCACACCGACCTGCACGCCGCCGAGGGCGACTGGCCGGTGAAACCGAACCCGCCGTTCATCCCCGGTCACGAGGGCGTGGGGCACATCGTGGCCGTGGGAGGCGGGGTAGGGCACGTCAAGGAAGGCGACAGGGTCGGCATCCCCTGGTTGTACTCGGCGTGTGGCCATTGCGAACACTGCCTGGGTGGCTGGGAAACGCTGTGCGAGACACAGCGCAACACCGGTTACTCGGTCAACGGCGGCTTCGCCGAGTACGCACTGGCCGATGCCAACTATGTCGGCCTGCTTCCGAAGGACGTGGGCTTCGTCGAGATCGCGCCGGTGCTGTGCGCCGGCGTGACCGTCTACAAGGGCCTGAAGGTCACCGACACCAAACCCGGTGACTGGGTGGCGATTTCCGGCATCGGTGGCCTGGGCCACATGGCGGTGCAGTACGCCCGCGCGATGGGTCTGAACGTGGCTGCGGTGGATGTGGACGACAACAAGCTGGCATTGGCCCGGCAGCTCGGCGCGCAGATCACCGTCAACGCGCGTACCACCGATCCGGCCGCCTTCCTGAAGAAGGAAATCGGCGGCGCGCACGGCGCCCTGGTCACCGCGGTGTCGCCGAAGGCGTTCGAGCAGGCGCTGGGCATGGTCCGCCGTGGCGGCACCGTCTCGCTCAACGGACTGCCGCCGGGCAACTTCCCGCTGGACATCTTCGGCATGGTGCTCAACGGCATCACCGTGCGCGGCTCGATCGTCGGCACCCGGCTGGACCTGCAGGAGTCGCTGCAGTTCGCCGCCGAAGGCAAGGTCGCGGCCACGGTCAGCACCGACCGCCTGGAAAACATCAACGACGTGTTCGCGCGCATGCACGCGGGCACCATTGAAGGCCGCGTGGTGCTCGACTTCGCCGCCTGACCGCCTGTGCATGGCCGCCGTCGCTCCGTCCCCCTCTCCCACGGACGCGGCGGCCATGCCTATCCATCGGTAGTGCCGGCCGCTGGCCGGCAAACCCCAGGCATTTCGCGCCGCCGTACAATGCGCGCATGCCCGACCTGCTCAAGACCCTGTTCCTGTCCCTCGTCGCCCTGATCGGCGGCGTGCTGTCGCTTGCGCTGGTCAGCAGCGTCGCCAGCTGGCTGCCCCCGCTGGTGGGCATGTCGCCGGACAACAACAGCGTGCAGCTGGGGTGGGACCTGGCCTTCAGCGTGCTCGGCGGCGTCGCTGGCATTTCCTTCGCCACCTACTACGCACCGTGCTGGCCGCGTTCGCATGGTTTTTCGATCTGGTCGTTGATCGCGCTCGGCTGCGCCTACGCGATGTGGAGCGCCGGCGCGGATTTCCCGCTGTGGTTCGTCATTTCGCTGCTGGCGTCACTGCCGCTGCAGCTGCTGGCCGGCTGGTGGTTCGGCCGCCGCGCGTCGCGCGACGCAAGGCCGGACTGACGCACGACATCACGTCGTTCACCGCGTTGCGCGCTCGACGGGCATGGCCCTTCGTTACTGCAGCAACGGCTTCACCGCCGCCGCCGGAATATGGTCCAGTGCGCGCCAGGCGTCCTCCACCACCGGCCTCGCCTGCGACCAGCTCAACCGCGACTGCCCGCGCATCTGCTCCCAGTGCTCGGCCAGTTCCTCGCAGGTATCGGCGGCGTCACCGCGTGGCCAATCCGCGGCGTGGGTAGTCAGCGCGAAGGCATACACCGGGCACAGATCGCGCCAGTTGCGGTGGCTCTGGCCTCGGCGCTCTTCGTAGTCACTGAGCATGTACTGCAGGTAGTCCTGCGCCACCGCCTGCGGATCTTCCTGGCGGCGCGTGCGGCGCTGCGCGGTGCGTTGGCCGAGCGGATCGAGCAGGGCGTTGAACACGGACGGTGCGGGTCGTTCAAGACGGGGCATGGCCGGCTCCTGCAGCGGGGGCGGGTGGGCAGGAATACGCGCGGTCCCGTTACCGGGGGGTGAGCGAGATGTTCATGACGCCAGGTTCGCAGCGGCTTTACCTGCAGGGCGGTGTAGTGGGAGCCCCCGAGTGCAGGTACCAGACCATGAGCCGAGAGACCTCACGAGACCCGCTGCGCGAAAACCACCCGCCCATTCCCGGCGAGCAGCGCGGCAAGCGCGATGCCGACAATGCCGACTACCGCGGCACCGGTGCACCGTTCTTCGATGCCGAGCATGCCGGAGAGCATCTGCCGGTGAAGCACGAGTCTGAACAGGCCGCGCTGGACCGCAAGGACGGCGGCGACCGCCATCGTGGCGGCCAGGAAAGCCCGCTCAAGCGGCGTGAGCGCAAGCAGCGCGCCAGCGACAACCAGGATGAGGCGCTGGAGGAGACCTTCCCGGCCAGCGACCCGACCTCGCCGTTCGTACCGGCCAAGGCCCCCGACTGACGGTAGCGCCGGCCGCTGGCCGGCAACCTCCTGACATCCTGCACAGCGCGATGCCAGCCAGGGCCCCGGACTGACCGGTAGTGCCGGCCGCTGGCCGGCAACCTCCTGGCGCCCTGCACGGCGCGATGCCGGCCACGGCCCCCGATTTACGGGTAGTGCCGGCCGCTGGCCGGCAACCTCCTGACGTCCTGCACGGCGCGATGCCGGCCAGCGGCCGGCACTACCACTTCAGCGCCACGACCACTGCAGGCCGACATTGGCCCGCCGTCCGGGTCCCGGCTCGTAGAAGCGGCCATTGCCGTCATTGACGATCACCGAGCCGATGTAGGCCTGGTCCAGCACGTTCTCCAACCGTGCGAAGGCCCGCAGCTCGCCACCCGGCAGGTTCCAGCGACGCCCGCCTTCCAGGTGCAGCAGGGCAAAGCCGGGCGCACGTTCGGTCGCCACGTCGTTGACCACGGTATCGCTACTGGCGGACGCCTCCAGCGCCCATTGCCAGTCGGCGGGGGTCCACTGCAGCCTGGCGAAGGCCTGTTGGCGCGGCACACCTGGCAGGCGGCTGCCCGCGGCGACCACGCTGTTCGAGGTCAGGTACGGCGAGCGCACCTGCGCCTGCAGCCATGTCCATGCCAGCTGCAGTTCCAGCTGCTCGGCCAGCGGCTGTCGGTACTGAAGTTCCACACCCTGGCGGCGGGTGCGGCCGATGTTGCGATAGGTGCTGCGCCCACCAGAGTTGCTCGCAACTGCCAGCTCATCGTCGGTATCTGCGCGGAACAGGCTGATATCAAGCTGGATTCCGTCCTGTGCGTGCCACTTGCTGCCTATCTCCAGATTGCGGCTGCGCGCGGCCGCCAGATCCAGTGCCAATCCCGCCTGGCCGTCGGCGCGATAACCCAGCTCATTGAAGGTAGGCGTCTCAAAGCCCCGGCCCACGGCGGCGTGCAGCCGCCACTGCGGGCTGGCCTCGAAGCTCACACCTGCCACCGGCGTGGTTGCCTGATAGCAACGGTGGCCGCTGTCGTCCGGATTGCGCCCGGTGATGTAGCGGTCATTCGATTCGAATCGCACGGCGCTGTGGCGCAGCCCAGCCAGCAACGACCAGCGCGGGCTCCACTGCCACCAGGCCTGGGCGAACTGGTCCACGTTCTGCACGACGTCGATCTGGTCACGACGCAGGCGCCCACGCACGCCCAAGGTGCTGCCGATGAAGTTCTCGTAGCCGGTGCGGTGCTGGCGCTGGCGGTCCGCACTGAGCCCGGCCACCAGGTCCAACGGTCGGCCGGCGAGGTCGCCGTGCCAGCCCCAGCGCGCGTCCAGTCCGCCGTAGCCCGCGTCCAGATCGATCACGCCGCCCGCATGCAACGGGTTGGCCTGTGCGGTCGGCGGAATCGGCAGGTACTGGGTGACCTCACGCTGCCCGGCATAGCCCATCAGCTGCCAGCGCTGGGTGTCGGTTTCCCGGGTCCAACGCAACCCAGCCTGCTGCTGGTGCACCGATTTGCGGGTGTTGTACTGGTGAGCCACTGCCGTGGCCTGGCGCGGATCGGCCGCCACCTGGGAACGGCTCAGGCCCAGCGGATCCTGCGCATCGGGGGCATCGAGCGCGTTGAGCAGCAGCTCGAGCCGTCCACCGCCCAGATCACCACCAATACGTGCGTTGAGCGATTCACGGCGCGCGCGGCTATGGTCCCGCCAGCCATCGGTGCGGAAGTGATTGGCGGCGATGTTGTAGTCCAGCGCTTGGCCGGCACCCTTCAGTTGCGCGCCGACACTGAGCGTGTTGTCGGCGCCGGCGTTCACGCGCAGCCGCCACGGGTCGCCGGCCTGGCCCTGTGCGCTCCAGACCTGCAGCACGCCGCCGGAGGAATTGCCGTACAGCGCCGAGAACGGCCCGCGCAGCACCTCGATGCGTTCGGCGCCCAACAAGCTGGCGTGCGACAGCTGGCCCTGGCCATCGGGCATGGTCGCCGGCACCCCGTCGATCAGCACCCGCACCCCGCGCACACCGAAGGTCGAGCGCGCACCGAAGCCACGGATCGACAGCTGCGTATCCTGGGCGAAGTTCTGCCGGTCGCGCGCCACTAGTCCCGGTACGCCGGCCAGCGCCTCGGACAGCTGCGCGCCGGTGCCCGCGCGGCTGGCGTCGATCCAGACGGTGTCCAGGCTGGCCGGCAGCGCGAACGGGTCGATACCCGGCACCCGCGCGGCCTGTACCTGCACCGCAGGCAGGGCGGTGGGCGCAGGCTCGGCCATGGCCGCCCAGGGCGACAGCAGCAGGACGGACAGCGGCAGGCAACGGCGTCGTGCGGCAGGATTCATGATTCAGGTTGATGGATCGGGCGGCAACGCACGCCATGGTACGGGGCCGCGGATGACGATGGCGGCGGCCAGCCCCGGCAGGCTTTGTTACGATGGGCTGTTTCCGGCCGAAAAGCCGCAGACCGCGTGGCGCAATTCCTCCCCCTTTCCGTCTACCGAACGAGTACCGCCGTGTCCTTCTTTGCAAACGTGGAACTGGTCCCAGGCGACCCGATCCTGGGCCTGACCGAGGCGTACAACGCCGACAGCCGCCCGACCAAGGTCAACCTGGGTGTGGGCATCTACTACGACGAGAGCGGCCGCATTCCGCTGCTGCGCGCCGTCAAGCAGATCGAGCAGCAGCTCGCCGCTGAAGCCAAACCGCGCGGCTACCTGCCGATCGATGGCCTGCCGGCGTACACGCAGGCCACGCGCGAGCTGGTGTTCGGCAAGGACTCGCCGCTGCTGGCCGCCGGCCGCGTCACCACCGCACAGACCGTCGGTGGCAGCGGTGCGCTGCGCGTCGGCGCCGACGTGCTGAAGAAGCTGCTGCCGCACGCCACCGTTGCGCTGAGCAACCCGAGCTGGGAAAACCACCGCGCCGTGTTCAGCGCGGCCGGCTTCGAGGTGGTGGATTACACCTACTTCGACCCGACCACCCACGGCGTCAACTTCGACGGCCTGCTGGCCGACCTGGGCAAGCTGGAAGCCGGCACCGTGGTGCTGCTGCATGCCTGCTGCCACAACCCCACCGGCGCCGACCTCACGGTCACCCAGTGGAAGCAGGTCGCGCAGCTGCTGAAGGAAAGGCAGCTGTTCCCCTTCATCGACATGGCCTACCAGGGCTTCGACAAGGGCATCGAGCAGGACGGCGCCGCCGTGCGCATCATCGCCGAAGCCGGCATCGACAGCTTCATCGTCGCCAACTCGTACTCCAAGTCGTTCTCGCTGTATGGCGAGCGCGTGGGTGCGCTGTCGATGGTGGCGCCGACCGCCGCTGACGCCAAGGCCGTGCAGTCGCAGGTCAAGCGCGTGATCCGCACCATCTACTCCAGCCCGTCCACCCACGGTGCTGCGCTGGTGGCCGGCGTGCTGACCAACCCGGAACTGCGTGCGATGTGGGAGCAGGAGCTGACCGAGATGCGCGAGCGCATCCACGCCCTGCGCCACGGCCTGGTCGAGAAGCTGGCCGCTGCCGGTGCCCCGCAGTTCGGCTTCATCAACGAGCAGGCCGGCATGTTCTCCTACTCCGGCCTGAGCCGTGAGCAGGTCGAACGCCTGCGCGACGAGTTCGGCATCTACGCCGTCGGCACCGGCCGCATCTGCGTGGCCGCGCTGAACCAGAACAACCTGGAATACGTCGCCAAGGCCGTGGCCACCGTTGCCAAGGGCTGAAGCAACACTGCACTGGTTTGAGAACAAAGGCGCCGAAGGGCGCCTTTGTTTTTGCTCCTGCTTTGCCTTTGCCACACTCTCCGCGCTCGCGGCGAACCCTGAAGCGCAGGGCGAGGAACACCGTGGCCAGGACCGTGAGGCGCATGGATGCGCCGATCGAGCCCCCATGAAGGAGGGCGCCACGAGCGCAACGCATCTGGAAACGATTACGCCTTCCCGCGCTCACGCACGCCCCCGCCAGACGGGCGACAATAGGCGTTTTCCCGCTGCCGAGACCTGCCCGCTCATGTCCCGTACTTCGTTGACCCGCTTCCTGATCCAGGAACAGCACGCCGGCCGCATCAATGCCGACCTGCGCCAGCTGATCGCGGTCGTCGCCCGCGCCTGCACCAGCATCTCCATCGCCGTCAGCAAGGGCGCCCTCGGTGGCGTGCTCGGCGACGCCGGTACCGGCAACGTGCAGGGCGAAGCGCAGAAGAAGCTGGATGTGATCAGCAACGAGATCCTGCTCGAAGCCAACGCCTGGGGCGGCCATCTCGCCGCTTGTGCTTCGGAAGAAATGGACCACAGCCAGCCGGTGCCGGACATCTATCCGCGTGGTGACTTCCTGCTGCTGTTCGATCCCCTCGATGGCAGCTCCAACATCGACGTCAACGTCTCCGTCGGCACCATCTTCTCGGTGCTGCGCTGCCCGACCAACGTCGAACTGCCGGGCGATGACGCCTTCCTGCAGCCGGGCAGCAAGCAGATTGCCGCCGGCTACTGCATCTACGGGCCCAGCACCCAGCTGGTGCTGACCGTCGGCCACGGTACCCATGCCTTCACCCTGGACCGCGAGAAGGGCGAGTTCGTGCTGACCACCGAGAACATGCAGATTCCGGCGGCCACCCAGGAATTCGCCATCAACATGTCCAACCAGCGTCACTGGGAAGCGCCGATGCAGGCCTATGTCGGTGATCTGCTGGCGGGCAAGGAAGGCGCGCGCGGCAAGAACTTCAACATGCGCTGGATCGCCAGCATGGTCGCCGACGTGCACCGCATCCTGACCCGCGGCGGCATCTTCATCTATCCGTGGGACAAGAAGGATCCGTCCAAGGCCGGCAAGCTGCGCCTGATGTACGAAGCCAACCCGATGGGCCTGCTGGTCGAGCAGGCCGGTGGCGCTGCCTGGACCGGTCGCGAGCGCATCCTCGACATCCAGCCCGACCAACTGCACCAGCGCGTGCCGGTGTTCCTCGGCTCGCGCGAGGAAGTGGCCGAGGCCGTGCGCTACCACCACGCGCACGACGACGCGCAGGGCTGATGCAAGTCTCCCGACAACGGTAATGGCAGAACGATGACATGACCGTAGGGTGACACCGAGGGCGGCAAACGGCACCATCAAGCCATTGCCGCCTAAGGAATGCACGCATGCACGAGCAGGGCCCGGTCGATTTCATCGAAGTCATCCACAACGCCGTCCCCAGCGAGGTCTGCGCGGCGATCGTTGAGCGCCTGCGCGCCACGCGTGGCCTGCAACCCGGTGCCGTAGGCAGTGGCGTGTTCCCGGAACTCAAGCACAGCAAGGATCTGCGCATCAGTGGGCTGGATGGTTGGCAGGATGTCGATCAGCAGCTGCAGATCGCGGTGTTCAATGGCCTGCTGACTTATCTACGCCGTTATCCACAGGCGTTGATTGCGCCGCTGATGTTGCAGATCCAGGACAGCAACGGCCAACCGCGACGCCTGTCTGCCGAGGACTTCCCCGACATGCCGCAGCAGCAGCTGGCCGATCTGGCCCGCACCTGCCTGCGCCCAGGTGCAATCAACCTGCAGTGGTATGCGGCAGGCGAGGGCGGCTATCCCTACTGGCACTGTGAGCTGTACCCAAAGGATGCGCAGGCCGAGACCCTGCACCGGCACGTGCTGTGGACGCTGTACCTCAACGACGACTTCGAAGAGGGCGAAACCGAGTTCCTGTTCCAGGGGCGGAAGATCGCGCCGCGCACCGGCAGCCTGTTGATCGCGCCGACTGCGTTCACTCATACCCACCGTGGCAATCGGCCGCATGGCGGCGACAAGTTCATCGCGACCAGCTGGATCCTGTTCCAGAGTGCGCAGAAGTTGTTTGGGGGAGGGTGAGGTCATCGTACTCCTCCCGATTGGAGCCAGTATCCAGTTGAGTTCGCTATGCCGTCGGTGGATTACCGGGCGTCAGTAGAGCAATAGTAGTCGCCGTCCCTGTCCGAATCCCAGTAGGTTCCTCCATAGAGCTTCAACGTACTGCCTCTTGTCGTCAGCTCTACCGAGCGCGCCAGGCGTTCCTCGCAGAAGACCATCAATCGGTAATGGCGCTGCCGTTTGTCTTTCTGCAGTCGCCACCGCTTCTCTGCGGCTTGTTTGATGAAGAAGGCAGCGATCTGCTCTGGATCAGATTCGAGTTCGGCGTCGAAGACGGCCCCCATGAACGTGACCTTCGGTAAGAACTTCACGTTCGTGGGATGGACCCCTGAAGGAAGTTCAAAGGTCTCGGTAGCAGCGCGCAGTTCTGCTTCTGTTGGCTTTCCGGTCCAATCGCCATCTCCGATGGATCCAAACATTGAAAGATAGGTACCGCCTATCAGGGCCGCAATGACAGCGCACAGGAGCAGATGGCGCAACGGTACCTTTTTCATTGCCCATTCTCCGACTGCCGTTGTTCGCCGCTACTTGAATCCCGCAAGGCTTCAGCCGTCTTTGCACCGAGCACCGGATCATTGATGCTCGACGGACCGGGGCGCTTGCGAGGACGACGTCGATACAGGATCCCTCCCGCTGCCCCACCAAATACGGCCGTGCCGAGGCCGACGAGCTCTTCGCTGCCTAGCGGATCCGCTGACAGCAATTTGGCCACCGTCAGTAGAAGAAAGTTCAATGGGAGCATCCACAGGAACGCGATGCCCAGCCAGTAGATGATCTTCATTTCATGCGCTCATGGATCCGGAAACATCGACTTGAACCAGTAGGCGGATATGCTTCGCATCCATGATGCTGAACTCTTTCGTCTCTAGCTCGCGCAACTTGCGCATGTCTATTCCATGGTGTCGAAACATCGAAATCAGCTCTCTTACGCTGGCCTCATCCACAGCCGACCGACCCATGGAAACAATGCTCCTGCTGAGAGATCCTTGGACGGGAGCTACACCTTGCGCCCTCACCTCTGGAGAAAAATTCATCTTCGTCCAGACGCCGTAAATGAGACCTCAGGAATTTGATTTCCAACCTCAACATGTCCAGAGCACGGAAAATTTGCTGGGCGTAGACTGATTCACCCGACTATTGGGAGGGACAAGGGATAGCCTGGGATTGGAGACCCAGCCTTGCCATACACTTGGCCTTCTCGACAAAGATTTCCTTGCATCGACATGTGCACTGTAGATCGAATGATGTGTCCTCGATTCGAAGCAGCCTTTCGAATCGAGGACACATCGTCCCAACCCGCATTCGTCTCCGGCACTGCATGGCCACTCCCTCAGTAGCCTGATGCTGTGCTCCACTCTGTATAGAAATATGGGAATTGGCAGCGTCTAATGTTGATTGTTCCCGTCTGACCGGCACTTCCTAATAAATCCATCTCTGAACTCGTTGGGCCTTTGAGCACTGCCATTCGCCGTTAGGCGAACAAAAAGTGGCCCCTGGGGCTGTCCAGTTGCCATCGCGAACAGCGCACTCTGACCTTCTGGTCCATCGTGCACTGCAATCAGCGTAAACTCGCCTTTGGCGTACTCTCCACGGCGGCGCTCGCCGATTGTGAAGCCGGGATGTCCACCAATCAGTACGTCAATACGGCGCTTCCCGTCTACGAACACCCCGGTTTCAAAGTCAGGCCCAGGAGCGTCGGATTGAAAGCGCATGCCAGATTGAACCTCTGCGCATACGTTGAATCGCTTACTTATGGGGGCCAGCTCCTTAGCGTGGCAGCCCAGCATCATGTAAGCGACTAAACAGCACAGTATGGCGGTCCTATTTGCACCCACACCCTTTGATAATTGCCTCATTGCCCGCCTTCAATACGTCTTCTATGTTTTTTTCATTGACGGAGTTCATGTTAATCACTCTGCCCATGATTCCGGTTCCGTAGTCAGGCAATCCCATCAGATGCCCTGCTTCATGAGCGAAGGTGGCTGCGCCCCACTGTCCAGGCAGGTACCATACGCCCTCATTCATCCACACCCGATTTACCCAAGACTCATGATCGCCCTGGCGAATCGACACGGCATTGGTTCTGACAGGATCGTACTTGTCCATTTGCATGACAACCGTCGTGACCTGGTATTTCCCGAATCTCCCAGTCCATGCCTTTTCGATTGCACTGGCCATCGCAGCCGCCTGAGCATTGCTTCCATTCTGGAAATTGATTGGCAAAGCGATGCCAACATTATTTCCTGATTTGGTACATGCATATGCGATAAGCCCCAGAGGATCGACATTGCTCATGGGATTGCCACCAACATATGCGTAGGTGTTGGTTCCTCCTGCCAATCCAATCGGATCACTCTGCACATACCGGCCGATGCTCGCGTCATAGTCGCGGAAGCCGTTGTACCAGAGTCCGCTTTCCACATCGTAGTACTGGCCCGGGAAGCCAATGTTCAACCCTCCGATCTCATCCTTCTGGACGCTGCGGCCGTACGCATAGTTGTACGCCTTCCAGACGGTCTGCTGGCTCGGGCTGGTGACGAACTCCGGGCGTCCAAGATGATCGGTATGCACATAATTGTGCTGCCCGCTGCGAACCAAACCCACCAGTTCACCTTCGAACCAGAAATAGTTGGTCCACACGCCATTGTTCAGCTCGGTCATGAGCTGGTTCTGGCCAGCGTAGAAGTAGCGGCTGTTGATGTTCTTGTTGACCTTCGCAACGCGCTGCCCCTGCGCATTGAGCACATAGTCAGTCGCAGTGCCACCGATGTTGCTGCGGCTCATGCGATTGAAGGTGTCGTATTCGTAGGTGCTGATCCGGCTGCCTGCGGTCTCGCTGATACGATTTCCCAATGCGTCGTACTGGTACTGACGGCTGCCGTCCTGGTTGGTGTAGTTCAGCACCCGGTTGCTCCCCGGGTCGATGCTGTATTGGGTCAGCTGATTTCCTGCCTGATAGCGGTCGTGATTGCCGCCGGCATCGTAGGAAAGATTGTTGATGACACCGAAGCGGGTCAGCTTGGTCATACGACTCAACGCGTCGTAGCCGATCAACTGCGTCATGTTCGGGTCGACAGCGTCGACAATGGCGGTGATTTCGCCATCGCCGCTGTACTGATAGTCCCAATAGCTGACCTTGCTGCCATTGGGTCCCCAGACCGACATTGCGGTCAGCCGCCCCTCCTGATCGTGGTTGTAGCCCCGGGCAAGCCCGTTGCCGTAGGCCAGCCACTCATGCGCTCCCGTGACCTTCCAGTTGGCCTGGGAAATGATTGAACGCTGAGTCCCGTCGACCGTCGCCGTCAACGCACTTGGTTTTCCTTGGGAGCCATATGTGTAGGTCGCCTTGTCACCGTTGGGATAGGTGATCTGGCTCAGGCGATTGATGCCGTCGTATCCATAGGTGGTGCTGTAGTCCGTCTTCTGACCAGACAGATCGGTGAAGTCGCGCCGTATCTGCAGCTGACCGTTCGGTGTATAGGCAAAATGGGTGGCGGTTCCGGGCCCTGAAGTGCCGCACATCTGACCCTTACCGTTGCCGCACCAATCGTAGCTATAACCCATTGTTCGGCCTTCTGCGCTCGCAGAAGTCATTCGTCCCAGACCGTCGTAGCCGAAGGAGACGACGCTGCCATCGGCCCGCGTCGTCGATGTCCGCAGACCTGCAGCATCGTACTGGTGCTGTGTCGTTCCCGTATCCGGACTCACCTGTTTCCACATCTGGCCGAAGCCATCAAACTCATAGGTGGTGACCAGATTGCGGGGATCGCTCACTCGGATTGGACGATCTGCATGATCGTACGCAATCTGCGTCTTCCCTCCAGCAGCATCGATTGATTGGATCAAGCGACCGCGAGCGTCGTAGCTCATGCGGGTAACCCGATTCTGCGAGTCGGTGACCTGGGTGACGCGTCCCTCCGCGTCATAGGCATAACGCACGTTCTGTACGCCGTTTCCGCGCTCGACAATCACGCGACCCAGCTCGTCGTACTCATATGTATTGACGGAGACAACAGCGTTCAGCCCGATCAGGGCAAGCGTCAGTGCTGGCATATGGATAGTCCTTTCTTACCGAGGGCGTTCGCAGACGACGCGACCGCAACTTCCCTTGTTGTTCTCAACAGACAGGAAGACCTTTGCTTCCGCGCCCCAGGCAACGCCGCCGGACGCCATTCTCGCCACGTACGAGAACGTTCGATTCCCGCTGCCCGGATTATTCGGCCCCACGCTGCGGCTGAACCTGGCCACGCCACCGGGTGGCACCGGCGCAGAGAGTGCGATGTTCTCGTTGGGCTGATTGAGGCCGAACGCGAGGTAGGTATCGCCTGGATTCCAGACCACATTGCTTGTGTTGCGGAACTCGAAGATCAATGTTGAGGAGCCGCCATTGAAGATCTGGTACGGATAGGCTGACGCGCCAACGACTTCGGCGTTGCGCACTACCGCGGGAACTGTGAACGTACCCGAGCGATTGAGCAGCAGATGAGCCTGGCCCGAGGGCGAGATGCCGTGGACGTAGATGGGCTTTCCGCCATGTGCGTTGCGCATATTGGAATCCAACGTGAAGCCAAACCAGTACGCCCCTTGCGATTGGCATGCGGCCTTTACGTCGTCGTTCGGAACCAGCGTGCCGGTAACGCTCCCAAGATACGTACCAGCGCCTGCCGGCCCTCCCGCATAGATGTGTACGGTGGTGGCCGCGTTGACGCCCACGGAGCATGCCCATCCTTGTACGGAGAAGTTCCAGTTCGCGTCGTTCGTAACCCCTGCGACGTCTCCGATGATCGTTGCCGTGGGAATGGCGAAGTTGCCGGAGTTGCCCAGCGCTTGGTTGTGCTGTGCTCCCTTCGGAGATACACCGTAGATGGAGAACTTGCGGCCACCCAGCTGCTGCCTCTGGGCCAGCGATATCGGCAGCTGGTATCTATAGCCATTGCCTGAGGTTTGGCAGGCGGCAGCAACCCCTGGCTCGCTGGCGAGGTTTGCCTGGGTGCTTCCCAGGTAGACGTTGCCTTCGGCGTAGCCATCCACCTGGATGGATCCGGCCGATCCGGTGGAGCAGGCCCAGCCTCGAGCGAACCAGTTCCACTGCCCGTCATGGGTGATTTCGTCAATCATTCCCTTGACTGCCGTATCGATCGGATAGTCGGTCTGTGAAACCTCGGTACGCGTGCGGTTGGAAGCGTTGTTGTAGCTATGACGGGTCCACGCCCACGTACCGTCTCCCAGCGAGCGGACTTCATGCGTCAGGCGGCGTCCTGCATCGTAGCCGTAGCGTACCGTCACGCCATCGGGCTGGGTGAGCGAGGCGATGTCGCCTGCGGAGGTGTAGCCAATGGCTGTGGTCGCCCAGCCGGTTCCCGAGCTGGTTCTGTCGGACACAACGCGGCCACGACCGTCATACGTCAGCTCCCGCACACCACCGTTCGCATTGACGATACGTCCCGGCAATCCCAAGCCGTTGAAGTTGGAATAGCTGATCGTATGACCGAGAGCGTTGGTGGTGCTGGTCAGATCGCCCTGGTTGTTGAAGGTCGAGGTGACGTCATCCTGCGGAAGCGGGCCATCGATGTTGATCGAGGCCTTCAATCCATTGGCGTGATAGCTATAGGTGGTGCGGGTTACCCGCGTCTGGCTGGGCACCCCACGTGCCGTCAGATTGCGCTCAGTCACGCTGGCCACGTTTCCGCGATCGTCATAGGTGTAGGCGACTTCAAGATCACCCACCACCGTTGTCTTGAGCAGCCGGTTACGCGCGGTATCCCACTCCTGCAACGTCGTACGTTCGGCCGTGCTGCCGACCGCTTCCACCCGCTTCAGCAGGTAGCCCTGTGCGCTGTAGTCGAAGTTGGTCAGATTGTCCTGGAAATCATGGACCAGATCAGGGTACCCATTGGCGTCGTAGCTCTGCTCCTTGTAGCTGGCAGGGCAGTTCGGCGACGGATCACCCTTGGTCGACACCATCTTTCCGTCCTTGAACGTGTAGGTGGTGCTGCGGCCAAGAGGGTTGATCACAGTGACATCGATATCGACGGGCCGCGTAAGGCTCGGCGCAGCGGCGGCGGTCATGCCGAGAGCGCTCTCCATCGGCAGCGAATCGACAGGCAGCGAGCGCGGCTGGTAGCAGATGCGTGAGCCTCCGGGGCGCTGCTCGCACCATCCACGCTCTTCGTCGGCGCGGACACCGCCCGGTCGAGCCGGGGCGGGGGGCGGAAGCACCGGTTCGGTGCTGCGCACGGCGTAGTTGAAGCGGAATCGTTCGATGCCGCCATTGTGCTCGGTGCTGATGGCGCGCCGCTCCGCGTCGTAGGCAAACGTGGAATAGCGCACGCCGTCAAAGGACTTGCCGGTCAGGGCACCCGGGAAGCGGCCGTCTTCGTAGTGGTAGCTGATCGTCGTTGCAGGAGCGCCTGGCAATGTCGTGCTGGCGAGCCGCCCACGCCCATTCCCGAACACGTTGGGGGTATAGGTGTAGCGGTAGATGTTGCCGGCCGGGTCGGTCACCTGGGAGACCTGTCCATTGGTCCAGCCAAAGCTGATACTGCGTCCCGAGGAGTGGGTGACCTTCTGCAGGTAGCGATCGGTATAGGAGAACGTCCAGCTCACACCTTGCTCATTGCTGAGCCGGGTGATGTAGCCCTCGGCGTTGTAGATTTCCGTCCCGTTGTTTTCGTTTCGAAGCGTGAACGTGCCGTCTCCGTTCGCGGCGAGATACGCGATGGGCTGGGCCTTGTCCTCGTACCAGCGGCCGCTGGCTGGATCCTTGAGATACTTGATGCGGCGACCGTCGGGCCGTTGTACCCACGCCAGCTGGTTTGCATCGGTGAACGCGAGCGAATAGTCGAAGTTGCTCAGCCAGTGATTGCCGAACAGACCGGTCGCGCTCCAGTAATGATGGTAGTTGCGCTGCAGGAACAGGCCCATTTCGCCCTGGCTGGCGAAATCGAGTTCCGGCTCGACCTTGTTGCCGCTGTAGAGCACGACGGGATTGCCCTTACGACCATTGCAGTCCTTCTCTTTGTCATCGGTCGGCTGCTCCTTCGCGGTTTCGGTCGGAATTGCACCGCCGCCGCCGCCATTGTCCATTTGAGACTCGGACAGGTGGACACCACTGCCGCCGCCAAATCCAAAACCACCTACACCGCCACCTCCAGCAGGGCGTTTGGCGGTGACTTGAACGGTTTCGAGGGTGTTTGCCGCAGTTGCCAATGTCATCGGCAGGGAAAGCAGCGGCAGAAGAAGAAGTCGGGACTGCAAGGTGTTCCGTGTTGCAACGTGCGTCATGCGCTTGCCTAGCTCCTCATCCGAGACCGACTCATTCAGTCATCGGGAATTCATGTTTGTGACGAGTGTATGACGGCACGCTGCAACGGTGCAATGGAGGCACGTAATGTTTCTCGTGCATTGCCCATCAATGAGCTGGGCACAGCACAGCGCGACGAATCGCTGGTGCATACGCCAGCAGATGTACACACCTCAGAAGAGCGAACCCTGTGGCGAATCCTTCTTCGGCGGCAGCGGCTTCTGGAACCGGCTGCAATCCAGCTTCGGCCAATGGCTGTTCTGCGCATTGAAGCCGAGACGCTTTCGCGCCAGCTTGAAGCGGTTGTTCAACAGATCGGCATACACGCCCTGGCCACGCATGCGGGTGCCGAACTGGCTGTCGTAATCCTTGCCGCCGCGCAGCTGCTGGATGGTGCTCATCACGTGCGCGGCGCGATCGGGATGATGGGTGTCCAACCAATCGCGGAACAGCGGGGCCACTTCCAGCGGCAGGCGCAGCAGCACGTAGCCTGCGGTGCTGGCGCCAGCATCGTGCGCGGCCTCCAGCACGGCTTCCAGTTCGCTGTCGTTGATCCACGGGATCACCGGCGCCACCATCACACCCACCGGAATGCCCGCTTCATGCAGGCGCTTCATCGCACGCAGCCGTGCATGCGGCGCCGACGCGCGTGGCTCCAGCTTTGCGGAGAGATGCGGGTCCAGCGAGGTCACCGAGAAATGCACGCTGACCAGGTTCTCCGCCGCCAGCGGTGCGAGCAGATCGATGTCACGTTCGACCAGTGCGTTCTTGGTGATCAGCGAGAACGGATGCTTGGTTTCCAGCATCACTTCGATCAGCTGGCGGGTGAGCTTGAACTTGCGTTCGATCGGCTGGTACGCATCGGTGTTGATGCCCAGCGCGATCGGTTGCGGCACGTAGCCCGGCTTCGACAACTCCTTGCGCAGCAGCTGCGGCGCATTGGTCTTGGCGAACAGCTTGGTCTCGAAGTCCAGGCCTGGCGACAGGTTCAGATAGGCGTGCGAGGGGCGCGCGAAGCAGTAGGAGCAACCATGCTCACAACCGCGGTACGGATTCACCGATTGGCTGAAGCCGACGTCCGGTGAGGTGTTGCGGCTGATGATGCTGCGTGCGGTCTCGGCACGTACTTCAGTGCGCAGACGTGGGGCGAGGAATTCCTCGCTCTCATCGACCGCCCAGCCGTCGTCCACCGCCTCGCTGACGGTGCTTTCAAAGCGCCCGGCAAGGTGGGACGTGGAACCTCGGCCCTTGATCGCGATACCCATTGCGGCAGGTTACGCCGCAGCCGTCTCAATGGCTGCGACGGCTGCCTGAAGGGTTCAGCGCGGTGCTGCGTCGAGCATGGCTCAACGCTACAGGAGAGCGGTCAGAGCAACGCCAGGTACCCGCGCACCGTGGCGTCCAGCCCGTCGTACAGCGCCTCACCGATCAGCGCGTGGCCGATCGACACCTCCAGCACGTCCGGCACGTTGGCCAGGAAATCGCGCAGGTTGTCCTGCGACAGATCGTGGCCGGCGTTCACGCCCAGGCCAACGGCCTGTGCACGGCGTGCGGCAGTGGCGAACAGCGCCAGCATCCCGTCAGCATCACCAGCCGCATGCGCCTCCGCATAGGGCCCGGTATACAGCTCGATGCGGTCCGCACCCACTTCGGCCGCCTGCTCCAGCAACGGGTTGCCGGCATCGACGAACAGGCTGACCCGGCAACCCATCGCTTTCAGTTCGGTGATCAGCGGGCGCAGTCGTTCGGCATCCCGCTCGAAGTCGAAACCATGATCGGAGGTGATCTGGCCGTCGCTGTCAGGCACCAGGGTAGCCTGCGCCGGACGGGTCTGTGCACACAGCGGCAGCAGCCCCGGATAACCCTCGCGCGGCGGTGCGAACGGATTGCCTTCGATGTTGAACTCCACCCCACGTGCGCGGGTCAGCGTGGACAGGGCCAGCACGTCCTCGGCGGTGATATGACGGCGGTCCGGTCGCGGGTGCACGGTGATGCCATGCGCGCCGGCATCCAGGCAGGCCTGGGCGGCGCGTACCACGTCCGGTTCGGCACCGCCGCGCGAATTGCGCAGGACGGCGATCTTGTTGACGTTGACGCTGAGCTGGGTCATGGAACGAAACTACTTGGAAAGAGGGGATGGATCGTGATCGTTGGGGTCGTCACCGCGGCGGGCCTGGGCCTGTTCGCGCAGGCGGCGCAGTTCTTCGGCATCGACCAGTGTGGACGGATCGCGCTGTGGATCACCGAAACGGGCCACATAGCGGCCGCGTACCCAGGCCAGCAGGAAGGCGAGGGCGGCCAGCAGGCACAGGGTCATCAGCCCGGGGCTGGGGGTCTTCAGCGCGAAGGCGAAACAGCCCAGCGCCAGCAACAGGTACAACCAGTACATAGTCGGGCTCCCCGGATGATCGGCGCAGTGTAGCGCTGCGTCAGAGCAGCGGCGAGGCCAGCCGGGCGAAGGCCTCGGGCAGGCGGTGCAGCCACAGCGAACGACCGGCCTGATCGTGCACCCGCGTGGAACGGTCGAATTCGCCCTGCAGCAGTTCGGCCAGCGCAGCCACCCGGTCACGGTCGCTGATCATCATCGACAGCTCGAAGTTCAGCCGGAAGCTGCGGTGATCGAAGTTGGCACTGCCGACGATGCAGACGTCGTCATCGGCGATGAAGGCCTTGGTATGCAGCATGCGTGGGCCGTACTCGTAGATCTTCACCCCGGCATGCAGCAGCTCGTCGAAGTAGGAGCGGGCGGCCTGGGTGACGAACCAGGAATCGCTCATCTTCGGCACCAGCAGGCGCACGTCCAGCCCGCCCAGCGCTGCCGAGGTCAGTGCCATCCGCGCCGCTTCGCCCGGCACGAAGTAGGGCGTGACCAGCCAGACGCGCTCGTGCGCTTCCTGGATCGCCGCCACATGCAGGCGATGGATCGTTTCCCAGCCCGAGTCCGGGCCGGAGACCAGCACCTGGGCGTTGATCGCACCATCGCCGCGCAGCGGCATGTCAGCTGGCCACAGACGCGCGATGTCCATGCGCGAGGGATCCTGTCCACTGGCGTAGAGCCAGTCCTCGGCGAACACCAGCTGCAGGCTGCGCACCACGTGGCCGCGGATGCGCATGTGCAGGTCGCGGTAGGCATCCGCCCTGCGGCTTTCATCCTCGTCGTCGGTGATGTTGATGCCGCCGGTGAAGGCGAGGCGGCCGTCGACGATCACCAGCTTGCGGTGGGTACGCAGGTTCAACCACGGGCGCTTGAATGGCTTCAGCAGCTGCCGTGGGTGGAACCAGATCGCTTCGCCACCGGCGTCGAGCAGCGGCTGCAGGAAGCGGCGGGGCAGGGCCGACGAACCCACCGCGTCGAGCAGCAGGCGCACCTGCACACCCGCGCGGGCGCGCTCGACCAGGGCATCGCGCAGCGCGGTGCCGGCATGGTCCGGGTTGAAGATGTAGTACTCCAGGTGCACGTGATCGCGGGCCTGCGCGATGGCGTCCAGCAGGGCCGCGTAGGTTGCCGCGCCATCCACCAGCCAGGTGACTTCGGTGGCGCTGCTCGGCGCGAGCCCGGTCGTGGCCTGTGCGACCTTGGCCAGCTCGGTGCAGTCGGCGTCGGGTGGGCAGACATCGCTGTAGTGCTCCATCCCCGAGCGGGCACGGCCACGGCGCAGGCGCTGCCGCTTCACCTTCTGCGGGCCCAGCAGGTAGTAGATGAAGAGACCCAGGTAGGGCAGCAGCGCCAGCGACAGGATCCAGCTCAGCGTGGCCACCGGCTCGCGCTTCTGCAGCATGATCCAGCCCGCCAGCGCGAACAGGTACAGCAGATAGGCGACCGCCAGGATCGTGCCAAGGTGGGCGATGCCGTCGAGCCAGTGGCGCAGGGAGTCGAAGAGGGCGAGCATCCGCCGATCATAACGGTCCAGACCGTCAGGCATAAAAAAGGGTTCTTCTCCCATGTGAGGGGAGAGGCTCACGGCCGACCCGCTAGATTGTGGTTGTCGAGACTACAAACTGGGGCCGGCCGTGGCCAAGCTGGATTGTATGCCGTTGTTGGGGGACTGGGCGGGGTATCGCCTGGATGGTTGGAGACGCGAGGTTCGTCATGGGGTCTCGTGGCTGGTACTTTCGCTGCTTCCCGATGGACGCCGCAGGCACCGCTGCAGCGGCTGTTCCAAGTGGGTTACCTCCATCCACGACCATGTGATCCGGCGTATCCGTGATCTGCCTGTTTTCGATGAGCCGGTCGAGCTGGAGGTGCAGCGGCAGCGCGTGGCCTGCCCTCGTTGCGGGCCGAAGCTGGAGCATCTGGACTGGCTGGATCGGCACTGCCGGGTCACGCAACGACTCGCAAAGAGCGTTGCACAGATGTGTGCTACCACGTCGATCCATGCCACAGCCAGATGGCACGGACTGGACTGGAAAACCGTCAAGGCGCTTGATTTCAGGCACTTGCAGCAGACGTTGGGACCGGTGGACCTCTCCGGAATCCGTATTCTTGCAATGGACGAATTCGCGATCCAGAAGGGCCATCGCTACGCCACGGTGATAGTAGAGCCGTCCCGCAAACGAGTGCTATGGGTTGGGCGTGGTCGTAGCCGAGCGGATGTTCGCCCCTTTTTCGAGCTGTTGGGCCGGGAGGGCTGCGAACGTATCCAAGCGGTCGCCATGGACATGAATTCGGCATTCGACCTAGAAGTGAAAGCCCAATGCCCAAATGCCGAAGTGGTCTACGACCTGTTCCATGTGGTGGCCAAATACGGCCGGGAGGTCATCGACAGGGTCCGCGTGGATGAAGCCAACAGGCTGCGCCAGGACAAACCTGCTCGGCGTGTGGTGAAGACCTCTCGCTGGCTCTTGCTGCGCAACCGGCAGAATGTCCCGGCAGATCAACGAGTGAAGCTCAAGGAGCTGCTGGCTGCCAACAAGGCACTACTGACGGCCTATGTGCTGAAAGACGACTTGAAGCAGCTCTGGCGCTACCGTAGCCAGGCTTGGGCAGCAAAAGCGTGGAAGAGCTGGCGACAGCGCGCATTGCGTAGCCGCCTGGAGCCCCTGCGAACGTTTGTCCGTCGCCTACAGCCCTATCTGGCAGGCATTCTGGCTCATTGCCGGTGGCCCCTCGGAACGAATCTGGTCGAGGGGATCAACAACAAGATAAAGGTCATAAAGCGCGTCGCCTACGGATACCGGGACGACGCCTATTTCTTCCTCAAAATCCGAGCCGCCTTCCCCGGAGTTGGGTGAAGAACCTAAAAAAGACGCCCCTGTTTCCAGGGGCGTCTGCAGTCGCGTCATGACTGTTGTATTGCGGTGTAGCAGTTACTGCTGCACAAAACCGATCTTCTTCATCTGAGCGTTCTTCGCGGCAGCCAGAACCTTGGCCATCACGTCGTACTCGGAATCCGGGCTCGCGTCGATGCGCAGTTCCGGCTGGTTGGTCGGGTCCTTCTGGACCTCGTTCTCCATCCGCTGCTGCAGCTCGCTCGCATTGATCGGGCTGTTGTTCCACGAGACCTGGTTGCTGGCGTCGATCTTGAGTTCGATCGGCGGCGGCGGTTCGACCAGCTGCGGCGGTGGGTTGAGCACGCGCTGCGGCAGGTCCACGGCGATCGGGTACGTCATGATCGGCGCGGTCACGATGAAGATGATCAGCAGAACCAGCATCACGTCCACGAGGGGCGTGACGTTGATGTCTGCCATGGGGCCTTTGCCACCACCACTACTGAATGCCATGGCTTACTGCCCCTTCTCTTTGGTCGCGACGAAGCCGACGTCCAGCATGCCCTGTTCCTGCGCGATCTTGGTCATCTCGTTGATGACACGCATCTTGGTGGTGCGGTCACCACGCAGGTTCAACGGCGGCTGCGGGGTCTGCTGGGCGGCGGTCGCCAAGCGCGACTCGAGAGTCTGCTTGTTGATTTCTTCGTCGTTCCAGTAGATCGAGCCATCTTCCTTGACTGCCAGGGTGATGGGGCCCTTGCGGTCGTTGGTGTCGTCCGGCTTCTGGACCAGGTTGGCCTCCGGCAGATCCACCTTGACCTTGTGGGACATCAGGGGCGCCGTGATGATGAAGATGATCAGCAGCACCAGCATCACGTCCACGAGGGGCGTAACGTTGATGTCGGCCATGGGGCCGCCGCTGTTACCACTACTGAAAGCCATAACGGGCTCCGTCTAGATCGTGTTGACTACGTTCTCGCTGGGTACAGCGCGTCGCAATTAGCGGACGCGCGAACCGGTGGCGAAGAAGTCGTGCAGGTCGTGCGCGAAGGTATCGAACTTGCTGATGGTCGCGCTGTTGATCTTGCTGAAGAAGTTGAAGGCGAACACGGCCGGGATCGCGACGAACAGACCGATCGCGGTCATGATCAGCGCTTCACCCACCGGGCCGGCAACGGCGTCGATCGAAGCGGAGCCGGTGGCACCGATCTTGATCAGCGCGCCGTAGATGCCCCACACGGTACCCAGCAGACCGACGAACGGAGCGGTCGCGCCGACGGTGGCCAGCAGGGTCATGCCCGACTGCAGCTTGTTGCTTTCGCGGGTCACGGCCTGACGCAGAGCGCGGTCGACGAACTCCGAACGGCTCAGGTTCTCACCCACGCCGCCGGTGGCGCCGCCTTCAGCGCGCTGGTGGTGGGCAGCCGCCTGGGCAGCGTCCAGGGCGATCTTGGAGAACGGCTCGGAAGCCGGCTGTTCTTCCATCGCACGGATGGCGTCCTGCGCGTTCGGGGTATCCCAGAACAGGCTGACGACGCGATCAGCGGCGCTCTTCAGGCGGGTGGCGCGGAAGATGTTGATGACGGTCCAGTACCAGGACATGGCCGACATGACGACCAGGGTCAGCAGCACGACCCAGGAAACCGCGAAATCACCCGGCTTGGTGGTCATTTCGTGGATCAGGTGCTCGAAGCCCATCTGCGACAGGGCGTTGGACGGATTGCCCCCGGCAGCAGCGGCGATGAAAATTTCCTGCAGCATGACGCTTACCTTTGTTGTGTGTGGTGATAAAGGGTGTAGCTAAGCTAAACAATCGAACTGGGAGCGGGGGTGGCCAGGCGGCCACCCGGACGCATCAGTTCAGCGCAAAGTTGACCGGGACGCGAACGCGACCTGCCGCCTTCTTACCGCCAGATTCAGCGGCGTTGAAGCGCCACTTGCGAGCTGCTTCCATCGCAGCACGGTCCAGGTCGCGGTTACGGCTGGACTTTTCCACCGTGACATTGGTGACGTTGCCGCTGGCATCGACATCAATGATCAGGATCACTTCGCCCTGGATACCCGCGCGGAAGGCTGCCGGCGGGTAGCGCGGCGGGTTCATGGCCTTCGACGAGATGTCCACGCTGGCCTCGATCGAGGTCGGCGGAGCCGGCGGCGACGGAGGCGACGGCGGGGTGACGATATCGCTCGGGCGCGGTTCCGGCACGTCCACGACCGGCGCCTGCGGCGGCGGCGGGACCGGCGACGGCTTCGGCGGCGACAGGTTCTTCACCGGCGGCGGCGGAGTATCCGTCGGCGGCGGCGGCGGCGGCGGCGGTGGCGGCGGCGGCGGGGCGTCGACGATCGTCACCATGACGTTGCGCTCCTTCTCAGCCACGGCCTTGGGAGCCACGGCGGGGATCAGGAGCATCATGAACGCGGCCAGATGCAGGGCAATTACAAACGCGATGCCGACGATGCGAGGCCAGCTCAGCCCCTTGTCATCGGGTTGTTCGTACCGGTGAACGACTAGTTGTTCCGTCATGCGCCAAGAGCTCAATAGTGGGGCCGGGATGCCGGGGGCGGAATCCCTGATCAGCGGTGCATGACACCGCAGGAACCTCCAAGCTTATACCAATCCTGAGCGCCTGCGCATCAACTGTGCAGGCATTCAGGCGTTATTCCTACTTACTTCAGGTTGATGATTTTTTTGGCATCAGCCTGGTTCTTCACACCCTTCGCCAGCGCCTGCTGGGCGGCCTGCTTGGCCTCCGGGATGCGACCTTCGGCATGCAGGACGCGTGCCAGGTTCAGGTAGGTCTCACCGTCCTTGGACAGCGGGGCAGCCTTCTGCCACGCATCGATCGCCTGCGGCACCTGGTCGGAGTAGTAGTAGGACTGGGCCAGCGCCAGGTAGACCTGGTAATCCGGCTTCAGGATGCCCTTCTGCAACCCTTCGTTGATGACCGCGATGACGTCCTTTTCCTTGTGTTCGGTGTTGGCATAGATCGAGTACAGCTGCTTGTACTCGCGCTCTTCGGTGAGCTGGCCGCTGCTGCGCAGCTTGTCCATCACCGCGGCAGCCTTCTCCATCTGATCGGCCTGCATGTACATGCTGGCCAGGTTCAGCTGGGCCTTCTTGTCGTTCGGGTTCTTGGCGGCCAGCGCCTCGGCTTCCTTCACCGCTTCACCGGACTGGCCGGCTTCGGAGAGGGCCGCCATCAGCAGCTGGTTCCAGTTGTCCTTCGGTTCGGTGGCGCCGGCGATGGCCTGCTTCAGTACCGGGATCGCTTCCTGGTAGCGCTCCAGCTGGTACAGCGCCTGGCCCTTGGCGATCAGCTCTTCCGGCTTGGTCGACTTGCTCTCGGCGAAGTACTTGTCCAGGGTCGCCAGGCCTTCGGCGGTCTGGTCTTCCTGCAGCTGCAGCTGGCCCAGCATCAGCATCGACTGGAAGTGGCCGTTGTTGTCCAGGCCGTTGAACTGCAGGACCTGCTTCAGGTAGGCCACGGCAGCCGGGGTGTCGTCGGTCTGGTAGGCGGCCTGCGAGGCCAGCTGCGCGGCCAGCGACTTGTCGTACTCGTTCGCGGCGCTGTCAGCCAGGATCGCGTCGGCCTGCGTGCGCGTCTCCGGGAACTTTTCCTTGTTGTAGCTGTCGATCATCTTCTGCAGCTTGCTGCCCAGCTTGGCCGATGCCTTGACGGTCGGCTCCTCGCGGGTCGCGTTCGGGTACAGCGCTTCGGCCTTGGCCTGCTTGCCGCCGCGGTTGCCACGCTCGGAGGAACGCGAGGACTGCGCGAAGGCATCGGTGACCACGGCGCCGGTCAGGGCGGTCGCGACGAGGACGGAAAGCACAGCTTTGTGGTTACGGAAAATCATCGTTCACCTCGATCGAACCGCCGGATAGCGGCAAAGTCGGACTGTCAGAAAAATCTGAGCCGCCAAACGTATCAGAAACAGATGGCGTGAGAAATCGTTTTATGTGCTGCAATACAGCATAGAACTGCGCACTCATCCGCACTCATCCGCACTTTGGCCGCAGCCCGGCCGCCTGCGCCTGCTGATAGACCGGCGTCAGTCCCGGTGCATCGCGTCGCAGTTCCTGGATACGGTTGGCTGGATCGGGGTGGGTGGACAGCCATTGCGGGCTGCGGCCGCCACTGGCGGCCATCATGTTCTGCCACAGGTCGACCGCCTGCGCCGGGTTGAAACCGGCCTGGGCCATCAGTCGCTGGCCGATCACGTCGGCCTCGCTTTCCTGGGTCCGTGAACCGGGCAGCAGGAAGGCGGTCTGCGCGCCCATGCCCCCGAGCTGGTTGACGGTGCTGGCAGCGCCTTCTCCGTAGGCCGCGCCGGCCAGCGCACCGAGCACGGCCAGCCCGGTCTGCGCACCCATCTGCCGGGTGATGCGCTCTTCGTGGTGGCGGGCGATGACGTGGCCGATTTCATGGCCGATTACGGCAGCCAGCTGATCCTGGTTCTTGGCGACGGTGAAGATGCCGGTGTTCACGCCGACCTTGCCGCCGGGCAGGGCGAAGGCGTTGGGCTCCTTGTCGACGAACACGGCCGTCTCCCACCGTACGCCACGGTATTGAGGCGGCAGCTGCGCGACCAGGGCGTTGACCACGCACTGCACGTAACCGTTCTGGCGGCCGTCGGTGCTGATCTTTTCCTTCTGCTTGGTTTCGGCGAACGCCTGTGCGCCGAGCTGGTCCAGCTGCGCCTGTGACACCCCGCCCACCATCTGCCGACGGCCGGTAGGAGAGGTCGTGGTCGCGCAGGCGCTGACCAGGGTGGTGATGACAAGGGCCAGCAGCAGTTGTTTCATGGATCCACCCCCGTGTTCATATGCGCAGTGTGTAGCGTAGCGGCTTAATCTTTCGTCAAGCGGACACGGCGTTACGTTGCCCCGAAGAACACAAGCGCGGCAAGCGCCACGCCGTTGTTCAGCGCGTGCGCGGTGATCGCGGCCCAGAGCGTGCCGGTGCGCTGGTACAGCCAGCAGAACGCGGCCCCCATGCCGCCATAGACCAGCCACAGCTGCGCGATCTCGGCCGGGCCGTTGGCACTGGTGCCAGGGATTTCATGGATCAGGGCGAAAGCAAGGCTGCTCAGTACCACGCCCAGCCACGGGCGTCCGGCCTTCCACAGGCGGCCAAACAGCACGCGGCGGAACAGCAGCTCCTCGTAGGCCGGTGCCAGTACCACCGCGAACAGCACCAGGAACAACGGGAAGCGCGCGATCGCACTCTGCATCAGCGCCAGATTGGTGGGAACCGGCTCGATGCCGAACTGCTTGGCCAGGAAGGCGATGCCATTGCTGCCGAGCACGATCAGGGTCGCCACCAGCAGGGTCCAGCCCCAGGTGGAGGGACGGCGCAGCGCCTGGCGCGACGCGTGGCGCTCGGCGGCATTGGCCGGCCGTCGCCAGAAGTACAGCAGCAGCGCGGCGCCGCCGGTGGCAAACAGCGCCATGAGAATCTGCGCAAGCGCGCCCGGCTGGCCCAGTGACGCCGCTACCGAACTGGCGTCGGGGGCACCAGCGCCGGCCTGCGCGTTCGCGTAACCGACCACCACGCCACGGTACAGGCCCCATAGCAGGCCGCTGATCAGGCTCAGGCCGAACAGGGTGACAGCGGCGATACCCAGGTCGATGAAAAACCCCGCCAACGGCGAAACGACACGCGGCGCGGCAGAAGCCGGCGGAACCGGGGGCGGAGCGGAAACCGGGGCGGATGCGGACATCAGGTACCTGCGTTCAAGAGTCGAAGGCCGGCGCGCCTCCCCGCGCACCGGCCGTGTCCCGATTGTGTCAGATATCCAGGTTTGCGACCTTCAGCGCGTTGTCTTCGATGAAGTCGCGACGCGGTTCGACGACATCGCCCATCAGCGTGCTGAAAATCTGGTCGGCAGCGACAGCATCTTCGATGCGCACCTGCAGCAGTCGACGGGTTTCCGGATTCACCGTGGTGTCCCACAACTGCTCCGGATTCATTTCACCCAGACCCTTGAATCGCTGGATCTGACGGCCGCGCTTGGCCTCCTCGAGCAGCCAGTTCTGTGCCTTGGCAAAGCTGTCGACTTCGATCGACTTGGCACCGCGGGAAATGGTCGCGCCTTCGCGGACCAGACCGTGCAGCAGCTTCGATGCCTGGTGGATCGCGCGCAGTTCGCCGCTTTCGAAGGCCGACATCGGCAGCACCTGGATGTGCTGTTCGCCCATGTGGCGA
The DNA here is from genome assembly GCF_056482945.1 of Stenotrophomonas sp. 62841_Sma. NCBI lineage: Bacteria > Pseudomonadati > Pseudomonadota > Gammaproteobacteria > Lysobacterales > Lysobacteraceae > Stenotrophomonas > Stenotrophomonas sp. 62841_Sma. Next base: position 6,949 of record NZ_CM151224.1, on the reverse strand, counting down.
CGGGTCACCAGCACAGCGGCCGGGCGCTCATCGTTGGCGTCCTGCAGTTCCAGCGTGAAACGCGGGCTGCCCAGGCTGCCCTGGTTGAGACGCTTGGCCAGTGCATCCAGGCCCTCGCCTTCGCCGGCAGCGCGCAGGCTTTCCAGGTCCATCGGGACGAAGTCGACCAGCGCTTCAAGCAGGTTGCGGTCGTAGCGGTGTGCGTTGCGCTCGATCGAATCCAGCGCCGCCGCGTAGGCCAGCAGCAGCTTCTCCAGCGCCAGGCCTTCGATGCCGGGCTCGCCGGTGGCCGGCACCAGTGCAGCGTTTTCCACTGCGCTGCTGGCCAGGTAGCTGTCCAGCGCCGGGTCGTCCTTCAGGTACAGCTCCTGCTTGCCCTGCTTGATCTTGTACAGCGGCGGCAGGCCGATGTAGACGTAACCGCGCTCGATCAGCTCCGGCATCTGACGGTAGAAGAACGTCAGCAGCAGGGTGCGGATGTGGGCGCCGTCGACGTCGGCGTCGGTCATGATGATGATCTTGTGGTAACGCAGCTTGTCCGGGTTGTACTCGTCACGGCCGATGCCGGTGCCCAGCGCGGTGATCAGCGTACCCACCTGGTCGGAGGACAGCATGCGGTCGAAACGCGCGCGTTCCACGTTGAGGATCTTGCCGCGCAGCGGCAGCACCGCCTGGTTCTTGCGGTTGCGGCCCTGCTTGGCCGAACCACCTGCCGAGTCACCCTCGACGATGAACAGTTCGGACAGCGCCGGATCCTTTTCCTGGCAGTCGGCCAGCTTGCCCGGCAGGCCAGCGATGTCCAGCGCGCCCTTGCGGCGGGTCAGGTCGCGGGCCTTGCGCGCGGCTTCACGTGCACGTGCGGCATCGACGATCTTGCCGGCGATCGCCTTGGCTTCGTTCGGGTTTTCCTGCAGGAACTCTTCCAGGCGCGCACCGAAGGCGTTTTCCACCGCCGGGCGCACGTCGGAGCTGACCAGCTTTTCCTTGGTCTGGCTGGAGAAGCTCGGGTCCGGCACCTTCACCGACAGCACTGCGATCATGCCTTCGCGCATGTCATCGCCGGTCAGGTTGATCTTGGCCTGCTTGGCGATGCCGTTCTGCTCGATGTAGTTGTTGAGCACACGGGTCAGCGCACCGCGGAAACCGGCCAGGTGGGTACCGCCGTCCTTCTGCGGAATGTTGTTGGTGAAGCAGTACATCGTCTCCTGGTAGGAGTCGGTCCACTGCAGCGCCACGTCGACGACGATGCCGTTGTGCTCGCCGGTGACTGAAATGACGTTCGGGTGCAGCGGGGTCTTCAGCTGGGCCAGATGCTCCACGAAGCTGCGGATGCCGCCTTCGTAGTGGAAGTCATCGCGACGGCCATCGCCACGCTCGTCGGCAAGGACGATCTTGACGCCGGAGTTCAGGAACGACAGCTCGCGCAGGCGGCGGGCCAGGATGTCGTAGTGGAATTCCACGTTGTCGTGGAAGGCGACGGTCGACGGCCAGAAGCGCACGGTGGTACCGCGCTTGGTGGTGGCTTCCAGCTTGGCCAGCGCAGTCACGGCTGCGCCGTTGCTGAATTCCTGCTGGTAGTGGGAGCCATTCTGGAACACGTCCACCAGCAGCTTCTGCGACAGCGCGTTGACCACGCTGACGCCGACGCCGTGCAGGCCGCCCGAAACCTTGTAGCTGTTGTCGTCGAACTTGCCGCCTGCGTGCAGGACGGTCATGACGACTTCGGCCGCAGACACTTCGCGACCGAGCTTGGCGCTCATCTGCTCGTGCTTGCCGGTCGGAATACCACGGCCGTTGTCGGACACCGAGACCGAGCCGTCGGCGTGGATCGTCACTGCAACGTGGTCGGCGTGGCCGGCCAACGCTTCGTCGATCGAGTTGTCGACGACCTCGAACACCATGTGGTGCAGACCGGTGCCGTCATGCACGTCGCCGATGTACATGCCGGGACGCTTGCGGACAGCCTCCAGGCCTTCCAGGGCGGTAATGCTGTTGGCGTCGTAATTGCCGTTGTTTGCCGGGGTGTTCTGTTCGTCGCTCATTGCGCTTGCCGTAGGCTCCGCAGGTCGGGCACCGCTTGGGGCGATGCGCCGAGAATGAAAGGATTCCAACCCGAATTATACCAGCCGGGGTCGAGCGGCCCTGGTGTGCCCACTATGGCACAGCCACGATCTGTGCATGTTCCACGTGGAACCGGGCGATGTGGGTCAGTTCCTGCAGCGCCGCCGGGGTTTCGGTGGCGGTGATGAAGATTTGTGCCGGTCCGTTGAGCAGGCGCTCCAGAACCCGCGCCTGATGGGTGCGATCCAGCTCCGAGGCCAGATCATCCAGCGCGATCACGGGCCATTCGCCGCGTTGTTCCGCATAGTCCTCGGCCTGCGCCAGCAGGCAGGCCAATGCCGTCAGCTTGGCCTGGCCGCGGGACAACGCATCACGTCCCGGGATACTGTGGAAATCCACACTCCAGTCCGCCCGGTGGGGGCCGACCGAGGTATACCCGGCCTGCCGGTCACGTTCCCGGGCCAGAAGCAGGGCATCGGCCAAGGGAAGCTCGTGCCGCCGCCAACCGGGGCTCAGCTCCAATCCCTGGATACCGAGCTGTGGAGCGAGGCTGGCGGCCAAGGCGACCGTGCGCTGCTGCAGACGCTCCAGGTAGTGCTGGCGGCGGCTGGTCAGTGGTTCCCCTGCCTCGGCCAGCTCGTGATCCCAGGTATCGAGCATCCGCGACGGCCCGCCCTGCTTGAGCAGGGCATTGCGCTGCTTCAGCGCCCGGGAGTAGCGACGCCACAGTGACAGAAAATCCGGTTCCACGTGGAACAAGCCCCAATCGAGGAAGCGGCGGCGGGGTTCACCACCACCACTGACCAGTGCATGGCTCCCGGGCTCGAACGTCACCACGGCCAGCGCTGCGCAGAGATTACCCAGCTGTGCGACATCCTCGCCGTCCAGTCGCCCCTTCCAGTCCTGACCACTGTGGCGCAGGCCGGCTTTTCGGCGGTGGGGCGGGTGATGGGCACGCTGTTCGTCCCATTCCACGAAGATTTCCAGCGCTTCCTGGCCCTGGCGTACCAGACCGTCGCGCACCCGGCCACGGAAGCTGCGGCCATAGGCCATCAAGTGCAGGGCTTCGAGCACGCTGGTCTTGCCGGCACCGTTGTCGCCGGTCAGCAGGTTCAATCCCGGCTGGGGCGACAGGTCCACCGCACTGAAGCGACGCAGTTGATGCAAGGCGAGGCGGCGGATCTGCATGGGGCGCGAAAGACCATCCGCACAAGGCGGTAGAGGGGCAGGGAATCCATCAGCTTACTGCATCGGTCAAGCCAGCCGTGCCGCGCCAGACATCGTCACTGTGCTGAAGCCTCCGCCTGGCAGCCCTACGCGTGTTCCACGTGGTGGCGCTCCCTCACCTGGGCTCGCCTGGGTCTGGATACGCCCGGGAATCCTTGAATTCTGAGCGGCGGCGCAGGGTACCAGCCCTCAGATTTCAGCGATTTCAGCCTCATTCCGCGAGCATCGCCAGGTGCCCCGACGGTGGTTTGCGCGAACACCGCGCAGATTTCTTGAAATCTACGATGCGATGCCCTGGAGGGTTCCACAGATTTCAAGGAATTCGAGCCCGCCGTTTCACGCTGTCCACAGCAGGTCTGTATGACTTATACACAAGGTATGGGCAAACTGTGGATAAAAAAGCCCTTTTGCCCGGCCTGCGAAACTATCCACAGGTTCCCCCCCAGCCTGAGGGGCCTCTATACAGGGGGTTTCAGGTGCATAAATCTCTTCAAAATCAAATAGATAATGCATTTCTCCACGAAATCTGGGCCTACCATCACCACCATGCTTTAGATTTATACCCAGATTTAGAAGCTAGGCTGGCCCCGATCCGACCCCAACGAGACCTGTGGACAGTGGCGTCTGCAGATGAAGCAACCGCAGCGTTGCGACCCACGATCTGCTTCACCCCTCCGGCAAGTTCGGGGAACGTGCATCAGGCTGAAGACCCAGAACGACATACTCGATCGAAAGCGGCTGGACAGCGCCCAAGCTCACAACCTGGATTCCAATCGCTCAGCACCGATTGCATCGGAAGGGCAGCCAGGATCAATCGGCAACCAGCGATCTCAAGGAAGCCATTCACCCACACCTGGAGATCCGCCCATCGCGATGCTCCACGTGGAACCTGCAAAAAAAAACGCCCGGGAAGATCCCGGGCGTCGTTCGGTTCCACGTGGAACAGGCTGCCGTCAGAGACGCAGCGGCATCACCACATGGCGCGACTTCTCGCTGCTGGATTCACGCACCAGCGCCGAGGAGTTGGAGTCGCGCAGCTGGATGATGACCTCCTCGTCGCGCAGGGCGGAAAGGGCGTCCAGCAGGTAGTTCACGTTGAAGCCGATGGCCAGATCGCTGACCGTGGTGTCGGCTTCGATCTCTTCCTGGGCTTCTTCCTGTTCCGGGTTGTGCGCGCTGATCTTCAGGTTGCCCGGCGAGACTTCCACGCGGATGCCGCGGTACTTCTCGTTGGACAGGATCGCGGCGCGCTGCAGCGAGGCACGCAGTGCTTCGCGATCAACCTTCACTTCGCGGTCGGCACCGATCGGGATCACCGCTTCATAGTCCGGGAAACGGCCGTCGATCAGCTTCGAGGTGAAGGTGACATCGTCGCGCTTGACGCGGACGTGGCTGCGGCCGACTTCCAGCTCGATCTCGCGATCGCCGCTCTCCAGCAGGCGCTGCAGTTCGGTCACGCCCTTGCGCGGCACGATGATCTGGCGCTTGGAACCACTGGGCTTGGCCAGGTCGGTTTCACACAGCGCCAGGCGGTGGCCGTCGGTGGCGACGGTACGCAGGGCATCGCCGCGCAGATCGAACAGCAGGCCGTTGAGGTAGTAGCGCACGTCCTGCTGGGCCATCGCGAACGCGGTGCGCTCGATCAGTTCCTTCAGGGTCGCTTCGCCGATGGCCACGCGCTCGGTGGCTTCCACTTCGTCAACCGACGGGAAGTCGTTGGAGGGCAGGGTGGCCAGGGTGAAGCGGCTGCGGCCGGCCTGCACGGTGATCTTGTCACCGGTCTGCGAGACGGTGATCCGGCTGCCGTCGGGCAGAGCACGGATGATCTCGAACAGCTTGCGGGCGGGGATGGTGGTTTCGCCGTCCTGGGCATCTTCAACCGCGATCCGCGACACCATCTCCACTTCCAGGTCGGTACCGGTCAGCGACAGCTGGCCGTTCTGCACCTGGACCAGGAAATTGGCCAGAACCGGAAGGGTCTGGCGGCGTTCGACCACGTTGACGACCTGTGCCAACGGCTTGAGAAAGGCTTCGCGCTGCAGTGTGAAACGCATGTGGTTCCGTGCCCCTATGCTTTAAAAAATGTGGAATAAATCAAAAGCTTGGTGGTGCTGGTAGAGACAGAATCGCTGGAAAACAACGCTAAGTCTTTGTAAATAAAAGAATTTCAGACATCGAAACCCTCTGTATTACCGACCCCCAGGGGGTGGGGAAAGCTGTGGATAAATCCAGCGCGATTTCAGACGCCATTTTTATCCACAACGTGTCCCGCGCTTGCTACCGGATTCTGCACCGTTTTGTGCGATGACGCCTCATCGGCATCCGTGCATCATTCGCTCAACTTCCGGATCAGCTTGTCCCAGTCCTCGCGGAGCTTGCCGTCGGTTTCCATCAGGGTCCGGATCTGGCGGCAGGCATGCAGCACCGTGGTGTGGTCGCGACCGGCAAAGGCGTCGCCGATCTCGGGCAGGCTGTGCTCGGTCAGTTCCTTGGTCAGGGCCATGGCGACCTGGCGGGGGCGGGCCAGCGAGCGGGTCCGACGCTTCGACAGCAGATCCTTGATCTGCAGGCCGTAGTAGTCGGCAACGGTTTTCTGGATGTTGGGAATGCTGATCGCCTGCTGCTGGGCGCGCAGCAGATCGCGCAGGGTTTCCTGGGCGAACTCGGTGGTGATCGCGCGGCCGGTGAAATTGGCGCGGGCGGTCAGGGTATTGAGCGCACCTTCGAGGTCGCGCACGTTGGAGCGCATCTTCTTGGCGATCAGGAACGCAACATCATCGGGAATCTCTGCACCGCGTTCGCGTGCCTTGGCCAGCACGATCGCAGCGCGGGTCTCGAAGTCCGGCGGTTCGATCGCGACCGACAGGCCCCAGGCAAGCCGCGATTTCAGGCGCGCTTCCAGGCCTTCGACCTCGCGCGGATAGCGGTCGCAGGTCAGGATGATCTGCTGCTTGCCATCGAACAACGCGTTGAAGGTGTGGAAGAACTCTTCCTGGGTGCGGTCCTTGCCGGCGAAGAACTGGATGTCATCGATCAGCAGCGCGTCCACCTGCTGGAACTGGCGCTTGAACTGATCCATGGTCTTTTCCTGCAGAGCCCGGATCATCGCGCTGAAGAACTGTTCCGAACGCAGGTACAGCACCTTCGCACCCGGATTGGCCTGGCGCATGGCATTGCCGGCGGCGAACATCAGGTGGGTCTTGCCCAGGCCCGTGCCTCCGTACAGCAGCAGCGGGTTGTGCGCGCGGTCGCCCGGCTTCTGCGCTGCCTGGAAGGCGGCGGCCAGGCCCAGCTGGTTGCTGCGGCCTTCGACGAAGTTGGCGAACGTGTAGTGATTGTCCAGGTTGCCGGCAAACGGCACCTGCGGTTCGCTGGACACATGCGCCGACGGCGTGGAAACCGGCGCGTTCTGCGCCTCCACGGGACGCGGGCGCGAGCCGATTTCAAGAAAAACGTCGCTGAAACCGGCGAAATGCGCCAGCAGTTCGCGGATCCGGGCCAGGTACAGCTCGCGGACCTGGTCGACGATGAAGGCATTCGGTGCATACAGCACCAGGCTGTCCACGCGCAGATCGGCCTGCAGCGGCTTCAACCAGGTATGAACGTCTTCCGGCGGGAACTCCGCTTCGAGGCGCTCGAGACTACGGGACCAGGCATCCAT